>JAABTK010000018.1 GCA_011389885.1 Gammaproteobacteria bacterium | reverse complement strand
CACGACGAACGATCTGACGTAAGCGCTCGATTTTACAGGCTAAAGCGACCCATATAACGCACCCATTACAGGGTATTGGCCGGAAGGATGACCAAGGCCAGCCGAAGATCTAGTCGCAAGCTGCTTTGTCCATAAACCTGAGACTGGGGATGCTACACCATTTTGGACCTGAATATCTACACCAGACTACCCCCGGCTTTCACAAACCAAAGGGAGTTTAAGAATCTCTCCCAACGCCGCGGGAGGGACCGAGTGAAAGACTGCGCTCGGTCCATAGCGCTATGTTCTTTTGCGGCACTGCCGCCCCCGTTCCTCGGAAAAGGTGGATGCTCGAGCCCCAGCAGCGGCAGTTGCTTTTCCTTCTCCATGCCATCAGTTAACAGAGGTTTCGCCCTGACAACGACGTTATCATTGCTGGCTCCTTGCTATGTACCAGAAAAAATTTTGGTTTTTTGGTACATCAAGCCTGCTTGACGACAGACAAAGCTAGCTACTTGCTGCAAACCTGGCGGAGAGGGAGGGATTCGAACCCTCGTGGGGCTTGCGCCCCCAACGGATTTCGAGTCCGCGCCGTTGTGGCCGCTTCGGTACCTCTCCGGTGTGGCGGACGTTGCGGGTCCGCTTGGTATCCCGCCGAACTTTTGCTAAAGTCCGCTCAGGCGCTTTCAGCGCCCGGTTTCGATGACACCGGGCGGAGAGTATACACCATTTTCCTGCAGAGTCTCTACCCGATCCTTCATGTCGCGAGTCACTGACGCCCGATGCTGCGTTTGATCTTCCTGTTGGTGCTGAGCGCCGGGCTGGAGGGCTGCGCCATTCCGCCGCCGATTCTGGAGCAGGTCCAGCAGCGGGGCGAGCTCGTGGTGGCGACGCGCAACAGCGCGACTACCTACTATGAGGGGCGAAACGGCCTGGAAGGGCTCGAATACGAGCTGGTGACGGCGTTCGCCGAGCGCATCGGCGTGAAGGTGCGGTTCGTGGTGTTTGACGACATCGGCCGGTTGTTGGACCGGGTGGCGAGGCAGAAGGTCGATATGGCGGCCGCGGGCCTTACCGCCACCGAAGGGCGGGAGCGGCGGATTCGCTTTGGGACCGGCTATCAGCGGATCACCCCGCAGCTGGTGTACCGTGCGGGTACGCGGCGCCCGCGCTCGATGCGGGATTTGGTGGGTGAGAACCTGGAGGTGGTGGCCGGCAGCAGCCACGAGGAGGAGCTGAGGCGACTGCGGGATCTGCTGCCCGACCTGAGCTGGGATGCGCGCGAAGACATAGCGGGCGAGGAATTGCTGCACCTGGTGTATCAGGGGCTGGTGGACTACGCCGTCGCCGATTCCAATGAGGTGGCGTTGAATCGGCGCTTCTACCCCGAGTTGCAGGTGGCGTTCGATCTGACCCAGCCGCAAGCACTGGCCTGGGCCTTCCCCCATACCCAGGATAGCAGTCTGTACGATGCGGCCGCGGAATTCCTGGAGGAGATGCGGGTCAGCGGCCGTCTGGACCAACTGATCGAGCGCTACTACGGTTATGTAGAGCGGCTGAGTTTCGTGGACACCCGCACCTTCAAGCGCCATGCCTGGCAGCGTCTGCCCCAGTATCGGGCTTGGTTTGAGCGCGCTGCGGCCGAGCACGGGGTGGACTGGAAGCTGTTGGCCGCCATCGGTTATCAGGAGTCGCACTGGGACCCGGAGGCGGTTTCGCCCACCGGGGTGCGCGGCATTATGATGTTGACCCGGGCGACCTCGGACCTTTGGAATGTGGCGGACCGCACGGACCCGGAGCAGAGCATTATGGCCGGGGGGCGGCACCTGCGGTACTTGTTGGATCGCATCCCGGACCGCATCCCGGAGCCGGATCGCACCTGGCTTGCCTTGGCGGCTTACAACGCGGGCTTTGGTCATTTGGAAGATGCGCGAATCCTGACCGACCGCGCGTCGGCGGATCCGGACAAGTGGTCGGAGGTCAAAAAGCGCCTGCCGTTGCTGAGCCAGGCCCGCTATCACCGCACCGTGCCGCATGGCTATGCCCGAGGGCGCGAACCGGTGGTCTATGTGGACAATGTGCGCAAGTATTACGACCAGTTGAGCTGGCTGATCGATCAGCAGGAGGCCCCGGCGCCCCCGAAGGCAGGCAAAGGCTATCCGTTGCGCATCAATCCGACGCTCCCCTGACTCCGCGGCGGGCGCGAAAAAAACCGCTCAACAGCCGGGCGCAGGCGGCGGCCTCGAGCCCGCCTCGCACTTGCATTCGATGATTGAAACGCCGGTCCGGCGGCAACAGGTCGAACAGGCTGCCGGCAGCGCCGGCCTTGGGGTCGAAGGCGCCGAACACGACCCGGTCCACCCGCGCATGGATGGCCGCGGCGGCGCACATCGGGCAGGGTTCCAGGGTCACATAGAGGGTGGCGCCGCTCAGGCGATAGTTGCCGAGCGCTTGGGCCGCGGCGCGCAAGGCGCAGATCTCCGCATGGGCGGTGGGGTCATGGGCGGCTGCGGGACGGTTCCACCCCTCGCCCAGCACCTGGTCATCGACCGCCACCAGGGCGCCCACGGGCACCTCGCCCGCGGCGGCGGCGCGCTCGGCCAGGACCAGGGCGCGTTGCATCCAGTGCTGATCCGGGTCCTCCGTCATCGCGTTCGGTCGCACCCCTGACGGCGGAGATCATTCCCACTCGATGGTGGCGGGGGGCTTGCTGGAGATGTCATAGGTCACCCGGGAGATGCCGCTGACCTCGTTGATGATGCGGCGCGAGACCAGCTCCAGGAAGTCGAAGGGCAAATGGGCGAAACGGGCGGTCATGAAGTCGATGGTCTCCACTGCACGCAGGGCCACCACATACTCATAGCGCCGGGCGTCGCCCACCACGCCCACGGACTTCACCGGGATGAACACCGCGAAGGCCTGGCTGGTCTCGTCGTACAGGCCGTGATTACGCAGCTCGGCGATGAAGATGTCGTCCGCCAGCCGCAGCAGGTCGGCGTATTCCTTCTTCACCGCGCCGAGGATGCGCACCCCCAGCCCCGGCCCCGGAAAGGGGTGGCGATAGACCATCTCATAGGGCAGCCCCAGCTCCACGCCGATCTTGCGCACCTCGTCCTTGAACAGTTCGCGCAGGGGCTCCACCAACTGCATGCGCATCTTCTCCGGCAGGCCGCCTACGTTGTGGTGGGACTTGATCACATGGGCCTTGCCGGACTGGGCCCCGGCGGACTCGATCACGTCCGGGTAGATGGTGCCCTGGGCCAGGAAGTTCACGTCCTTGAGCTTCTGCGCCTGCTCCTCGAATACCTCGATGAACAGGTTGCCGATGATCTTGCGTTTCTTCTCCGGGTCGGCCTCGCCCTGCAGTGCGTCCAGGAAGCGCTCTTCGGCGTCCACCCGGATCACGTTCACGCCCATGTGTTCGGCGAAGGTGGCCATCACCTCGTCGCCCTCGTTCAGGCGCAGCAGGCCGTTGTCCACGAACACGCAGGTGAGCTGGTCGCCGATGGCCTTGTGCAGCAGCGCGGCCACCACGGACGAATCGACCCCGCCGGAGAGGCCCAATAACACCTTGCCGTCGCCCACCTGTTGGCGCATCTGGCGGATGCTGTCTTCGATGATGCTGGCCGGGGTCCAGAGCCTTTCGCAGCGGCAGACCTCGAACAGAAAACGCTCCAGGATGCGCTTGCCCTGGCGGGTATGGGTCACCTCGGGGTGGAATTGCAGACCGTAGAAGCCGCGCTGTTCGTCGGCCATGCCGGCCATCGGCGCGCCGTCGGTCTCGCAAATCACCTGAAAGCCCGCGGGCAGCCTTTCCACCCGGTCGCCGTGACTCATCCAGACATCCAGCAACCCATAGCCCTCGGGGCTCATGTGGTCCTCGATGTCCTGCAACAGCGTCGAGTGATTACGCGCCCGCACCTGGGCGTAGCCGTATTCGTGGGCCGAGGCGTTCATCACCTCGCCGCCCAACTGCAAGGCCATGGCCTGCATGCCGTAGCAGATCCCCAGCACCGGCACGCCCTTTTCGAACACGATCTGCGGCGCCCGGGGCGAGTCCTCGGCGGTCACCGTCTCCGGCCCGCCGGAGAGGATGATCCCCGCCGGCCGCTGCTCGCGAATGACTGCCTCGCAGTGGTCGTAGGGCCGGATCTCGCAATACACCCCCGCCTCGCGCACCCGCCGGCCGATGAGCTGGGTGTACTGGGAGCCGAAATCGACGATGATGATGTGATGGGCGTGGATGTCGGTCATTGGACTCGGATCCTTAGTTTTTAATCAGCGCCTGCGGCACGGCTTTATATAACGCAAAGGACGCAACGGAGGCGCAGAGGGCGCAAAGGGGTGGATTGGCAATGCTGTTGACGACGACTGAGCGTGGCTTCAACCCGCCTTTCTATCCATGCGAACCTTTGGGCCAGGGCTTATCTGCTCGTGCTGGGAGGCTTGTTCCTTTTTCCGAAGATCTTCCACGATTGGTTGCAGGTCATGCCCGAATCTTTCGGCATGCTCGCGACGAAAACCCCGCACTTCCTCGATGATCGGATCATTGTTCATCGTAGATACCACCTAATTCCTCTGGGAAACAGAGCTGGGGCTTACATAGCCATAGGACTCTATAAGCCTGGCTATGGCTGATTTTGTTTCGGCATTATTGATGTGCTTGAAATCCCAGGTCAACAGCCAGCTTCAACACAAATTCACAGCGAGCGCCCCATAACGTTCTTTGCGCCTCCGCTGCGCCCTCTGCGTTCCCAAAGGCGGCGCCCCCCATCCGAGACGACGTCAACCCGTCAATCCCGCCGATAGTTGGGGGCTTCTTTGGTGATGGTTACGTCGTGGACATGGGATTCGGTCACGCCGGCGTTGGTAACGCGCACGAATTCGGTCTTGGTGCGCATGTCTTCCATGGTGGCGCAGCCGGTGTAACCCATGCTGGCGCGCAGGCCGCCGATAAGCTGGTAGATCACGTTCAGTACGCTGCCCTTGTAGGGCACCCGGCCTTCAATGCCCTCGGGGACCAGTTTCTTGGTCTCCGTAGTGCCTTCCTGGAAGTAACGGTCGCTCGAACCCTGCTTGCCGGACATCGCACTCAGAGAGCCCATGCCCCGGTAAGCCTTATAGGAGCGGCCCTGGTAGATCTCCACCTCGCCCGGGGATTCATCGGTGCCGGCGAACAGGCTGCCCATCATCACCGAGTGGGCGCCGGCGGCGATCACCTTGGCCATGTCGCCCGAGTAACGCAGGCCGCCGTCGGCGATCAGCGGCACCCCGGTGCCCTCCAACGCGCTGGCCACGTTGGCCACCGCGGTGATTTGGGGCATCCCCACGCCGGAAACGATGCGAGTGGTGCAGATGGAGCCGGGGCCGATGCCCACCTTCACCGCGTCCGCGCCGGCCTCGACCAAGGCCTTAGCGGCGGCGGTGGTGGCGATGTTGCCGCCAATCACCTGAATGTCCGGGTAATGCTCCTTCACCCAGCTCACCCGATCCAGCACCCCTTGGGAGTGGCCGTGGGCGGTGTCCACCACGATCACGTCCACCCCGGCCGCGGCCAGGGCCTCCACCCGCGCCTCGGTGCCCTCGCCGACGCCTACGGCGGCCCCGGCGCGCAGCCGCTCCTGCTCGTCGCGGCAGGCATTGGGGTTATCCTTGGCCTTTTGGAAGTCCTTTACGGTGATCATGCCGCGCAGCTCGAAGGCATCGTTCACCACCAGCACCTTTTCGATGCGGTGCTTGTGCAGCAGGTCCACCACCTCTTGGCGGCTGGCCCCCTCCTTCACCGTGACCAGTTTTTCCTGCGGGGTCATGATGCTGGACACCGGCTCGCCCATGCGGGTCTCGAAGCGCAGGTCGCGCCCGGTGACAATGCCCGCCAGCCGGGAGCCGTCGGTCACCGGCACGCCGGAGATGTTGTGCGCCCGGGTCAGCTCCATCACCTCGCGCACGCTGGTATTCGGCCGCACGGTGATGGGATTGCGGATCACGCCGCTTTCGTACTTTTTCACCGCATAGACCTCGGCGGCCTGCTCTTCCGGGGTCATATTCTTGTGGATGACGCCGATGCCGCCCTCTAACGCCATGGTGATCGCCAGCCGCGCCTCGGTGACGGTATCCATGGCGGCGGAGACCAGCGGCATGCTGAGCCGGATATCGCGGGTCAGCTGGGTGCTCAAATCGACATCCTTGGGTAACACGTTGGAGTAGGCGGGCACCAACAGGACATCATCGAAGGTGAGGGCTTCCTGGAGTAGACGCATGATCGTTTTCCGCACTTGCAGGGGGTGAATGAGAACGGGGCATTATAAAATTTGACCGCGGCGCGGTAAACCTGTAATCCTTTTTGGTTTTCGCGACACCTTGAGCCGAGAGCATGCCCGTCGGATCCCCCGAGCCCACATCCCAGCGCGACATCTTCAGCGTCTCCCGCCTCAACAGCGAGGTGCGCGCCGTCCTCGAAGGCAGTTTCCCGCTGCTGTGGGTGGCGGGCGAGATCTCCAACCTGGCCACCCCGGCCTCGGGGCACATCTACTTTTCGCTCAAGGACGCCCACGCCCAGGTGCGCTGCGCGATGTTTCGCATGCAGCGCCTGCGCCTGCGCTTTCGGCCCGAGGCCGGGATGCAGGTGCTGGTGCGCGCCCGGGTGGGGCTGTACGAGGCCCGCGGCGACTTCCAGCTTATCATCGAGCAGATGGAGCCCAGCGGCGAGGGGGCGCTGCGCCAGGCCTTCGAGCAGCTTAAGGCCAAGCTGGCGGCGGAGGGGCTGTTCGATACCGAGCGCAAGCGGCCGCTGCCGGCGTTTCCGCGCCGCATCGGGGTGATCACCTCGCCCACGGGGGCGGCGGTGCGGGATGTGCTGACGGTGCTCAAACGCCGTTTCCCGGGCATCCCGGTGATCGTCTATCCGGCCCAGGTGCAGGGCGTCGAGGCCCCGCGGGAGCTGACCCGGGCCCTGGCCATGGCCGAGGCCCGCGGCGAATGCGACCTGCTGATCCTGACCCGCGGCGGCGGCTCGCTGGAAGACCTGATGGCGTTTAACGACGAGGGCCTGGCGCGCGCCATTGCGGCCTGCCAAACGCCGCTAATCTCCGCCGTGGGGCATGAGATCGACTTTACCATCGCCGACTTCGTGGCCGACCAACGCGCCGCCACCCCGTCGGCGGCGGCCGAGATCGCCGTGCCGAGCCGCGACGAGCTGACGGCCCGGCTGTCCAATCTGGAACACCGGTTGCACCGCCGCATGGACCAGCGCCTGCAACGGGCGGCCAGTGACCTGGCGCGGCTGAGCCACCGCCATCAGCGCCTGCACCCCGGGGTGCGGCTGGAGCAACAGGGCCAGCGCCTGGATGAACTCGAACGGCGCTTGAACTATGCCCTGCGGCGCCGCCTGGAACGGGCCCGCGAGCGCCACCGGCTGCTGCAACGCCGGGTCCGCGCCCTATCGCCCCGGTTGCGGCTGGTTGAATTGCAGCGCCGCCTGAGCGACGCCCGTCGGCGCTTGGATTATGTCACCGCCGAACGCCTGGCCCAGCCCTCCCAGCGCCTGGCCGTGGCCGCTCGCAGCTTGCACAACCTCAGCCCGCTGGCCACCCTGGAGCGCGGCTACAGCCTGACCCTCCGCCCCGATAGCGGCCAACTACTGCGCACCGCCGCCGATCTGACCCCGGGGGACCGCCTGGAGACCCGGCTAAAACAAGGCCGGGTGTTCAGTGTGATAGAGTCCGTGCAGCCCGCGGACGAAGAGGCCTAATCCCGCAAACCCCGATTCCTTCTGCGTCCGCCGCGCCCTGTGCGCCCTGATACGCAGCCCATTTGGGCCGGCTTTTCCGTTGTGAGAGAATCCGCCCCATCCCGAATCCAAACCGAGACTGAAACCATGGCCCAATACATCTACACCATGAACCGCGTCGGCAAGGTCGTGCCGCCGAAGCGGGTGATCTTAAAAGACATCTCCCTCTCCTTCTTCCCCGGGGCCAAGATCGGCGTGCTGGGCCTCAACGGCTCGGGCAAATCCTCGCTGCTGCGCATCATGGCCGGCATCGACACCGAAATCGAGGGCGAGGCGCGCCCCCAGCCCGGGATCAACATCGGTTACCTGCCCCAGGAGCCGCAACTCGACGACGCCAAGGACGTGCGCGGCAACGTGGAAGAGGCGGTGGCGGATGTCAAGGACGCCCTCACCGAGCTGGATCAGGTGTATGCCGCCTATGCCGAGCCGGACGCCGACTTCGACGCCCTAGCCGCCAAGCAGGCGAAGCTGGAGAACCTGATTCAGGCCAAAGACGGGCATAACCTGGAACGCTCGCTGGAGATCGCCGCCGACGCCCTGCGGCTGCCGCCCTGGGACGCCCCGGTGAGCAAGCTCTCGGGCGGCGAGCGGCGGCGGGTGGCGCTGTGTCGGCTGCTGTTGGAAAAACCCGACATGCTGCTGCTCGACGAGCCCACCAACCACCTGGACGCCGAGTCCGTGGCCTGGCTAGAGCGCTTCCTACACGATTATTCGGGCACCGTGGTGGCGGTGACCCATGACCGCTACTTTCTCGATAACGTGGCGGGCTGGATCCTGGAGCTAGACCGCGGCTACGGCATCCCCTGGGAGGGCAACTATTCCTCCTGGCTGGAGCAAAAGGAGAATCGTCTGGAGCAGGAGCAGAAGCAGGAACAGGCGCGCATTAAGACCATGAAACACGAGCTGGAGTGGGTGCGCTCCAACCCCAAAGGGCGGCATGCCAAGAGCAAGGCCCGTCTCCAGCGCTACGAGGAGCTGTCGTCCCAAGAGTTCCAGAAACGCAACGAAACCAACGAGCTGTACATCCCGCCCGGCGAACGCCTGGGAGATTTGGTGATCGAATCCAAGGGCCTGCGCAAGGCCTATGGCGACAAGCTGCTGTACGAGGATTTAAATTTCACCCTGCCCAAGGGCGGCATCATCGGCATCATCGGCCCCAACGGCGCCGGCAAGACCACCCTGTTCCGTCTGATCACCGGCGAGGAGCAGCCCGACGGCGGCGAGCTGCGGGTGGGCGACACCGTACAGGTCGCCTATGTGGACCAGAGCCGCGACGATCTGGACGCCAAGAAATCCGCCTGGGAGGAGATCTCCAACGGCCACGACATCATCACCGTGGGCAAGACCGAAATCAACTCCCGGGCCTGGCTATCGCGCTTCAACTTCAAGGGCGCGGACCAGCAAAAACGCGTGGGCGACCTCTCCGGCGGCGAGCGCAACCGCCTGCACCTGGCCAAGCTGCTCCAGCAAGGCGGCAACCTGCTGCTGCTCGACGAGCCCACCAACGACCTGGACGTGGAGACCCTGCGGGCCTTGGAAGAGGCGATCCTGAACTTCCCCGGCTGTGCGGTGGTGATCTCCCATGACCGCTGGTTCCTCGACCGCATCGCCACCCACATCCTGGCCTTCGAGGGCGACTCCCAAGTGACCTGGTTCGAGGGCAATTACGCCGACTACGAAGAAGACCGCAAGCGCCGCCTGGGGGCCGAGGCGGACCAACCCCACCGGATCAAGTATCGACCGTTGGATCGCTGAATTGTTGTTAGTGAATGGCGAGTAGGGTGCGTTAGGCGCGCCAACCGCGAAACCCGAATTCAACACCAGCACTTGCGCGCGCCGTAACGCACCATCCCCGGCTAGGTGAATCCACCGAGGAGTGGCAGTCCTTGGAGGGCTGCCACTCCTTGGGCTGCGCCCTTTGCGTTCCCAACCGCCGTTGTTTCCGTTACTTGCGCCCCGGGCTACTCGGGTTACTGGTCGCTTAACGCCGCCCGCACCCGGCGCACGGGCGCATAGTCGAGCGGTTCGGACCAGCCGGCGATGTTTGCGCTCTTTGCCGCGTAATTATCCGGCGCCATGTTGATCAGGGCCGTTTTGACCCGCTGCCCGGTGGCCTCGTCCACATGCGCCAGTTTGGCCATCGGCCACTCCGGATAAAGGGCCGTACTCACCGCGAAGGGGAATCCGGCATGCTGCTTGACCCCCAGCACCTTGACCTTTTCGATGTCCGCCCGACCCTCAAAGCTCATTCCTTCGAGGGTGTCGGTGCGCACCGTGCCCACACTGCCCGGTTCCGCCAACACCCTTTGCACCACCTGGTCGTGGGTGTTGAGGAATGTCAGAGAAGCGGTCTCTGTGCGAATATCAATGCCAAGATCCAGCAACTCTTTAGCCGCCATTTGGTAGCCGCCCAGGGAGCTTTCCTGCACCGCAAAAAACGGCTGGCCTTTCACGGCATACAGGGAATCAATACCGGGTGAGTTCCGATGCGTGAAGATCACCCCGCCGAATTGGTTGGCGGTTTCACCAAGGCGCGTGGCCTTGCGCAGGGTGGCGATGGCTTCAAGGCCGTATTTCTGCTTTAAATCCACGAACATGGATGAGTTGGTCAGGAGGAAATCAAGACTCCCGTTGCGCACCGCGGGCTCGATCTCATCAAAGGCCAGCGGGACCATCTTCCAAGTATCCCCGGTGGACTCGGAGAGGTGCATCCCGTGCAAAGACCAGGTCTCATAGAAAACCGTCTTGCCCCGTTTGGCAAGAATGCCCATGGACAGCTCGGCCGCCCACGCATTGCCCATCGCCAGGGTGAACAGCAACAGAACGAACATCAGTTTTTTCATTCATCTTCTCCTCTTGACAACTACAGATTTCAGATCACCATCTTAGACTAATTTTCTACGGGCTTCAGGGTTAAATCGCGTAATTCACACCTTTCATTGATCCGTAGCAAAGCCGGACCCGACGCCCTATCACCGCCCCGCCTAGCCCACGACGAGCGGCGGGCCATCAACCCAGCGCGAATACAGCTCGCAGGATCGCCTGGCCCGCTGTGTTCAACACCTTGGATGCTCGCGATCAACCCCGCCTGCGTCACTGCCCCAAGCACCTAGCACCCAGCCGGGGATGGTGCGTTACGGCGCGCACCAATGCCGGTGTCGAATTCGAGTTTCGTGGTTGGCGCGCGCCTAACGCACCCTACGCGCTCAGAACTAAAAACCTCAATCCCCAAGATTGGTGCCCACCCGGCGGGCGCTTTCGATCCAGGGGTGGTCAACCGGCACGAGTTTGCGGTTGCCCGCCACCTCTTCCAGCGCAACCGCTACGGCTTGATCGCCCTGCGAGGCCACCATTATGCCGTATTCGCCCTGCTGAATCAGGTCGGCGCAGGCGGTGCCGAGGCGGGTGGCCAGCAGCCGATCCGCGGCGGACGGGGTGCCGCCCCGTTGCAAATGGCCGAGGATGGTGACGCGGGATTCCAGGCCGGTCAGCGCTTCGAGTTGGCGCGATAACCGCAAGGTGTTATCGGCGTACTCGCTCTCCAGGCGCTTGAGCTTGGCCTTGGCCTTTTTCTTGTCCTGCTTGTTCTTGGCGCCGGCTTTTGCGCTCTCCTCGGCTTGCAGGGTCTGGGCCTGGTCGCGCGCCAGCGCCCCCTCGGCCACCGCCACGATGGAGAATTTCTTGCCGCCGCGCACCCGCTCGCGAATGGCCTCGGCCACGCTCTCGATGTCGTAGGGGATCTCGGGCAGCAGGATGACGTCCGCCCCGCCGGCGATGCCGGCCCCCAGCGCCAGCCAGCCGGCGCGGTGGCCCATGATCTCGCACACGATGATGCGATGGTGGCTGTGGGCCGTGCTGTGCAGGCGGTCGATGGCATCGGTGGCGATGCCCAGCGCGGTGTCGAAACCAAAGGTCACGTCGGTGCAGGCCACATCGTTATCGATGGTCTTGGGCATGGTGATGACGTTCAGGCCCGCCTCTTGGAGCTTGAGCGCGTTTTTTTGAGTGCCGCCGCCGCCGAGGCAAACCAGCACGTCGAGGTGGTTGGCATCGTAGTTCTCCACGATGACATCGGTCATGTCCAGGGTCTTGCCGCCCACCTGCATTCGATGCGGCTTGTCGCGGCTGGTGCCGAGGATGGTGCCGCCTACGGTGAGGATCCCCGACATGGAATCGGCCGCGAAACGCAGGGCGCGATTCTCCACCAGGCCGCGAAAGCCGTCGCGAAAGCCGATCACCTGCATGTCATAGCCGAAGGCGGCCTTGCCTACGCCGCGAATCGCGGCATTGAGTCCCGGGGTGTCGCCGCCGGCGGTCAGAATCCCGATATGCTTGGTCATATACCCGTCCCGAAGTTGACTGCTTGTGGATTTCCGCGTGATGATACCGTGAAACCGCGCCCTAAGGCGATTACTGTCAAAGGACAGGCCGCCTGCTTGGCGTTTACGCCCGCCGGCGGGCTGGCGGCCACCCTTGCATAGCCCGCTATGCGCCGGTTGCCGCGCCTGCTTGGCGAACCCGTTTCCTGCGCGCTTGCGGCCCTTTTTTGCCGCCAATCGCCGCAACCGACATCAGCCGAGCCCTGTATGCGCATGCCCCGCGTGTTTGTCGCCCTGGATCTGCACCCCGACGCCGAGTTATCCCTGCAAGGCGACGCCGCAAGGCATTTGCTCAAGGTCCTGCGGCTGGGTCCGGGGGCGGCGCTGCGGGTGTTCAATGGGGACGGCCGGGAATTCGAGGCCGAGATCCTCGATCTGGCCCATAACCGGCCGCGGGTGCGGCTGGGGGCCGCCGGTCCGGCCGAACCGGAGCCGCCGCTGCATATCGGCCTCGGCATCGGCGTTTCCAAGGGCGAACGCATGGATTGGGTGATACAGAAGTCCGTCGAGCTGGGCGTTTCGGCGATCACCCCGCTGTGGACGGAGCGCACTGTGGTGAAGTTGGATCGTCGCCGACTGGAGCGTCGGCTGCAACATTGGCGGGGCGTGGTGATCGCGGCCTGCGAGCAATCGGGGCGCCGTCGGTTGCCCGTGTTGCAGCCGCCGCAGGCCCTGGCCGAGTGGCTCGGGAACACCGACTGCGGGCATCGCCTGATGCTCGACCATCGCGCGACTTGCGGCTTGACCGCGCTGCCGCCTCCGGCAACGCCCGCGCTAGCCTTGCTGACCGGACCCGAGGGCGGGCTATCCGCTACCGAGCGCAGCCTGGCCGAGAACAGCGGCTTTCAGGGCGTGCGGCTGGGGCCGCGGATCCTGCGCACCGAAACCGCGCCGCTGGCGGCGCTGACCGCGATCCAATTGCTGTGGGGCGACTTGGGTTAGGCGATTGGCGGAAATTTTGATACCCGGATGCGCCGGATTCGGGTCTGCCAACCAGGCGCGGCAAGCGCCGCATAGCGCTTAGTAACGGTTACCGCAACACTGTTGCCGGACGCAAAGACGAGTACGCCTGCACCGAAGCGACGGAAACAGCCCAGGCGCTTTCGGAACGCAGAGCACGCGGCGAGCCGCAGAGGGCGCAGAGAGGCGTTTCGATTGAAAGGATAACCGCCGCACCCGACATCCGCCGCTGCAGCGGCGAACGCACTTCGCTTGCCAACCCCCTGGATGACTGCGGGCTCGGGGCGTATACGCCTTGACCCGGGCGCGTAACCGGAAACCCGCGCAGCCCGAGGGCTGTACTCCAGGCGGCTAGGCGGTGCTGGGGCGCCGGGCAGGCATCCCGCCCTGGAGCGCGACAACAAGCAAAAAACCCCCTCCGCGCGCTCTGCGGTCCTCGGTACTCCCTGCGTTCCTAGACCCTATGATGCGCCTCGCTGCGCTCGGCGCATCCTATGCGGCGGTCCCGCCCCGGGCCGGGGAGGGAACCCTTCGTGCTACCAACCGCCCATGGGCGCCCCGGTTTTTGACCAAAAACCCCCTCCGCGCGCTCTGCGGTCCTCCGCGCCCTCTGCGTTCCCAAATGGCGTTGTTTCCGTTATTGGTGCGCAGACGTACCAGCACGAGGGTATGCGAATCCCCAGAAATCGCCTTAGCTAACCTGCGCCGCGACCAGCTTTTCCAGCGCATCCAAGTCGGGAATCCAGGCCTCTTCGCCGGAGAGGGTCACCTGCCGGGCCACGCATTCGCCCAGCTTGCGCGGTTTTTTTACCGGCTGGATGATCTCTTCATGCACCCGCACCAAATGCGGGATGTCGTTCAGCACCAACCCGATGTAGGGCAGTTCGTCACGCCCGTTCAGGGTGTTGAGCACCGCCACCCGGCAATGCCGCCCCGGGGGCTGGGCCGGGGTCCCGGCGATAATCTCGAACTGAATCAGGGGCACGACTTGCTGGCGCCAGGACTGGCTGCCAAGAAACCATTTTTTTTTGTCCGAGCGTAATTCCTCTTCCGGGGTCTTGTAGCCGGTCACCTCGGAGACCGCGGCATTGGGCAACAGCAGGTTCACGTTCAGCAACGGCAGTAACACCGCGCGGATGGCGAGCCCTTCGTACAGCAGCGGGTTTGGTGAATCGTTTCTCATGCCGCCGCCCTTTCTTCTAACAGCTCATGGATGGTTTCAAGCAACTGCGCCTCTTGATAGGGCTTGCCAAGATAGCGCTTGACCCCGAGTTCGAGCGCGATGTTCTTGTGCTTTTCGCCGGTGCGCGAGGTGATCATGCAAATGGGGATGTCGCTCAGCTCCTCCGAGTGCTGGCAGTGTCGCGCCAGTTCGTAGCCGTCCATGCGCGGCATTTCGATATCCAGCAGCATCACGTCCGGGTGGATCTCGTGCAGCTTGGCCACGGCGTCCACCCCGTCCTTCGCGGTGACCACCTGCATCCCATGGCGTTGCAACAGGCGCGTGGTGACCTTGCGCACGGTGATCGAATCGTCCACCACCATCACGGTGACGACCTCTTCCTTGGTCTCCTCTTCCTCCGGCGCCTGCATTTTGGCGATCACGGTTTGCGCGGCATCCATACGCACCAGGGCCGTGATGTCGAGAATCAGCGCCACCCGCCCGTCGGCGAGGATGGTGCCGCCGTTGAGCCAGCGGATCCCGGCCAATTGCGGGCCGATGGATTTCACCACGATTTCCCGGTTGCCCATGAGTTCGTCCACATGGATCCCCAGCCGATGGTCGCCGGCGCGCACCAGCAGCAGCGGATACCACTTGCGGGTCTCTTCGGGGGCAAAGTTCGCGGTGCCCATGATGTTGCCGAGATAGCGCGGCCGGTAGATGCGGCCGGCGTATTCGAAGCCCTCTTTGCGGCCTTCGTAACAGGCCACCAGGTCTTCCGCGGAGATGCGCACCACGCCCTCCATGCCGGAATGGGGCACGGCGAAGATCTCTTCGCCGTTTTGCAGCAGCAAGGCGTCGGCCACCGCGAGGGTCAGCGGCAGCGTGATAATAAAGGTGGCGCCTTTGCCGCGTTCGGACTTAATATGGAGGTCGCCGCCGAGCTGTTTCACCTCGCTCACCACCACGTCCATGCCCACGCCCCGACCGGCCACCTGATCGACCTTTTCCGCGGTGCTGAACCCGTGTTCGAGCACGAACTGCGTCAGATCCTCGTCCGAGACCTGGGCCCCTTCCTTCAACAGGCCCCTGTTGATGGCCTTCTGTCGGATCTTATCCAGATCCAGGCCGCGGCCGTCGTCGCCGACCCGGATCACCACGTCGTTGCCTTCGCGATCGAGTTCGAAGTGAATACGACCGGTCTCGCGCTTGCCGGCGTCTTTGCGTTGGTCGGTGCTCTCCAGGCCATGGGACACGGAGTTTCGCAGCAAATGCTCGATCGGGCCGATCATGCGGTCGAGGATGTTGCGGTCGATTTCCGCCTCGGCCCCGGCCACCTTCAGCTCGGCCTTTTTGCCCGCGCCGTTGGCGGTTTGGCGCACCACGCGCTGCAACCGCGGCACGGTCTGGCTGAACGGCACCATGCGGGTACGCATCAGGCCGTCCTGCAAATCGGCGGACACGCGGGATTGTTGCAGCAGCAAGGTGTCGGTATTGCGTTGCAGGTTTTCGATCGCCTCGTTGATGCTGAGCAAGTCGGTCACGGTCTCCACCAGGCTTCGCGAGAGCTGTTGCATGGTGGAAAAGCGGTCGAATTCCAGCGGGTCGAAGTCCTCGCCCTCCTCCTCGCTCTCTTCCTTTTCGCGCTCGAAGCGAAAGATGATCTGCGCCTCGGTCTCGATCTCCAACTGGCGGAGCTGTTGGCGCAGACGGGTCACCGTCTGATCCAGCTCGTTGAGGTTAAAGCCCAAGGTGGAGTTCTGCTGTTCGATACGCGCACGGTAGATGCTGATTTCACCGGCGAAGTTGACCATGCGGTCCAACACCTCGGGGTGCAGACGAATCTGCTCTCGGGCCGAATGCCGCTTGGCTGGCGCCGCCTCGGCCGCAGCCGGTTTCTCCGCCGCCGACTGGGGCGCCGCCTCGGCCTTCGGCGTCGCCGCCCCGGCCGCAGGCGGGACCGGCTGGCCGCTCTTCCAGGCCTCCAGGGCTTCCAGCATATCCGCCGCCGAATGCACGGCGCCGGTGCTGCGAACCTCCTCAATCTGCTCCGCCAAGCGGTCCGCCACACCCTGGGCGAAGGCATGGGCCTCAGCGGTGGCCGGGATCTCTTCGTGATGGACCTCGACGAGGAAGGTTTCGAAGGCGTGACTCAGGTCTCCCACCGCCGTGATACCCGCCAGTCTGGAGCTTCCTTTCAGGGTGTGCAGCGTCCTTTGCAGTTCGGCTAAAGGGCCGGTATCCCCCGGGGACTTTCCCCATTCCTGTAGGGTGCTGTCGAGGGCTTCGAGCAAATCGGTGGCTTCGTCGAGAAAGATCTCCAGCAGTTCGGGGTCGGCGGTGACCTCCATCACCTCGGGCGTCGGGGCCGTCGCCTTGGGCTGCGCGCTCTTTTTGGTCTCCGGCTTCGGCGCGGGCTTGGGCGTCTCTTCGAGCCCCAGCCAATGGTTAAGCTCGGTCTCTAAATCCTGGGCCGGGGTCACCCGGCGGGTGGACTTGACGCTCTCCACCAACTCCGCCAAGCGGTCGGCGATGCGCTGGGCGAAATCATAGGCGCTTGGGTCCGCGGGGATGGTTTGCTGATTCAGTTCGGTCAGCAGCGACTCCATGCCGTGGGCCAGGTCGCCGATCGGGGTAATGCCGGCCAGCCGCGAACTGCCCTTGAGGGTATGCAGGGTGCGCTGCAACTCCGGCAGGCTGCTGATGTCCGCCGGGTCTTCGCCCCAGCCCATCATGGTCTGATCGAGCATCTCCAGCAGCTCGTCGGCCTCCTCAATGAAGACCTCCAGCAATTCCTCGTCGGCCGTGACGCGAATGGACTGAGCCGCCGCTGGGGCCTCCTTGGTCGGGGCCTCTTGCGCCAGAGCCGACTCGGACGCCGCTTCTTCTTCTTCGACCTCGACTGCGATTTCGTCCCCGCCCTCATAGTCGGCCGAGGTCTCCTCACCCAGCTCGAACTCGGACCCTTGCCCGTCTCCGCCGTCGAATTCCAAGTCGAAATCCGAGTCCGAATCCAGCTCGATCTCCGAGTTCTCCTGTCCCCGCTCTTCTTCCTGCAGGTCCAAACCCACCAGCGGCGCCGGAGTGGCCTGGTCCCCCAGCGCCCCCTGCTTGAGGTGTTCACTATCGGCCCGCACCGCCTCCAGGATCGAGTCCCATTCGGGGATCGTGGCTTGCGGGGCATTGATCGCCGTGAGCACCTGCCGAAAGACCGCAATCGACTCGTCGATATAGCCGAGCCCCCGATCATCCATCGGTGAATCCTGGGCGATCAGCGCCTTGACGTAGTATTCGAGGCTGGCGCTGAGTTCGGCGATCGGCCCGACTTCGGCCAGCAGGGCGCTGCCGTGCAGGGTGTGGAAGGCGCGGCAAACGCCGTTAGTGGGCACGCGATCGGCGGCGGCTTCACCGCGCACCCCGGTCAAAAAGCCTTCCAGGGTGGATATATGGCTCTGGGCCTCGGCGGTGAAGATCTCCTGAAGGGTCGTATCCATTTCGATCATCGGGCGTTCCGGCGTCGCCGACTCCGGCGTCTCGCCCACCGCCTCTTGGGCGGTTTCGCCCCCCGTCGCCAGCGCCTGGACCCGCCCAATCAGCGGTCGCGGATCGGCCTCAAGCGGGCGCTCATGCGCGACCTGATCCACCATCGGGGCGAGTTGCCCCAAGGCCTCCTTGACCGCATCCAACACCTCTTGAGACATCGGGACTGAACCTTGCGACACGCCATCAAGCAGGCCGACCACGGCCCCGCTGAGGTCTTCCGCCGCCCGCACGCCGGCCGGGCCGCTCTTATCCTGGATCGTCTTAAAGGATTGCAGGAAAACATCCCGGGTCTCGGCGTCGGCGGGGTCGCTCTGCCACACCGGGATATACTCCGCGAGCATATCCACCTCGTCCCGCGCCTCTTCGATAAAGGCGGAAAACGCGTCAGTGGCGATATCCGGCGGGGGATAGGCCGCCGCCAGGGCCGGTTGTTGCGAGCCATCGATCTCCCCCGCAAGCGGGAACGCCTGCGGATGCTCGGCTTCCCAGTCCGGCTCTGGCTCGCTTTCGTCCAGCTCAAACGACGGCGCTTCGGCCTCGTCTTCGGGCGCTAGCTCGCCTTCGTCCAGCTCAAACGACGGCGCTTCGGCCTCGTCTTCGGGCGCTAGCTCACCTTCGTCCAGCTCAAACGACGGCGCTTCGGCCTCGTCTTCGGGCGCTAGCTCGCCTTCGTCCAGCTCAAACGACGGCGCTTCGGCCTCGTCTTCGGGCGCTAGCTCGCCTTCGTCCAGCTCAAACGACGGCGCTTCGGCCTCGTCTTCCGGCGCTAGCTCGCCTTCGTCCAGCTCAAACGACGGCGCTTCGGCCTCGTCTTCCGGCGCTAGCTCGCCTTCGTCGAATTCCAAGGCCGGCGCTTCGGCCTCGCCCTCGGGCGCTAGTTCGCCTTCGTCGAGTTCGAAGGCCGGCCCTTCGGCCTGGTCCTCGGTCTGCTCTTCACCGAAATCGAGGGATAGCCCTTCCGTCTCCCCCGCTGACCAAGTTTCTTCAGCCCCGTCCGAGGCATCCTCGTCTCCCTCGAAGGCGGCGGGTTCCTCGGCTTCGGCTTCCGAAGTGAAAGGTTGCAGCTCAATCTCTTCCTCTTCGGTCGCGCCTTCTTCACCCCAATCCAGCGCGTAATCGATCTCCTCGGGCGCCTCCGATTCCGGCTCCGACTCCGATTCCGGCAAGCCCTCCAGTTCGATTGGCTCTTCGTCATCGAGGCCCGGCATCGCCTCGGAGGACGGCCCGTCCGCGGCCCAGTCTGCGGCCAACGAAAGGTCGTCGCCGGGCTCGGTTTCCGCCGCCGCCGATACCCCGTCGGTTGGTTCTTGCGCCGCGCCCGCCTGCGGCGTTTCGCCTTCGGCTTCGGATTTAGTTATCGATTCATCTCTCCCACCCTGACCTCCCTGAGACTCACTCGGCGGCGGCTCCTCGACATTGTCCCCCTCAGCCAGGGCCTTGGCCCGCTCCTGAAGTGCATTGACATTGACTTTCGGCCGCTTGCCCTGTTCTTGGCAATCCACCAGCTCGGGCAACGCCTCGATGGTGTGATCCAGCAACTCCAGCATCGGGGTCGAGACTTGAATCTTGCCCTCCAGCAAGCGGTTCAGCATATCCTCGACCGACCAGGCCAACTCGCCAATGGTCAAGGCCCCCACCATGCGGCCGCTGCCCTTCAGGGTATGAAAGGAGCGCCGAACCACCGTCAAGGCCTCTTCGTTAGCGGCATCGTTGCGCCAGGCCGGGTATTGGTCTTCGAGGGTCTCCTGCACCTCCCGCGCCTCTTCCACGAAGATTTCCAAGATCTCCGGATCGACCTCTTCCAGTTCGGTCTCTGGCTCCGCGGCCGCGGTCTCTGTTGCCGGCTCGGGCTCGGGTTCGGGTTCGGGCTGAAGCGCCGCCTCGGGCGCCGGCCCGGCGGGCTCTATCTCGGCCCCTGGCGCGGCGGCTTCTTCTTGGTCCGCCTCCGTCGGCTCTACCGCCTTCGCGTCCGCCGGCGGCGGCTCGGGGACATAGTTGGGGTCCGCCAGCAGGAAGGCGCGATCCATGAGCGCCTGCACATCGACATTCGGCGCCTCGCCCTTTTCCTGGCATTCGATCAGGCCCGGCAGGTTCTCGATGGTTTCGTCGAGCACCCTCAGCAGCTCGTCGGAGGGCTCGATCTCGCCTTCTAGCAGTTTGTTCAGCAGGTTCTCGATCGACCAGGCCAGCTCGCCGATGGTCATCGCCCCCACCATGCGGCCACTGCCTTTGAGGGTATGGAAGGAGCGCCGCACCACCGAGAGGGCATCCTTATTCCCGTGATCCTTGTGCCAGCGCGGATAGTTGTCCTCAATCGTCTCCAGCACTTCCTTGGATTCTTCGAGGAAGATCTCCAGGATTTCCGGGTCCACCTCTTCCAATTCGCCGCTGCCCGGCGCGGGCGCCTGAGCCGCGGATTCGGCCTCCGGGGGCGCTACTTGAGGCTCGCCCTCTTCGACCAGAGTCGCCTCCGCCTCGTCATAGAACCCGCTCTCCTGGGCCTCGGCCTCCTTGTCCGCCTTGGCGATGGCCTCGCGCACATTGTCCGGCTCGGCCAGCTTAAAGGCGTGCTCCATCAGGCTGTTGACGTCGGTCTCCGGCACGCCGCCGTCGGCCTGCGCATCGATCAGGCCGGGCAGCATGTCCACCGCCTGGTCGAGCAATTCGAGGATCTCCGGCGACACCCGGACGGTTTCATCGATAATGCGGTTAAGCAGGTTCTCCACCGACCAGGCCATTTCACCGATGGTGTTGGCGCCGACCAGCCGGCCGCTGCCCTTCAGGGTATGGAAGGAGCGCCGAAAGGTGACCAAGGCGTTGCGGTCCTCGCGGTCGTTACGCCACTTGGGGAAGTACTCGCGAATGGTATCGAGCACCTCGCGGGCCTCCTCCACGAAGATCTCCAAGATCTCCGGGTCCACTTCTTCGAGCGCCGGCTTTTCGGCCGCCGGGGCCGCCGCCTCTTCGCGCGCGGCCTGTTGCACGTCCTCCAGCGTGGGGGCCGGGGTCGCCGCCTCGGCCACCGCTTCCGCCTCGGGCAGCTCGCGCACATCCACCGCCTTGAGCTGATCGAGCGCCTCCTCGGCGATGCTCAGGATCTCCTGCTGCACGCCCCGGCCTTCGGCCACCGACTCCATGAAGTATTCGATGCTGGTGATGGCGTCGGCGAAGGTGTTCAGCCGCTCTTGATCCAACGGCGTGCGTTTGCGGATCACCTCGGCGGTGACGAAGCCGGAAATCCGGCGCAACAGCGTCGAGACTTCGACCAGCCTGAGGATGTCGAAGGCCCCGGCCATGGAATGGAAGCGCCCGGGCACCTCCGACAGCAGATGGATGCTCTCGGGGGATTCGATATAAGACAGGATGGCTTCCTTGCTGCGACGCATGTCGATGCCCACTTCGTGGATCACCGATTCCACCAGCTTTTCATACTCGCCCGGCGGCAGGTTCAAGCGCTTGTGGGCCTGATCCACGCCTTCCTCTTCGGCCGGCTGCTCCGAATACTGGGAACCGCCGCCCACCGCCGAGAGGTTCTCCAGCGAGGTCTCTACGAACAGGATGTCGCCGGCTACCTCCATTAGAGTGGTATCGTCCGGCACGCCGCCATCGGCGGTGGCCTGCGCCAGCCGCTCGGCCTGCAACATCAGCCGCTGGCGCAGGCCGCCTTGGCCCACCATGCCCAAGGTGTCTGCAACCTTGCGCAGGGGTTTGGCCAACGCATGCAGCTCTTCCGGATCCTCGCTGCGGCTCCGAATGAACAGATCGAGGCTGTCCTTAATGCTTAACAGGTCGGCGCCAATGGCGTCGCCCAGGGACCGCAATAATTCCCGATTGGGCGCAAACCCCTTCTTGCCGCCGCCGGCCGCTCCCATCAAGCCCTCTAGGCCAAATTCCTTTTTGACCTTTTTGATGATCACGTCTTGGCTGTCGGAACGGGCGATCAGGTGCAGCAGGTGGCGCAGCAGCTCCACCGGCGGACGCTTGGCGAAGGGCGCTTCGCCGCGCACGGCGATGATTTTGAAGGCGCCGTCGGTTTTGGCCACCAATTTCTTGATCGCGGCGCCGCTCTTGCCGGCGGACTTGTCCGTCGGCAGGTGCAGGGCGGCGCGAACGATGCGGAACAGGCGTTTGGTGGCGGGTCGCCCGGCGCTCTTCTCCATGATCACCATCATGTCGCGCAACGCCTTGAGCACCACTGGGGGCTTGACGTTCTTGACCCAGGCCACCATGGCCTTTTGGAATTTGGGGCGGATGGCCTTGGCCAACTGGGCCATCTTGGGGTTGTCTTCGCCGCCTTCGAGGCCGGCGAGGATCAGCCGATCGAGCACCGGTGCGAACACCGACATCTCGGAAATCTGCTCCGCTTTGCGCGCCGTGCGCAGCTCGTTCAGGATGGGCAGGAGTTGCATCGGGCTGTCCTGCCCGCCGGATTGCAATTCCTCCAGGTAATCCGGCAAGCGAATCATGCCCATGACCAAGGCTTCCGAGGCCTGCTCGGAGTCCTTCAGTTGGCCGCTCGCCAACCCCTTGGAGACGAGTTCCATCTCCTCGGCCAACTGAGCGGCGCCCTGAAGCTGCACCATTTGCAGAATGCCATGCACCTGATGCATTTTGGCCGCGCAGGCGTCCAACAGCTCGGCTTTTCCGCTCCCTTCGACGTATTCCTCCAGCGAACGTCTGGCCTCGCGGATGGTTTCGTCGAGCTCACCCTTCAGCCATTTTAAGGCGCTGTAATCGTGAGCTTGCTTCATAAATGGACTATTACTCGCTCAATCCAAAGTCTAGGGCAGCCCCGGCGGGCCGGCCCCCTTGATAAGCCGCGGACCGATCAGCCCGGCAGACGGAAACCCGCCACCGACTTCTGCAAATCTTCGGCCAAATCCGCCAGGCGCCCAATGGCCGCCGCGGTTTGGTTGGTGCCCTCCAGGGTCTGCGAGGTGATCTCCTGAATCACGCTCACGGTGTCGTCAATACGGGTGGCCTCTTCCGACTGCTCCTGGGCCGAGCCGGCGATCAACACCACCACCTCGGCGATGCGCTTCGAGACCTCTTCGATCTCTCTCAGGGCGATACCCGCGTCCTCGGCGAGCTTGGCGCCCGACACCACTTCCGTGGTGGTGGTTTCCATGGAACTCACCGCCTCGTTGGTGTCCGCCTGAATGGTCTTCACCAGGGCGTCGATCTGCTTGGTGGCGTTACCGGAGCGCTCAGCGAGGCGCTGCACCTCGTCCGCCACCACCGCGAAGCCGCGGCCCGCCTCGCCGGCCATGGCCGCCTGCATGGCGGCGTTCAGGGCCAGGATATTGGTTTGGTCGGCGATGTCGTCGATGATTTCCACGATGTCGCCGATCTCCTGGGAGGATTCGCCCAGACGCTTGATTCGCTTCGAGGTCTCCTGAATCTGCTCGCGAATGGTGTCCATGCCCGAGATGGTGCGGCGCACCGCCCCGGAGCCCTTGGAGGCGGTGTCCACCGAGCGCCGCGCAACCTCCGCGGCCTCGTTGGCGTCTTCGGCCATTTTATCCATGGCCGAGGCCATGTTCTTGATCGCCCCGGTGGCCAGGGTGATCTGTTCCGCCTGGTGCTCGGAGGCCTCGGCGAGGTGCATGGCCGTGGCGCGTGATTCCTGGGACGAGGAGGACACCATGTCCGCCGTGTCGTTAATGGTCGTCACCAGGTTGCGCAGCGCCTCAATGGCGTAGTTAATGGAGTCGGCAATGGCCCCGGTCACGTCCTCGGTCACGGTGGCGGTCACCGTGAGGTCGCCGTCGGCGAGGTCGCCCATCTCATCGAGCAGGCGCAGAATGGCGCGCTGATTGCGCTCGTTCTGCTCCTTGCTTTCTTCCTCACGATGGCGCGCGGCCTTGAACAGAATCCGCAGCAACAGGGCGAAGGTGATCAATGCCACCACCACCAACACCACGATGACGCCCGGTCCGGCCTTTACCCCGGCCACCGCCATGCGCCCCGGAGACTGGCCGTAGGCGGTGATCAGGTCGAGCGCCGCGGCATCCACGCGGTCGGACACCCGAGTCACCATGCTGGCGGCCTCCAGCGCGGGCAACAGCTCGGGCGTGGTTTCGATGATTTGCTCGGCGTAGTCGTTAATGGTCAGGAATTGGCCCTGAATCGTCTGCACCCGCTCCAACACCGCCGCCACATTAATCGGTTGGATGCTCAGGGCGGTGCTGCCTTCCTGCAGGGCGCGCAGGATGCGGCCGAACGCGTCGGCGTCACGGCTGAAGCGATCAATGGCCTCGGCGGTGGCCTGACCGCCGTCGAGCACCCGCCCGACGTTTTTGTCGATGCGCTGGGCGAGCATGGGCAGGCGGGCGGCGTTGGTGATTTGATCGGCGCTGGCGTTGATTTCCACCAGTTGGCGCACGACGTCCTCGGAGAGTTCCTGGAGTTCCGGCACATAGTCGCTGACGTAGGTGGCGTACTCGCGCACGGTCAGAATCGCCGCCTGACTGGCCAGCACGTCGTCGGCGATCTGGCGCAATTCGAGCCAGGCGTCCTCCAGCGTGCGCAGCTCATCACGCACCGACGTCGGCGACGGCGGGAAGCCGGCGGCCTCGGAACCGTTCTTCAGCTCGCTGACCAGCTTCTCGAATTCGTCGCGGGTGTCGCGAAGCCGAGTGAAAGCGGCGTCGTCACCGCTGGCGGCGGACAGTGCAAACTTGGCGATGCGCTCGGAGATCACCCGCTGCTCGGCGGCCCGTGCCCCGTACTCCTTGTCGTACTGATCCCATTTTGAGACATGCCAAAACACAGCGCCAGACGCCACGATGGAGCCTAGCAGGATCACCGACAAGAATGTGACGAGTTTCCCCCTCCCCTCGCCTTTTCCTGATCTTCTTTTCATCTACACAGATCTCCAGAATGAGAACCTTCTTCCCAACGCTTTGCCATGGCCCGCTCCTCGGACTTCGCAGCCGGGCAACGCCGCTCAGGCCGCTGCCATCAAAAAGGTGTCGCTCGCCGCCAATCTGCGCATGCTGAACACCGGCCAGCTTTTGCCTTCAAGCACGAATGAGCTTTCGACGTATTCGCCTACGGCGCCCGCAACGCCCTTGGCGGCGGTCCGGAATTCCTCCGGAAAGTATTTGATCCCCTGCACCCCTTCCACCAGGAGGCCGGCGAACACCCCGTCGTGATCGATCACCAGCATCCGCGTGCGCCGTCCCGACTTGACCCTTTGGCCGCCGAGGTAGACCTGCAGATCGATGATCGGCATCAGGTTGCCGCGGATATTGGCCACCCCGCGCACCCAGATTTGCGTGCCCGGCACTGCGGTAATGGCGGCCGGCAGGCTCAGGATCTCCTTCACGTCGGTCATTGAAGTCACCCACTGCGAACCCGCGACGGTGAATAACAGGCCTTCCCAAAACTGGATCGGCTCTTCCTGTTGCGGCAGACCGCGGGCGTGCTTACGGCAGCGCTCCTCGATCTCGCGCAGCAGCAGGATCAGCTTCTTCGACTCGGTATCGGCCATTCGCCCTTAGTCCGCTGTGGATGCCCCGACCGACCCGGCTCAGTCCAACAAGGCCTTGACTTTATTCATTAACTCGTCCGCCGACACCGGCTTAACGATGTACTCCTTGGCGCCCTGGCGCAGCCCCCAGGCGCGATCGGTTTCCTGATCCTTGGTGGTCACCAGGATCACCGGGATGCTCGCGGTTTCGTCGTCTCGGCTCAGCTGGCGGGTGGCCTGGAAGCCGTTGAGCCCCGGCATCACCACATCCATCAGGATCAGGTCCGGCTTCAGGCGCTTGGCCTCTTCGACACCCTCCTCCCCGCTTTCGGCCGTGAACACGGTGCAACCCGCCTTCTCCAACACCCCCCGCAGGATGTGGACCTCGGTCGGGGAGTCGTCCACGATGAGGATCGAAACTTCGTTCAACTGACCTTTCATCTTCGTCTCGCTTGTCTAATTTTGGGTGTTCTAGGATTGTCTTCTCGCAAGCCCTCGGCTCACCCGCTCAGGTCGCCTTCGAGGTATGCTTCTTGATCGCTCCGAGCAGCTCTTCGCGCGTAAAGGGCTTGGTCAGGTACTGCTCCGAGCCCACAATCCGGCCCCGAGCCTTGTCGAACAGGCCGTCTTTACTCGAGAGCATAATCACCGGAGTGCCTCTGAACTCGTCGTTGTTCTTGATCAGGGCGCAGGTCTGGTAACCATCCAGACGGGGCATCATGATGTCCACGAAGATCACGTCAGGATGGGTATCCGCGATGAGAGACAAGGCCTCAAACCCATCAGTGGCCGTGATGACTTCACACCCGGCCTTCTTCAGCAAGCTCTCCGCAGTTCTGCGGATCGTCTTACTGTCGTCGATGACCATGATCTTCAGCCCCGAGATGTCGGTTTCGGGTTCACCGCTCATTACCGCTCACTCTAAAATCTTTCCTGGATAACGTTTTTCGTAAGACAATTGCCCGTTTGTACACTAGTTTGGCATTCGACTTCAACTACTGATGCCAAACTATTGCTGATTCGGGCTTTTCGTCACAGGCCCGAACCACCGCCAGGATCTTGTCTTGCGGAAAGAAAACGCCCCGCAAGGGGTCGAATTCGCTTAGGTTTCACCGCCGGCGTCCTGACTTCAAGCCCGGACCGCGCTGCGCCGAGGCCGAGGCCCGCTCAGGCATCCGGGATCACCGTCGTCAGCCCGAACAACTGCCAAATCTGCATGCCGCCGCGGTAGTAGAACAGCTTGTCGGCCGGATAGCCGACCTCAAGCAGCCCGCGCACCGCCCGCGGCGATTGGCCGCAGGCCGGGCCGTTGCACCACAGCAGGAGCTGCTTGGCCTCGGTGAAGTCCCAGGCGGCGGTCTTTTGCTCCGCCTCGAACAGCCCCCAGCCTTCCAGGGTTTTGGTCATCGCACCCACCGGACCCCGCCGTTTGGCGCCGAATTGCTCCAGCGCCGCGGCCATTTCCGGGTCGTCTTCGCCCTTGCTCAGGACCGTGAAGGGCATGTTGATGGAGCCCGGGATTGTACCCTTTTGAAACCAGCTCGGGGTGCGGGCATCGATCAGGAAGCCCTGGCCATCGCGCAGCTCGTTCTCCATGAACTCAAGCACCTCCACCTCGCCCACGCTCGTCACCGCGGGATCCGCATGCATCGGCTGGAGGCAGAACGGGGGGCATTTGCGCCCCGTTTTGGCAAAGTAGCCGCGGAGTTCGTAGTTCGGATCCTGCACCCGCTGGACCTTCACCGACTTGCCCTGATGAACCACATGCAGGTAGTCCGTGTCCTCGGTGAGTTTGACGGCGAACTCACTGTCCGCCTCGCCGACCTTCACCTCCTCGGCCCAAACCGGCTGCATCAGGCATGCGAGCCCCAAAATCATCCCCACACAATTTCTCATCACCCAACCTCTTGCAGTTCTATCTTGATCGCACTGAGGCGCCCGAACCCGCCCGGACGCCGATCAGGCAGCGGCGCCGAGCGGCTCGGCCTCAGCGTTTAAGAAAACGCTCCATGATGATCTCGCGGATCTGCTCCAGCGACGCGCCCTGTTTGTGGCGCTCGAAGACCTCGCTACGCTGCGCCGGCGTCAATTTCTCGAAGAAGGTGTAGCTGCCGAGCGACTCTTCCTTAAGATACGCCAGGAATTCCTGAAACCCGGCATCTTCCTCGCTCTCCGCGCCCGCCTCGCCGTCCACGACGGTGGGCAAGGGACCGGCGATTTTCTCGGTTTCCGCCTCGATCATGTCGAGATACGCGTCGGCGACCGCGGCCGGGGCGAACCCCGCAGCTAAGCCTACGACCATCAAACTCCCTAGGACTCCCCCTGCTCCGATCCGCGCCCTCTCAGGCACGGCACGATAGCCTTTGATCATGGTCAACCCCCCGCAAGGTGGATAGCCGCGCCGCTTTCGAGCCTGTTTGACCCGACGCCAAGTACCGGCGGCAGCTCACAAATCGGTTCTAGTTATTGTAATAAACGCCCCTGTGGCTGATACTTTTTCGCTAAACCATAGCAATTGCCGCAGGTTGCTGCAACAATTTAGCGCCTCGCCGCCGCTTCCGGGCCGTGGCAAGCCCTATGGTAACCCGAAAACCTAAAGCATTTTGACAATTTTATGAAGCCTTCGGTCACTGTGGTGATGGATCCCATCGAGGACATCGCCGTCTACAAAGACAGCACCTTCGCGATGATGCTGGAGATCCAGCGCCGCGGCTGGGCGCTGAGCTACCTGCTGCAACAGGACCTGTGGCTGCGCGACGGGGTGGTGATGGCCCGTTTTCGGTCGCTGGAGGTGGCGGACCGCCGCCGCGACTGGTTCCGCGTCACCGGCGAGCGCGAGGCCCCGCTGCACCAGGCGGATGCGGTGCTGATGCGCAAGGATCCGCCCTTCGACATGGAGTATATATTCACCACCCACCTGCTGGAAATGGCGGAACGCCGCGGCGTGCTGGTGGTCAACCGCCCCCAGACCCTGCGCGACGCCAACGAAAAGCTATTCGCCGCCTGGTTCCCGGACTGCTGCCCGCCGACCCTGGTGACGCGCGATATGGGCCGCTTCAGGGGCTTCCTGGAAGAGCATGGCGACATCGTGGTCAAGCCCCTGGAGGGGATGGGCGGGGCCTCGGTCTTTCGCATCAGCCGCGGCGACCCCAACACCAGCGTGATCCTGGAAAACCTTACCGCCCACGGCGGTTGCTACGCCATGGCGCAACGGTTTTTGCCCGCAATCAGCGCCGGCGACAAGCGGATTCTGATGATCGACGGCGAACCCGTGCCCTATGCGCTGGCCCGCATTCCGCAAAGCGGCGAGCTGCGCGGCAACCTGGCCGCCGGCGGTCGCGGCGAGGGCGTGGCCTTGAGCGAGCGTGATCGCTGGATCGCCGCCCAGGTGGGGCCGACGCTGCGCCAACGCGGGGTGCTGTTCGCCGGCCTGGACGTCATCGGCGACCGCCTCACCGAGATCAACATCACCAGCCCCACCTGCATCCGGGAACTCGACACCGCCTTCGGGCTCAACATCGCCGGTCAGCTGATGGACTGCATCGCAGAGAGGCTCGCACCATGAAACGCTGGCAGGGGTTATTCTGGATGGCGCTGCTGCTGGCCGGCTGCGGCGCCGAAGAGCCGGTGTTCGAGACCCGTTTCCTGGCCTTCGGGACCTTGGTGGACCTGAGCATCTCCGGCGCGCCCCGGGCGCAGGCGGAGGCCGCGGCGACGGCCATCGAACAGGACTTCCAAACCATGCATCACCTGTGGCACGCCTGGGATCCCGGCCCCCTGGGACGGGTCAACCGGCTGCTGCCCAGCGGCGAGCGGTTCGCCGCCCCGCCTTCGGTGCTGGCGCTGATTGGCCTCGGCCAGGAGCTGTCCGCCCGCTCCGACGGCCTGTTCAATCCCGCCATCGGCGGCCTGGTGGACCTTTGGGGCTTTCATCGCGACGACCCCAGCCAGTGGACGCCCCCCGACGACGACCGGATTCAGGCCTTTGTGCAACAACTGCCTAGCATGGCTGACATCGAAACCGACGGGATCTTCCTGCGCGGCGCCAACCCGCGGCTGAAACTCGACTTCGGGGCCCTCGGCAAGGGCTACGGGATCGATTTGGCGATCGAACATTTACGCGAAATGGGCATTGAAAACGCCATTTTGAACGCCGGCGGCGACCTGCGCGCCATTGGCTCGCGCGGGGACCGCCCTTGGCGCATCGCCATCCGCCGCCCCGCCGGCGCGGGCGCGCTCGGCATTATCGCGGTTTCCGGCGACGAGGCCGTCTTCACCTCGGGCGATTACGAGCGCAAATTCGAGCACCAGGGCCGGCGCTACCACCACATCATCGACCCCCGCACCGGCTACCCCGCACGCGGCAGCCTGTCGGTGACCGTGCTGCACGCCGACGCCACCACCGCGGACGCCGCCGCCACCGCCCTGTTCATCGCCGGCCCCGACGGCTGGCACGCCCTGGCCGCGCGCATGGGCATCCGCTATGTGTTGTTGGTAGACGACCAAGGCGCCATCCAGATGACCCCGGCCATGGCCGAGCGGATCGAACTGCTGGCGCATCCCGGGCCGGTGCAGATCAGCCCGCCGCTGCCGGCCGCCGAAGCGCCTCGCCATCCATGAGCGAGTCGTTGGTCAGTTCCGCCGACCGCCTGGGCCTGGCGCTATTCCTGGTCGGCTGCCTGCATGGCGTGGTCATTTTCGGGCTCAGTTTCAATATCGACCCGTTCAAACCCGAGCCGCCGCCGGACCATGTGCTCGACATCACCCTGGTGCGGAATCCGCAGCCGGACAAGGCCCCGGAAGAGGCGGATTTCCTGTCCCAAATCAACCAGGAAGGCGGCGGCAACCAAGAAGAAAAGATTCGCACCAGCACGGTAAAACCGGAGCCGCAGGCCCAACCCGTGCCAGCGGAAACCCCGCCCACGCCGGACCCGATGCCCAGCCTGCCCACGCCGGGGGTCACGCCGGAAGCCGCAGTAGAGGCGGTCCTGGAACCCGAGCCCGTGACGGAAGAAGCCGCCGAACCCCGGCCGACCCCGGAACCGGAACCGGAACCGGAACCGGAACCGGAACCGGAACCGGAACCGCAAACGCCTCCCGAGCCCGAGCCGGAACCCGAACCGGAACCCGAGCCAACCCCGAAACCGCCGGCCCCGGAGGAAAGGCCGGTGCTGACGCAAAAGGCCGCGGAGCCGGAGACGCCCGCGCCTAAGCCCGTGCCCGAGCCCAAGGCGGTCCCCGATGAGAAACCGCCAAAACCGGCCCCGGCGCAACCGCAAAAACGGCCCTCGGCGGCCTCGATCCTGGCCCAAACCAATGCCGAGATCGACCGCCTGACGGCCGAACTCGACCGCAAGATGCAGGCCTACGCCAACCGCCCCCGGCGCAAGTTCATCAGCGCCCGCACCACGGAGTACAAATACGCCAGCTACATGGAATCCTGGCGCAAAAAGGTCGAGCGCATCGGCAACCTCAACTACCCCGACGACGCCCGCCGCCAAAGGCTCTACGGCAGCCTGATCCTGGACGTAGCGCTCAAGCCCGACGGCGGCATCCACCACATCGAGGTGCGCAAGTCCTCGGGCCACCGCGTGCTCGACGAGGCCGCCAAGCGGATCGTGCGCCTGGCCGCCCCCTATGCCCCGTTCCCGGACTCCATTCGCGATGAAACCGATCTGCTGCACATCACCCGCACCTGGCAGTTCCTGCCAAGCAATCAATTATTCTCCAAATGAGCCGAATTTGCGCCGCAGCGGTTGCAGCCTCGGCCCCGTCGCCGGATACTATAGGCATGACAACCGGATCCAATCTCACCGACCACTTCCTGATCGCGATGCCGATGTTGCATGATCCCAACTTCGCGCGCTCGGTGACCTATATCTGTGAGCACAGCGAGCACGGCGCCATGGGCATCGTGATCAATCGCCCGCTGGAGCTGCACCTGGGCGACATCCTGGAGCAGATGGAAATCGCCCCCAAGACCGCCCAAATCGCCCGCGCCAAGATCTACAACGGCGGCCCGGTGCAGACCGATCGCGGCTTCGTGCTGCACGACGGCGGCCACCACTGGGCCTCCACCCTGGAGATCACCCCGGAGATCAGCGTCACCACCTCCAAGGACATCCTGGAGGCCATCGCCGTGGGCGAAGGCCCGCCGTCTTCGCTCATCGCCCTCGGCTATGCGGGCTGGGGCGCCGGCCAACTGGAGGCGGAAATCTCGGCCAACGCCTGGCTCAGCGGCCCCGCCAACAGCGGCATCTTATTCCACTACGCCAGCGGCGAACGCTGGCACGCCGCGGCCCGCCACCTGGGCGTGGACATCGATCTGCTTAGCGGCGAGGCCGGCCACGCCTGAGCGCGGCGCGACGAAGCGGTGGCCACTCTGCTCGGATTCGACTACGGCCCGGCGAAGATCGGCATCGCGGTGGGGCAAACCCTCACCGGGACCGCCACCCCGCTCACCACGCTACGCGCGGTGAAGCAAAAACCGGACTGGGGCCGCATCGAACACCTCATTCGCGAATGGGACCCCCAGGCGCTGGTGGTGGGCCTGCCGTTCAACATGGACGACACCGAGGCGGACCCCGCCCCCGGGGCGCGCCGCTTCGCCCGCCAACTGGAAGGCCGTTTCCGCTTGCCGGTGCATTTGGCGGACGAGCGCTTGACCTCCCTGGAGGCCAAGCGCACCCTAGGGTGCAAGCCCAAAAAGATCGAACAATTGGACGCCATAGCGGCCAAGCTCATTTTGGAAACCTGGCTCTGTGAACAGTAGCAAAAAGCTTTTTCTCGACGAATCCGCCATCACCGCCCTGCTGGAGGAGATGGTGCTAGCCCTGCACAGCCGCATGTCCATGCAGGGCATTAAGGACCCGGTGATGATCGGCATCCACACCGGCGGCGTCTGGCTCGCGCGGCGGCTGCACAAAATGCTCAACGTCCGCGACCAGCTCGGCACCCTGGAAATCACCTTCTATCGCGACGACTTCACCCGCATCGCCCGCAACCCGCAAGTGCATCCGTCCAACCTGCCGTTTTCGGTAGACGACCGCCACATCCTGCTGGTGGATGACGTGTTGCAGACCGGGCGCACCATCCGCGCGGCGATGAACGAAATCTTCGACTACGGCCGCCCGGCCTCCATCCTGTTGCTGTCGCTGGTGGAGCGCGGCTGTCGCGAGCTGCCCATTCAACCCCATGTGGTGGGCATCCGCCCGCCGTTAAAACCGAACCAACACATCAAGCTGACCGGCCCCGAGCCGCTGGCCCTCGAAATCGAGGAACGGCGGGCGGAGGACGCGGCCTGAGCGGAGCGCATAAGGAACAGACCCGGGTGAGCCATCGCGATATCCAGCTCGACAAAGACGGCCGGCTGCGCCATTTCCTGACCATCGAGGGGCTAAAGCAGCCGATCCTGAAGCAGATCCTCGACGCCAGCGACTTCTTCGCCGAAGTCGGCGAACGCCCGATCAAAAAGGTGCCCTCGCTCAAGGGCAAGCTGGTTACCAACCTGTTCTTCGAGAACAGCACCCGCACCCGCACCACCTTCGAGCTGGCGGCCAAGCGCCTGTCCGCCGACGTGCTGAACTTCAACGTCGCGGTCTCCGCCACCTCCAAGGGCGAAACCCTGCTCGACACCCTGCGCAACCTCGAGGCCATGCACAGCGACATCTTCGTGGTGCGCCACAACGACAGCGGCGCGGCCCACTTCATCGCCAACAATGCGGCCCCCCATGTAAAGGTGATTAACGCCGGCGACGGCCGCCACGCCCACCCCACCCAGGCCATGCTCGACATGTACACCATCCGCCACTTCAAGGGCGCCGACTTCACCGGCCTGCGGGTGGCCATCGTGGGCGACGTGCTGCACTCCCGCGTGGCGCGCTCGCAGATCCAGGCGCTGAACACCCTTGGCGTCTCCGAGGTGCGGGTGATCGGACCCAAGACCCTGATCCCCGCCGCCGCCCGCAGCCTCGGCGTGCATGTCTACCACAACATCGACGAGGGCATTCGCGAGGTCGATGTAGTGATCATGCTGCGGCTGCAAAAAGAGCGCATGAGCAGCGCCCTGCTGCCCAGCGAGCAGGAATACTTCCAACTCTTCGGCCTCACCGAAAAGCGCCTGCGGCTGACCGACCCCAAGGCCATCGTGATGCACCCCGGCCCCATCAACCGCGGCGTCGAAATGGCCTCCGCAGTGGCCGACGGCCCGCGCTCGGTGATCCTCAAACAGGTCACCTTCGGCATCGCCGTACGCATGGCGGTGATGTCCATCATCATGGGGGCCGCGCCCAATGCCTAAGCCCCGCAGCATCGCCATCCGCAACGGTCGCCTGATCGACCCCGGCAACGGCATCGACGCCGTACAGGACCTATTCATCACCGACGGCAAGGTCGCGGCCCTAGGCGAGGCCCCCGAGGGCTTCCAGGCAGAACTGGAAATCGAGGCCCGGGACCAAGTGGTCTGCCCCGGCCTGGTGGACATCGGGGTGCGCCTGCGCGAACCCGGCTACGAACACAAAGGCAGCATCGGCACCGAAACCGCGGCCGCCGCCAAGGGCGGCATTACCGCCCTGTGCTGCTTTCCGGACACCGACCCGGTGATGGACAGCGCCGCGGTGGCGGCCCTGGTCACCCGCAAGGCCAACAAAAAGGGCAAGGCCCGAGTGCATCCCATCGGCGCCCTCACCGAGGGCCTGCAAGGCCGGTTGCTGGCCTCCATGGCCGAGCTGAAGAAGGCCGGCTGCGTGGCCCTCAGCAACGGCGAACAGCCCTTGGTCTCGGCCCTGGTGCAGCGCCGCGCGATGGAATACGCCACCACCTTCGACTTCCTGATCGTGCTGCGCCCCGAGGAGGCCTCGCTGCGCGACAACGGCTGCGTACACGAAGGCGCAGTGGGCGCCCGCCTGGGCCTGCCCGGCATCCCCGAAGCAGCCGAGACCGCGGCCATCGCCCGCGACCTCGCCCTGGCCCGCCACACCGACTGCCGGGTGCATTTCCACGCCATCTCTTCGGCCGGCGCAGTGCGCCTGCTGCGCCAAGCCCGAGACGAACGCCTGCGCTGCTCCTCCGACGTGCCGGCGCACCAACTGCACCTCACCGAGATGGACATAGACGGCTTCGACAGCCACTGCCATGTAATCCCGCCCCTGCGCACCATCGAGGACCGCAACGCCCTGCGCCGGGCGGTGGCCGAAGGCGTGATCCCGGCCATTTGCTCGGACCACCAGCCCCACGACCGGGATGCCAAAATGGCCCCCTTCCCGGCCACCGAGCCGGGCATTTCAGGCCTCGAAACCCTGCTGCCGCTGACCCTGAAACTGGTCTGGGAGGGCGACCTGGGACTGACCCAGGCCATCGCCCTGCTCACCTGCGGCCCGGCCGACGCCATGGGCCTGCCCGCGGGCCGCCTGCACCCGGGGGCCGAGGCCGACATCTGCATCTTCGACCCCGAACGCCCCTGGGTGCTGCAAGCGGACGCCATGCTCAGCCGCGGCCGCAACAGCCCCTTCCTAGGCTGGGAATTCCAGGGCCAGGTGACCCATACCCTGCTGCGCGGGCGCTTGGTCTATAGCCGCGACCCGACTTAAAGCCTTGAACGCAGAGGGCGCGGAGGAACGCAGAGCATGTAGGGCGTTGTGGAGGCTGAGGCCTTAGCCGGATTCCGGAAAATATCGTCCCGTCGAGGTAGGAGCGAATTGATTATTTGGAAATCGCCTTAGCCCTCATCGACGGATAAGCGCAGCGCATCCGTCAAACCTCGGGAAAGGTGGATGCGCTCACGCTTATCCACCCGACCTCGGCCTCCCGAACAGACTCTGCGCCCTCCGCGGCCCTCGCGTCCCCTGTGTTCCCCGAATCATCCATAACCCAAACGAGATCCGCCATGAATGCCGCCGTGAAGACCCATCGCGCCACAATCTTCGAAGAGACCGCCCGCATCCTCGCCCGCGAGGCCTTCGACGGCGCCCAGTATCTGCTGCGGCTCGCGGCCCCGGAATGTGCGGCGGCGGCCCGAGCGGGCAGCTTCGTGCATTTGCAATGCCACCCGCTGCGCCCGCTGCGCCGGCCGATTTCGATCCTGCGCACCGACCCCAAGGCCGGCTGGATCGAGATCCTGTTCAAGGCGGTGGGCGAAGGCACCCGGCTGCTGGCCGCGCGCGAGATCGGCGCCAACCTGCAACTGCTCGGCCCCATCGGCACGCCCTTCCGCTTCAGCGCCGAGCGACCGCGTCCGCTATTGATCGGCGGCGGCATCGGCATGCCGCCCATGATCTTCATCGCCCAGACCTTAAAAGACGACCCGAGCTACCAGCCCTTCGCCATCCTCGGCTCCGAAGTCCCCTTCCCGTTCCGCAGCAAACCCGCCCAACACCTGCTCCCCGGCATGCCCGACGGCGTCATCGGCGCCATGCCGCTGCTGGAAGACTGGGGCATACCCAGCCGCCTCACCAGCACCCAAGGCTACCCCGGCTGCTTCGAGGGCTATGTCACCCAACTGGCCGAACACTGGCTAAACGCCCTATCGGCCGAAGAAACAAACCAAGTGGCGGTCTACGCCTGCGGCCCGCACCCGATGCTAGAGGCGGTGGCCAAACTGGCCCGCCGCTTCGACCTGCCCTGCCAGGTCTCGTTAGAGGAATTCATGGCCTGCGGCGTCGGCGGCTGCGCCGGCTGCGTGGTCCCCGTAGAAACCGCCCAAGGCCCCGCCATGAAACGCGTCTGCGTAGACGGCCCCGTATTCGACGCCCGCGCTGTGTTTTGAGGCGGTCTGACACGCACACGCCAAGGCGCGTACTCCATAGCGAATCCGCAACCGCCCGGAATCCGGACTTCACTGTGAAACCACCACCCTAGCCTGTGGGAGCGGTTTGAAACCGCGATAACGGCGCCGAACCGAAGCCCGGCATCGCGGCTGCAAGCCGCTCCCACAGGCGGAACGGGCATCGCGGCTGCAAGCCGCTCCCACAGGCGGAACGGGCATCGCGGCTGCAAGCCGCTCCCACAGGCGGAACGGTTTTGAAGCTTGAGGTTCGGGGGATTAAGGGTCATGGGTGCTTTTAAATCTCAAACCTCAAAACCCCAAACCCTCTCCCCCATTGTCGTCCATGAGTTTCATGCCGCCGGCGCCATCGGCGAGTTTTTCCACGTCTTCGTCGTTGAGTTTGACCATCAGGCGCACTTCGTTGGCGGAGTCGGCGTGGCGTAGGGCGTCTTCGTAGGAGATGATGCCTTCGCGGTAGAGTTTGAACAGGGATTGGTCGAAGGTGACCATGCCTTGTTCGTTGGAGCGTTTCATCAGCTCCTTGAGCTTGTGGACTTCGCCCTTTTGGATCAGGTCGCCGGCCAGCGGGGTGTTGAGCAGGACCTCGATCACGGCGCGTCGGCCCTTGCCGTCCACCGTGGGCACCAGTTGCTGGGCGATGATCCCGCGCAGGTTTAGGGACAGGTCCTGAAAGGCCTGCTCTCGGGCCTCTTCCGGAAAGAAGTTGATGACGCGGTCGATGGCCTGGTTGGCGTTGTTGGCGTGCAGGGTGGCCAGGCAGAGGTGGCCGGTTTCGGCGAACACCAGGGCGTTTTCCATGGTCTGGCGGGAGCGGATTTCGCCGATTAGGATGACGTCCGGGGCCTGACGCAGGGTGTTCCTCAGGGCGATGTCGAAGGATTCGGTATCCACGCCGACTTCGCGTTGGCTGACGATGCAGCCGGCGTGTTGGTGGGTGAATTCGACCGGGTCTTCGATGGTGATGATATGCCCGGTGCTGTTTTGGTTGCGGTGGCCGACCATTGCGGCTAGGGAGGTGGATTTGCCGGTGCCGGTGGCGCCGACGAAGATCACCAGGCCGCGCTTGCCCATGGAGAGTTCCTTGAGCACCGGCGGCAGCATCAGTTCTTCGATGCTGGGGATTTGGCTTTCGATGCGCCGCACCACCATGCTCACGGAACCGCGCTGCACATAGGCGCTGACGCGAAAGCGGCCGGCGTCTTTGGAGCCGATGGCGAAGTTGCACTCTTTGGTGCTGTTGAACTCCTCACGCTGGGCGGGGTTCATGACGCCGAACACGATTTCCCGCGCCTGATCGTCGCTGAGTTTGCTTTTGGAGATGGGCGACAGGCGCCCATCGACCTTGATGCACGGCGGCATGCCGGCGGTGACAAAGCAGTCGGAGGCCTTGCGCTGCACCATCAGCTTGAGCACCTGATTGAATTCCATCGTTAGCCGCTCCTACTTGAATAGATCCTGGTTCTGGGCCTTGAGCTTGGCGTCGTTCTTGGACACCAGGCCCTTTTTCACCACATCCAGCAGGTTTTGATCGAGGGTCTGCATGCCCACGGATTGGCCGGTCTGAATGGCCGAGTACATTTGGGCGGTTTTGTCTTCGCGAATCAGGTTGCGGATGGCGGGTACGCCGATCATGATTTCGTGGACCGCCACGCGGCCGCCGCCCTGCTTTTTGAGCAGGGCCTGGGAGATCACCGCGCGGATGGATTCCGAGAGCATGGAGCGCACCATGGGTTTTTCGCCGGCGGGAAAGACGTCTACGATGCGGTTGATGGTCTTGGCGGCGGAGCTGGTGTGCAGGGTGCCGAACACTAGGTGGCCGGTCTCGGCCGCGGTCATGGCTAGGCGGATGGTTTCGAGGTCGCGCATCTCGCCCACCAGGATGATGTCCGGGTCCTGGCGCAGCGCGGAGCGCAGCGACTCGGCAAAGCCCAGGGTGTCGCGATGCACCTCACGCTGGTTGACTAGGCATTTCTTGCTCTGATGCACGAACTCGATGGGGTCCTCGATGGTCAGAATATGCCCGTAGTCGGTGTCATTGACATAGTCGATCATGGCCGCCAGGGTGGTGGACTTGCCCGACCCGGTGGGGCCGGTGACTAGGATCAGCCCGCGCGAGGCCTCGGTGATCTCGATGAAGATGTCGGGGCAACCCAGGTCCTCCATGGTCAGCACCTTGGAGGGAATGGTGCGGAACACCGCGCCGGCGCCGCGGTTGTGGTTGAAGGCGTTGACGCGGAAGCGGGCCAGGCCGGGGATGGCGAAGGAGAAGTCGGTCTCCAGGTATTCCTCGAAGTCCTTGCGCTGCTTGTCGTTCATGATGTCGTACACCATTTCGTGTACGTCCTTGTGCTCCAGCGCGGGCACGTTGATGCGGCGCACGTCGCCATCTACACGAATCATCGGCGGCAGACCCGCGGACAGATGCAGGTCCGAGGCCGAGTTTTTTACGCTAAAGGCCAGTAACTCAGCGATATCCATCTATTTCCCCCCCTCGCTTAAAGGATTGCGTTGTATGCTGCGCCTCAAGTCGATCCGAGCCGCCGACCACGGGACCGCGACGCTTTGGCGGGCTCGCATGGGCGGGGTCGAGACTCGGGCGCTGCGGTTGGTGTAAGATTCCGGCATCGACCCCGCCGCGCCGGGAGTGCCCCGGTTTCTTCGGAGTATACCCCAAACCGCCCGCGGGTCCGAGCGGCGCCCGCCATGATGCGCAATACCCTTGAATTAAACAAGCCACCTGTCGAGCCCAACTATGCACCCCCTCGAACACCGATTTGCAACTGTCAGCGAGAGAATCCGACGGGCCGAGGCGGCCGCCGGACGAGCGGAGCATTCGGTCCGCCTGCTGGCGGTGAGCAAGACCCGCGATGCGCAGGCGATTCGGGCCTGCGCCCGGCTCGGGCAGCGCGCCTTTGGGGAGAACTACCTGCAGGAGGCGTTGCAAAAGATCGATGCGCTGGAGGGCCTGGGGCTGGAATGGCATTTCATCGGCCGCTTGCAGGGCAACAAGACGCGGCCGGTGGCGGAGCGGTTCGACTGGGTGCATTGCATCGAAAAGCTCAAGCATGCGGAGCGCTTGAGCCAACAGCGCCCGGCGGAGTTGGCCCCGCTGCGGGTCTGTGTGCAGGTCAAGATCGATCCGGAAGACAGTAAGGGCGGGCTGGATCCGGTGCAGGGCGCCGAGTTGATTCAGGCGGTGGCGGAACTGCCGCGGCTGGAGCTGCGCGGACTGATGACCTTGCCGGCCCCGAGCGACGACCCGGCGCTGCAGCGGCGGCCGTTTCGGTTGTTGCGCGAACTGCGGGACCGCCTCGCCACCGCGCAACGGCCGCTGCAGACGCTGTCCATGGGCATGTCGGGCGACCTGGAGGCGGCGATCGCCGAGGGGGCCACGCTGGTGCGCGTCGGCACGGCGCTGTTCGGCCCGCGCGCGCCCAACTAACTACGCCTGCGCCAAAGTATTGGAGGCAATGAATCAACCGATCCAGCTCTTGCGGGAGCGGTTTGCAACCGCGATCAGCCGCGTTAGCGGCTTGTCCCGGGCGTTGGCGCCGGACCAGAGACCGTCACCGCGGATGCAATCCGCTCCCACGGTTGTTTCCGATACTTGGGCGCGGCCGCACGCGCGTCCCGACTGGAAAATTCGCCCGCGGCGCCCCATAGTTGGGAAGCCGTTTCTTCGGCGATTGCGGCAATCGCCTTACCCGAACCAAGAAGGATTCCATAGTGAAGCAACTCGGCAAGATGAGCGACACCATCGCCTTCATCGGCGGCGGCAACATGGCGGGCAGTTTGATTGCCGGCCTGGTGGCCGACGGCTATGATCCGGCCAACATCCTGGCGGCGGACCTGGACGGGGAGAAGCTCGCGGCGCTGGCCGCCCGTTTCGGCATCCATCCGGCGCAAAGCAGCCTGGACGCCGCGGAACGGGCGGATATCCTGGTGCTGGCGGTGAAACCCCAGGTGCTGCATGAGGTGTGCCGGGAGCTGGGGGCGACGGTGGCCCGCAGGCGACCGCTGGTGATTTCGGTGGCCGCCGGCATCCGCGAGGAGAACCTCAGGGCCTGGCTGGGGGGCGAGGCCAGCTTGGTGCGCAGCATGCCCAACACCCCGGCCATGGTGCAAACCGGGGCCACGGTGTTGCACGCAGGCCCCGGGGTGAGCGACGCCCAGCGCGACCAGGCGGAGTCGATTTTGCGCGCGGTGGGCATGACCCAGTGGGTGGACGATGAGGACCTAATGGACACGGTGACCGCCCTCTCGGGCAGCGGTCCGGCCTACTTCTTCTACATCATGGAGGCGCTGGAAGAGGCCGCCTGCGAGCTGGGGCTGCCCGCGGGCACGGCCCGCAACCTGACCCTGCAAACCGCTCTCGGCGCGGCCCGCATGGCGATCGAAAGCAGCGAAGGGCCGGCCGAGCTGCGGGCCCGGGTGACCTCCCCCGGCGGCACCACGGAGCGCGCCCTGAGGACCCTGGAAGACGGCCATCTAAAGACGTTGTTCGCCCGCGCCCTCGGGGACGCGCGCGAGCGTTCCAGTGAACTCTCGAAACTGTTGGGAGACTGAGCCGTGGGCTCCGGATACCTCGCCACGCCGGCGATCTTTTTAATCCAGGTGATCTTCGGCGCCGCCATCCTGCTGGTGCTGTTGCGCTTCCTGCTGCAATGGGTGCGCGCCAATTTCTACAACCCGGTTTCCCAGTTTATCGTCCAAGTCACCTCGCCGGTGTTGAGTCCGATGCGCCGCGTGATCCCGAGCCTGGGCGGCATAGACACCGCCTCTTTGGTGCTGATTTGGGTGTTGCAGGCGGTGGAGCTGATGCTGGTGGTGTCCATCGCCGGGCTCGGCTTTCACTTTATCGGGGCCTTCCTGTGGGCGATTCCGGCCTTAGTCGAACTGGTGTTGAACCTGTACCTGGTGATCATCCTGATTCAGGTGATCATTAGCTGGGTGAACCCCGGGGCCTACAACCCGGCCCTGACCCTGCTCGACAACTTGGCCGAACCGCTGCTGAGCCCGGCCCGGCGCATGCTGCCGCCCATGTCCGGGCTGGACCTGTCGCCGATGCTGGTGATGATCGGCATCGTGCTGCTGAAGATGCTATTGCTGCCGCCGTTGCGCCAGATCACCGGCAGCCCGCTGTAATGACGCCGGGGATCGACGGCGCCTGGTACCAGTGGCAGGGCGAGAGCCTGCTGCTGCGCCTGCGGGTGCAGCCCAAGGCCCGCAGCGATGCCTTTTTGGCGGTGCATGGCGAGCGCTGCAAGGTGCGCATCACCGCCCCGCCGACCGACGGCAAGGCCAACGCCCATTTGCAACAGCTCCTGGCCCAGGCCTTCGGCGTGGCCCGCAACCGGGTGGAGCTGGAGGCGGGGCAAACCGCCCGCGACAAGGTTTTTCGCATCCGCGGCCCGCAAACCCTGCCGCCGGATCTGCCCGGCTGAGCATTGCGTAGACTCTGTAGCGGCGGAAGCGGATTTTTCGGCTATAATCGGGGTTACTCTTGGATTTCGGCACAGACTCGGCGCGCCCGCATGACTTCTCGGTTGGAACAACAGATCCGGACCTATGAGCAATGGAAGACTCAACTGGTTCAGACCATCAGCGAATACCGCAAATGGTTGAGCCGCTACCATTTGGCCACCGATGCCAGTGAAAAGCTGATCGAGGAAAGCCTGGGCGCGTTGCAAAGCGAGCGCCTCACGGTGACCTTCATCGCCGAATTCTCCCGCGGCAAGACCGAGCTGATTAACGCCATCTTCTTCGCCAACTACGGCAAGCGTCTGCTGCCCTCGGCCGCCGGGCGCACCACCATGTGCCCCACCGAGATCTTTTACGACCACCAGGTCGATCAGGCCTATGTGCGGCTGCTGCCGATCGAGACCCGGCTCTCGGAGATGAGCCTGCACGACCTGCGCAAGCAGACGGACCGCTGGGTGACCTATCCGCTGGACCCCGATTCGGTGACCCAAATGGAACACACCCTGCGCGAGGTGGTGCAGACCCGCCGGGCGCCGGTCACCGAAGCCAAGCGCCTGGGCCTGTACGACCGCGAGCTGTATGAACACCAAAGCGTCACGCCCACCCATGTGGACATCCCCAAGTGGCGACACGCCCTGATCAGCTTCCCCCACCCGCTGCTCAAGCAGGGCCTGGCGATCCTCGATACGCCGGGATTAAACGCCCTGGGCAGCGAGCCGGAGCTGACCCTGAATATGCTCCCCTCGTCCCAGGCCATCCTGTTCGTGCTGGCGGCCGACACCGGGGTCACCAAGACCGACCTGGAGATGTGGCGCCACCACATCAAGGGCTTTCACAGCAAGCGCAAGCAGGGTCTGATGGTGGTGTTGAACAAGATCGACACCCTGTGGGACGAACTGAGCAACGACCTCAGGATCTCCGAGACGGTGAAGAAGCAGCGCCGCGACACGGCCGACATCCTGGGCATCGAAGAAACCGCGGTGTTCCCGGTATCGGCGCAAAAGGGCCTGTTGGCCAAGGTGCGTAAAGACAACAAACTGCTTGAGCGCAGCCGCCTGCGGGCGCTGGAGGACTACCTCGCGCGCGACATCCTGGACTCGCGCCAACGCATCGTGCAGGACACCATCATCGCCGGCGTCTCCAACATGGTGGAAAACAGCTACGGCGTGGTGGCCTCAAAGCTCAACCGCATCAAGCTCCAGCAGGACGAGCTGCGCCAGATCAGCGGCAAGAGCCAGGGCGTCATCGAGCACATGATGCAAGAGGCGCGCACGGGTCAGGCGACCTACCTCAAGAACGTCAGCAGCTTCCAGACCAGCCGCAAGGTGCTGGCGCAACAGATGCGCGAGCTGCGCCAGACCTTCGATCAAAAGGCCATGGAGGCCCACCTCGAAACCATGCGCGAGAAGATGAGCGGCAACTGGACCACGCACGGCCTGCGCAGCAATATGCGCCGGCTGTTCGAGAGCCTGCGGGTGCAGATGCAGGAGCTGGTGGACAAATCCGAGCAGACGCGCAAGCTGATCCGCAGCATTTACCGCCACTTCCAAACCGAGCACGACTTTTCCGTGGCTCAGCCCAAGATGCTATCCGTCATGCGTTACCGGGTGGCGCTGGAAATGCTTTACCAAGAGGCCGAGGTGTTCCGCAAGAGCCCGGTGATGGCGATCACGGAAAAACACTTCGTGGTCAAGCGCTTCTTCACTGCGCTGGTGAGCGAGGCGCGCAAGATCTTCGACGAGGCCGCAGAAGAGGTCGATAGCTGGACCAGCTCCGCACTCGACCCGCTGGTGCATCAGATCAAAGACCACAAGGAGCATATCGAGCAACACCTGCAAGACCTGCAACGCATCAGCCGCTCCCGCGACACCCTAAAGGTCCGCATGAAGGAGCTGCAAAAGCAATACAGCGCCGTCAGCCGTCAGCTCACCGCCTTGCGCAACATGCACAACAGCCTCAACGACGCCTTCCCGATCTCCGAACGCGAGCAACCCAAGCCGCGCTTGGTGCATAAGCGGGACGCCTCTTGAGGCCGCCCGGCGCGGCTGACCTTTGCGCGCAACGGCGGTAACGCCTACACTAGCCAATCTTTAATCTTCAGACACCAACGCGAGCGTCCATGCCAGAACAGATCCCGGCCGACTCCGTAGGGCTGATCGAGCCCCGGCAAGCGGTTTTCGAAGAACCCATCGATCTCGTCTGCGGTCATACCCTGCCCCGCTACGAATTGGTCTATGAAACCTATGGCCAACTCAACTCACGCCGCGACAACGCCATCCTGATCTGTCACGCCCTCTCCGGCCACCACCACGCCGCGGGCTACCACAGCATGGACGAGCGCAAACCCGGCTGGTGGGACAGCGCCATCGGCCCCGGCAAGCCCTTCGACACCAACCGCTTTTTCATCGTTTCCAGCAACAACCTCGGCGGCTGCAACGGCTCCACCGGCCCCAGCGACCTAAACCCCGAGACCGGCCGCCGCTACGGCCCCGACTTCCCCTTCGTCACGGTGAAAGACTGGGTCACGACCCAACACCGCCTGATGCGACACCTAGGCATCGACCAATGGGCGGCGGTGATCGGCGGCAGCCTCGGCGGCATGCAGGCCATCCAATGGGCCATCGACTACCCCGACGCCCTGCGCCACTGTTTCGCCATCGCCGCCGCACCCCGCCTATCGGCCCAAAACATCGGCTTTAACGAGGTCGCGCGCCAGGCCATCCTGTCCGACCCCGAATTCCACGGCGGCCACTTTTACGAACACGACACCGTGCCCCGGCGCGGCCTGATGCTGGCCCGCATGCTGGGCCACATCACCTACCTTTCAGACGACGCCATGCGCGCCAAATTCGGCCGCGAACTCAAACAGGGCCGCCTCGGCTACGGCTTCGACGTAGAGTTTCAGGTCGAGAGCTACCTGCGTTATCAGGGCACCTCCTTCGTGGACCGCTTCGACGCCAACACCTACCTGCTAATGACCAAGGCCCTGGACTACTTCGACCCGGCGGCGGAATTCAACGACAACCTGGTGGCCGCCCTGCGCCGCGCCCAAGCCAAATTCCTGGTCATCGCCTTCACCAGCGACTGGCGCTTCTCGCCCGCCCGCTCGGGGGAAATCGTGCAGGCCCTGGTGGATGCCCGTCGCGCCGTCACCTACGCCGAGGTGGAGGCCAATCACGGCCACGACGCCTTTTTAATGCCTATCACCTACTACCACGAGGTGCTGCGCGCCTACATGGCGCGCATCGAGCAGGAAGGGGCCGCCGCATGAGTATTCGTCCCGACATCGCCCTAATCAAGAAGTGGATTAAACCCCATTCGCGGGTGCTCGACCTCGGCTGCGGCGACGGCACCCTATTGCAACTGCTGCGCGATGAACTTCAGGTAGAGGGCTACGGCCTGGAGATCGACCCGGAAAACATCATCCAGTGCGTACACAACGGGGTTAACGTCATCCAGCAGGACCTGGACCAAGGCCTGAATAATTTCCACGACCAGGCCTTTGACTATGTGATCATGACCCAAACCCTGCAAGCGGTGAACTTCCCCGACCGCCTGTTGCAGGAAATGCTGCGCGTGGGCCACGAGGGCATCGTCACCATCCCCAACTTCGCCTACTGGAAAAACCGCCTGCAGATCGGCCTCGCCGGCCACATGCCCGTCTCCCGCCACCTGCCGGCGGCCTGGTACGAGACCGAAAACATCCACCTCTGCACCCTGAACGACTTTGAAGACCTGTGCCGCAAACTCAACATCCGCATCCAGGAGCGCCTGGTGGTGGACTACGCCCATCGCGACCAGCCGGTGATTCGCTATTTCCCCAATATACTCGGCGAAATCGCACTCTACCGCTGCACCCGGAATCTTTGAGCGGCTCAAATTGAGGCCATCGCCCGGCTTGGGGTCTTGCCTATACAGCTGCGCCTAAGTATCGGAAACCACCCAGGCGCTCTCGAAACGCAGAGCACGCGGAGAACCGCAGAGGACGCATCGCTTCGGCTTTGTGATGCGCCTCGCGGCGCTCGGCGCGTCCTATCCGACTTTTTTACTCGAACGCCGGGGCTGAAGGGTTTAATGAAATAACGCAAAGGACGCGAAGGAGGCGCAAAGGACGCCAAAGCGAAATAGGACCCCGAGAACCCGCGGAGCAGAAATTCGTGTCCATTTGTGGTTCTTCTCCTTAGACCGCGTAGGGCGCCTGTGATGGGCACGGCGCTGATAGATCGCGACCAAAACCAATGGCCGGGGGAGCGCCTTTGCCCATCGCGCTTTTACGAAATGCTGGTTTGAAGTCCCGTCTTGCGGCCGTTCTTCGAACAGGAGGTTGCGCAGAATGCGCTTCACTTCACGGCAATCAAGCGCCGGATACCTGCGTGGCATTACCCGTGAGCTAGTTTAAGCGGAAGGACCGTGCGGAAGGCGCATCCGACGCGGTGTTTAAGGCCGGAGAAGCGCCCAAGCGCCATATAGCCATTGCAAGGCAGCCATGCAGTATGATCGGTTTTGATTTACTTGGTGCCCAGGGCCGGACTCGAACCGGCACGGTTGCAATAACCGGCGGATTTTAAGTCCGCTGCGTCTACCAATTCCGCCACCCGGGCAAGGTGTCGTGCGGGAGGGATTGGAGGCTGAGCCCGGAATCGAACCGAGGTACACGGCTTTGCAGGCCGCTGCATAACCACTCTGCCACTCAGCCATTGAACTTGCAGGGTGGAGTATCCCGCATCGCCGAGGATGTTTCCACCCCCTAGGACGAAAAAACCCCGGTGTGGCGGCCGGGGCTTTAGGCTATTTCTAGAAATTCTTATACCATCTTGGCATAAGAATTGCCGCCAACAGCCTTAGGAATTTGGAGCGGGAAACGAGACTCGAACTCGCGACCCCAACCTTGGCAAGGTTGTGCTCTACCAACTGAGCTATTCCCGCTGTGTTTCAATGGCGCGTATTATACGGCCGATTTTCGGTCCGTCAAGCGTCTATGACGATTATTTTCCGTGTCGCTCTTCCGTCCTCCCGTTCTTCCGCCCCATTTCGCGTTACCCGGCAGGGCTTGGCAACGCCTCCACTATCGTTCCCACGCCCCAGCGTGGGAATGCAGCTCCAGGCGCTCTGCACCGACGGGACCCCGGCAGGCCGGCCCTCTCAGCCTGACCCAGCGGCGCTGGAGCGCCCCGGGATGGGTTCCCGCGCCGGGGCCTGGGAACCATACAACCAAAACCCCCTCCGCGCCCTCTGCGGTCCTCTGCGGCCCTCTGCGGTCCTCTGCGGTCCTCTGCGCCCCCTGCGCCCCCTGCGCTCCCAAGCTGTTATGGGTGCGCCGGCGCGCTAGTACAGCCGCGCCTAAGTTTCGGAAACACCCCAGGCGCTCTTGGAACGCAGAGCCCGCGGAGAACCGCAGAGGGCGCAGAGAAGAAAAGGTTTTTTCTTGGCGCCCTTTGCGTCTTGGCGAGAGCGGGCCTTCGGCGCCGATCGACGCGTGCCAGGAATAGGCTGCGCCGAGGAACGAGGCGCACCGCTTGGACGCGTGCGTGCGGGACCGAGCCGAAGCGGGCCATTGAACCGCAAATGGACGCGAATACCCACTTCGCTCCAGGCGCAGCCGAACTAGTCGCCCCGCAGGCTGGGCCAGGCGGCCTTGAGGTAGACGAACATGGACCACAGGGTGAGGATGGCCGCGATGTAGAGCAACAGATAGCCGATCTCGAACACGGGCAGGCCCAAAAGCGGCTCGCGATAGATCAGCAGCAGGATGGCGATCATTTGCAGGGTGGTCTTGAACTTGCCGACTACCGAGACCGCCACCTTGGCCCGGGCGCCGAGTTCGGCCATCCATTCACGCAGCGCGGAGACGGTGATCTCGCGGCCGATGATGATGATGGCCGGCACCGCCAATAAGGGGCTGGGATTGGCCTCCACCAACAGCACCAGCGCGGCGGCCACCATCAATTTATCCGCCACCGGGTCCAAAAAGGCCCCGAAGGGCGAGGACTGCTCCAGCTTTCGGGCCAGATAGCCGTCCAGCCAGTCGGTGACCGCGGCCAAGCCGAAGATCGCCGCGCTGATGATGTGGCACAGCGGGCAGTCCAGGTAAAACACGCCGATCAGCACCGGAATCATCGCGATGCGCAGCAGGGTCAGCAGATTGGGGATATTCAACAACATTGAATCGGCCTATTCGGCGCCATGAAAGGTTTCGTAGATCTTCTCCGCCAGGGTGCGGCTGATGCCGTCCACCCGGGCGATGTCTTCCACTCCGGCCCGGGCCAGCTCTTGCAGTCCGCCGAATTGCTTGAGCAGGCGCTGACGGCGCTTGGACCCCACGCCGGGGATCTCCTCTAGCGTGGAATTGCGCCGCCCTTGGTCCCGGCGGTTGCGGTGGCCGGTGATGGCGAAACGATGGGCCTCGTCCCGGATCTGTTGGATCAGGTGCAGGGCCGGAGAGTTCCCTGGCAGTATAATGGCCTGCTTTTGACCGGACAAGAAGAGTTGTTCCAGGCCCGGCCGCCGCTCCGGTCCCTTGGCCACGCCGATTAGGGTTACGCCGTTCACCGCCAGTTCCTCCAACACCGCTTCGGCCATGCCGAGCTGGCCCTTGCCGCCGTCGATAAATAGGATATCCGGCAGCTTGCCCTCGCCGGATTGCAGGCGGGTGTAGCGCCGCGTGAGGGCCTGCTGCATGGCGGCATAGTCGTCGCCGGGCTGGATGCCCTCGATATTGAAGCGCCGGTAGTCGGACTTCAGCGGCCCCTGTTCATCGAACACCACGCAGGAGGCCACGGTGCGCTCGCCGCCGGTATGGCTGATATCGAAGCATTCCATGCGCGCCGGCGCCTCGGGCAGTCCGAAGGCCTGTTGCAGGTCTTCGAGCCGCCCCTGCATGCCGGCGCGGCTGGCGAGGCGGGCGCGCAGGGCCAGGGCGGCGTTCTGCTGCGCCATCTGCAACCAGCGGGCGCGCTCGCTGCGCACCCGGGCCAGGATGCGCACCTGGCGCCCGGCCTCGGCGGACAGGGCCTGTTCCAATAATTCCCGCTCGGTGGGCTCCGCATCGACCACGATCTCCCGCGGGATGGTCTTGCCCGGGTAGTATTGGCCGATGAAGGCGTTTAGGATGCTGTCCGCCTCCTCGCCCTGGGGGGTCTTGGGAAAGAACGCCTTATTGCCCAGGTTGCGCCCGCCGCGGATGAAGAACAACTGCACGCAGGCCGCGCCGGGGCTGACCGCACAGGCCAGGATGTCCAGATCACCGCGCTCGCCGCTGACGTATTGCCGCTCCTGCACCCGCCGCAGGCGGGCGATTTGATCCCGATAGTGGGCCGCCCGCTCGAACGCCAGCTCGGCCGCCGCCTTCTCCATGCGCGCCACCAGGTCGTCGATCACCTGGCTGGCCTTGCCCTCCAGGAACCGTTCCGCGTCCTGCACGTCCTTGGCGTAGTCGGCCTCGCTGATATAGCCCACGCAGGGCGCGGTGCAGCGCTGGATTTGGTATTGCAGGCAGGGCCGGGAGCGGTTTTGATAGAAGCTGTCTTCGCACTGGCGCACCGGAAACAGCTTTTGCATCAGGCGCAGGGTCTCGCGGATGGAGCCGCCGCTGGGATAGGGTCCGAAATAGCGCCCCTTGGCCTTGCGCGCCCCGCGGTGGAAGCCGAGCCGGGGGAAGGCGTCCGCCGACAGAAAGATCGAGGGATAGCCCTTGTCGTCGCGCAGCAGCACGTTGTAGCGCGGCTTGAGGGCCTTGATCAGGTTATTCTCCAGGATCAAGGCCTCGCCCTCGGTATGCACCACCGTGACCTCAATAGAGCGGATTTGGGACACCATGAGCTGAATCCGCTCGTTCAGCGCCCGGGTGAAATAGCTGCCCACCCGCCGCTTCAAATCCCGCGCCTTGCCCACATAGAGCACCTGACCCGCGGCGTCGAGCATGCGATAGACCCCGGGGCGATGGGTCAGGGTGCTCAAAAAAGCCTTGTGATCAAAGGTGCTTTCAGGGTCGTTCATGGGGAAATTTTAGGCTATTGGCGGGCCGTTAGGGGAGCGCGGCGATATCACGCAAAGGTCGCACAGAAGTTACCGAGAACGCAGGGGTTTTTATCGCTGAAGCCCGGCGGGCGGAGGGTTCTAGAACCCAATCCAACCACACAGCGACAAGCTGAATAATCGATTAGGCGGTTGAGGCCTTGGCCGGTCCGATCTCAAGCCTAACGCCTCGACCTCCCGCTATTTCCGCCCCTGCTAATCAAAGCCCGCCAATCCTGCGGCCGAGGATTCGAGCGCGGTCGGAATCGGGATCAGGCCACCTGCACCAGGCCGTGACGCATGGCCACGAAGGCCAGACCCACGTCGGTCTCGACTTGCAGCTTTTCGTACAGGCGATGGCGATAGGTGCTGACGGTCTTGGGGCTTAAGAACAGGCTATCGGAGATGTCCGCGTTTTTCATGCCCTGAATGATCAACATCAGCACCTGCATTTCGCGTTTGGAGAGGCTGTTGAATGGCGATTCGGGATCCGTGCCCGAGATGCGGGACAGGGTGAGCTTTTCCGATACGATGCTGGAGACGAAGGGGCGACCCTCGGCCACGGTGCGCACCGCGAGCAGCAGCTCACCCGCCGGGCAACCCTTGGTGAGATAGCCCAGGGCGCCGGCGTCGAGCAGTTGATCGGGAAAGGGGGCGTCGGAATGCACGGTGACCACCACCACCTGCACGTTCGGATCGCGTCGGCGAATGGTGCGGGTGGCCTCGATGCCGCCAATGCCGGGCATGCTGATGTCCATCAGCAGCAGATCCGGCTCCAGCTCCGCCGCCAGGCGCACCGCCTCTTCTCCCGATTCCGCCTCCGCCAGGACCTCAATGTCCTCCGCCTCTTCGAGAATACGCCGCAGCCCGGCCCGCACCAGCTCGTGATCGTCCACTATCAGGACTTTGACCATCTTCAGTTGCCACCTCGTTAATCGGCGTTGTTATTCAAGGCCTTGAGCGCAGAAGCATAACAAATGGAAGGGGCCGGAAAAAGCGGATTCCCCCCCGGGGCGCCTGTCGCGTCGTATTTTGCCGCCTCGCAACGAGTGCAGCGCCCGCCTCCCCCCGTCGGGAAGAGGTCGGGAAGAGGTCGGGGCTGCGACGCGAAGGACCCCAGCCTATAAACTCAGCGCACCTTGACCTCAATCTTCTCGCCGCTGTCCGGATCGGTGAGGTGTACCGCGCAGGCAATGCAGGGGTCAAAACTGTGGATGGTGCGCAGGATCTCCACCGGCTGCTTGGGGTCGTGCATTTCGTGATTGTCCTGCAAGGCCGCCTCATAGGCCCCGGGCACGCCCGAGGGGTCGCGCGGGCCGGCGTTCCAGGTCGAGGGCACCACGGCCTGGTAGTTGTCGATCTTTTGATCCTTAATCACAATCCAGTGCCCCAGGGCGCCGCGCGGGGCCTCCATGAAGCCTGCGCCCTGGCAGCGCGACGGCCAGCTCGACGGCTCCCACAGGGTTTCGTTAAAGGTGCGGGTGTCGCCGGCCTTGATGTTGGTCACCAGGTCGTCGTACCAGCCCTGCATGGCGTCCGCCAGCAGCTTGGACTCCAGGGTGCGGGCGGCGGTGCGGCCCAGGGTGGAGAACAGGGCGTCGATGGGCACGTCCAGGTCCTTGAGCACCTTGCCGGCCAGCTCCCTGGTGGGCTCGTGGCCCGTGGCGTAGAGCATCAGCACCCGGGCCAAAGGCCCGACCTCCATGGACTTGCCCTTCCAGCGCGGCGACTTGAGCCAGGAGTACGACTGCTCCACGTCCAAGTGGTCGTAAGGCGGCTTGGGGCCTGTGTAGTTGAGCTTGGTCTCGCCGGCGTAGGGGTGCAGCCCGGCCTGCTTGCCGTCCTCGTAGTCGTACCAGGAGCGGGAGACGTATTCCTGGATCTGCTTTTCGTCGTCCAGGTCCACCTCGTGGATCTTGGACAGATCGCGGTCGAGGATCACGCCGCGCGGGAACAGGAAGCTGTCCGGGTCGTTAATGGTCTGGCTCGGCAGGTCGCCGTAGCACAGGAAGTTGCCCAGGCCCTCGCCGCGCCCGCCCCAGTCCTTGTAGAAACCGGCGATGGCCAGGGTGTCCGGCAGGTAGACCTGTTCCACGAAGGTCTTCATTTGATGGATGACCTCCTGGACCTGCGACAGCCGCTTGCTGTTGATGGCCGAATCCGAATTCAGATCGATGGGCGAGGCCACACCCCCCACCAGGAAGTTGGGGTGCGGGTTGCGGCCGCCGAAGATGGTGTGCAGTTTGACCACGTCGCGCTGCCAGGCCAGGGCCTCCAGGTAATGGCTCACGGCCATCAGGTTGGCCTCGGGCGGTAGCTTGTAGGCCGGGTGACCCCAATAGGCGTTGGCGAAGATGCCCAGTTGGCCGCTCTCCACGAAGCCCTTGAGCTTCTTTTTCATATCCGAGAAGTAGCCCGGCGAGGACTTGGGCCAACTGCTCAGGGACTGGGCCAGCTCGGAGGTCTTCTTCGGGTCCGCCTCCAGCGCCGAGACCACGTCCACCCAGTCCAGCGCATGCAGGTGATAGAAGTGCATCACATGGTCGTGGATGAACTGGGCCCCGATCATCAGGTTGCGGATCAGCTCGGCGTTCTTGGGGATGGAGTAGTTCAGGGCGTCTTCCACCGCGCGCACCGAGGCCACGCCGTGGACCAGGGTGCAGACGCCGCAAATGCGCTGGGCGAAGGCCCAGGCGTCGCGCGGGTCGCGCCCGCGCAGGATGATTTCGATGCCGCGCACCATGGTGCCCGAGGAGTAGGCCTGGGCGATGCGGCCCCCGTCCATTTCGGCCTCAATGCGGAGGTGGCCCTCAATGCGGGTGATGGGATCGACGACGATGCGTTCGCTCATAATTCGCTCTCTGTTCGTGGTCCGGCGCGTCAAACGCCAGTTTAACCCGGTTTGTGCAGGGCCGGGTCAAGCTCGCGCTTGACCGGCCGTTCCGGTTAATCCTTACGGCGCTCCAGCAGGTGATCAGCCACCGCCTCGGTGAGCCCGATGACGGGCATCTCCATCTGGTATTCGTCGATGCCGTCCTCCAGCATCAGGCGGCAGTTGGCGCAGGCGGTGACCAGGGTCTCGGCCCCGGAGGCTTCGATCTGCCGCTTTTTGAGGGCGAAGACCTTAATCCGCAGCTCGTCGGCGCGTTCGTTGCTGCTCACGCCGCCGCCGCCGCCGCAGCACCAGTTCATTTTGCCGTGGTCGGGCATTTCCGCAAAGTCGGCGGCGATCATATTCAGCAGGTTGCGCGGCTGTTCCAGCACGCCGCCCTTGCGCACGATCTGGCAGGGGTCGTGAAAGGTGACCCGCTCCTTGATCTCGCCCTTGGTCTCGATGCGACCCTCGGCGCGAAACCGGTCCAGCAGCTCCAGGATGTGCTGCACCTGAAACGGATAGGGCCGCTCGATCAGGTTCGGGCCCTCCCAGCGCAGAGCCCAAAAGGCGTGCCCGCACTCGGGGCCGACCACCGTCTTCACCTTGAGCTTCTCGGCCCCGTCCACCACCCGCTGCAACAGCTCGCGGGCAATGTCGGCGGAGCCCAGTTGTATGCCGCTGTTGGTGGCCTCGAAGGCCTCGCTGCACAGGGTCCAGGTGGCGTCGGCCTCGCGGAAGATGCGCGCCAGGGCCGATAGGTACTCGGGAAAGTTGATGATCTCCATGGAGGACAGCAGGGGCATGTATTCGGCCCCCTCCACGTCCATCGGGATCTTCAGCCCGGTCTCCTCTTCGATATGCGAGATTTGGGCCTCCAGGGCCTTCAGACGCACGCCCATGGGGCTGCCGATCTTCACCGCCCGGGTGGCGGCGCCCACCATGCCCGCGGGGATGTAGCCCGCGGCCACGAAGGCCTCGCGGGCCTTGCGCACCATGTAGACGATGTCGTTGCCCACCGGACAGACCATGGAGCAGCGACCGCACAGGGTGCAGCTATCGTAGACCAGCTCCTCCCACTCTTTGAAGTCATCCTCGGTGAGCTTGCGCCCCAGGCCGAGCGCCGAGCGCAGCTTGCCCGCCAGGGTGTACTCCTGGGCCCAGACCTTACGCATGGGCTCCAGCTTATAGATAGGCGTGTACTTGGGGTCGCCGGTCTCGGTGTAGAACAGACAGGCCTCGGCGCAAATGCCGCAATGCACGCAGCTTGAAAAGAAGCTGGCCACCGGGGCGTCGATTTCCTTTTTAAAGGCGTTGTAGCCCTTTTCGAATGTCGGTTTGCTCATGATTGAACCCCCCTGCGTGCGGCCATGGCCCCGTTGTACCAGCGGGCGATGAAGAGCGTGAAGGTGTGCATTAGCTTGGTGAAGGGGAAGATCACCAGCATCAGCTCCACCGACAGGATGTGCCAGGCCAGCGCCGAACTGGCGGGTTCCATCAGGCGATGGAAGGCCGCGTAACCGGTGAAGACGGTGAGGAACACCACCACCAGCAGGAAATAGTCCTCGAAGGTGGAGAGGAATCGCAGCACCGGATGGATCAGGCGATTCACGAACAGCGCCGCTAGGCTGACCATGGCGACGATGGCCGCGACGTCGATGAAGGGCGTGGGCAGGCCCGGCCATTTGATGCCGATGAGGTTATAAATCAGCTCGATATGCGGCACGAACAGCAACAGGCAGACAAAGAAGCCGATATGGAACAGATAACCCAGCACGGTGACGCCCGGCGCACGCTTGATTTTTTCCTGATCCGGCAGCATCCGCCGCCAGATAGTGGTCCAGCCGCCGCGGCCCTCGCCGCCGCGGGACTCGCTGTAATCGTGCTTGCGGCCCAAGGCCAGTATCTCGGTGAGGCGCAGAATGACGCCGAACAAAAAGATGGCGATGGCCACATCGAACAGCGGCCCGCGCACCAGCGCCAGGAATTCGGTCGGATTGCTCATGTTCATTTCTCTCCCAGATCGTCCACGGTGACCCGCTCATGCTGCTCCTGGGCCTCGGCCTGCTTACGCTTACCGGCCACGCCCGCGCCCAGCGCCACGGCGGCCCCGGCCAGGGCGCCGAAGGCGGCGGCCCTGGAGACATCGCCGGTGGGCGCCGACAGGGCCTTGTAGAAGCCGCCCACGTCCCAGAACTCGGGTTCGGAACACCCCAGGCAGCCGTGCCCCGACTCCACCGGCCAGCTAGTGCCCTGGTTCCACTTAATCGTGGCGCAGGCATTATAGGTCATGGGCCCCTTGCAACCCAGCCGGTACAGGCACCAGCCCTTGCGCGCGCCCTCGTCGTCGAAGGTTTCGGCAAACTGGCCGCGGTCGTAGAAGGGCCGGCGGTAGCAGCGGTCATGGATGCTCTGGCCGTAAAAGGTCATGGGCCGGTTCAAGTCGTCTAGCTCCGGCATGCCGCCGAAGGTCAAGAAATGCGCCAGCACGCCGGTGATGACCGTGGGGATGGGCGGACAGCCCGGCACGTTGACGATGCTGCGCCCCGGCAGGGCCTCGCTCACCGGGATGGCCCCGGTGGGGTTCGGTTGCGCGTAGGGCAGGCCGCCATAGGCGGCGCAGGTGCCCACGCTGATAATGGCCGCGGCGCCCTCGGCGGTCTCGCGCAGCATGTCCAAATTGGAGATGCCGGCGATGGTGGAATACCCGGCGCCGTTTTCGTCCGGCAGGGAGCCGTCCACCACCAGGACATAGTTGCCGTGATTCTCTTGCATAGCCTGCTCGCGGGCATGCTCGGCGGCATCGCCCGAGGCGGCCTGGAGGGTGTGGTGGTAGTCCAGCGAGATGTGATTGAGGATCAACCCCTCCAGCGTGGGCGCATGGCTGCGGGTCATCGACTCGGTGCAGCCGGTGCATTCCTGAAAGGAAAGCCAAATCACCGACGGCCGTCGGGCCTGCTCCAGCGCCGCGGCGATGCGCGGGGCCATCATGGGCGCCAGCCCCATCAGCGAGGCCGTGGCGGTGCAGAACTTCAGAAAGCCGCGACGGCTGACGCCGCTCTGTCGCAGGCTTTCGCCTAGTGTCAAGGTTTTGTCCATGGTACCCCCTCTTCTTCTTACCGGCTGGGACGCTTTGCCGAATTTGGCATTTCCTCAACTATAACAAAGCGCCCCGGAGTTTTCACCGCTTTGCGAGATCTGCCTGAAACTGGACCAAATCCTGCTTTTTCATTCCCCATCAACCACTTGCGGTTTTATCAGAAAGCTTAGCAGAATATAAACGCATTCTAATTGACGAGGATCATGGGAAAGCCGATTTCGACGCTGGCGAGCGCCCCTTTGTCGCCCAGGGTCAGACCCAAAAAAAGGAGGGTTATCCCTGGGGAAGGGGTGCCTGCCGCCCCAAGGACAAGCCCAAGGACAATAAAGAAGGACAATAAAAAAGGACAAAAAGGACGAAGACACCCAGGTTATAGTTTCCGAATTGGGGGCAACGGGGACCGATCCACCTAAATTCTTCCGGGTTTCAATGTTTTGGGTGTGGCCGGGCTAGGGAATCATGGGGGCAGACGGTCTTTGGCTACGCCTATGCCACGCTGGGGGATGGGCGGCAGCGTCACCGGTCGGTTCGGAAGTGGTAAAAAGGCGTTGCTTCTGCGTCGATTAGCTGGTTTCTGGCACGGGTCATGGTCTGGATCTCCGCAGCCCCTGGGACGACTCAAGTTAAGTTTAGCCTATGGGAAGCAAGCGTCAGGTTTTTGGGTGTCCATTCTTCCTTGCGGGCCATCCTGGAGCCTGTCGGCGAGCCCGCTACCCCGCCCCGGATCGCCTCCGCCCGGGGACCGCCAGAGTGGTACGAAGGCTCCGGTGAGGAGGCCATCGACGCCTTCGATCACCCTCAGGGCGACCCTCTCGCCCAGCCCGAGCCTTCGTTCGAGTACGATCAACGGGTGTCCTGGTAGCGGCCCTCCTGGTAACAGCCCGCGCCGGGCTGCGGGGCTGGCTGTTGCCGTTCGCGCGAAATTCACCGCTTTCCGTCCCTCTCCCTGCCGTGACAACCGCCTCAAACACCTCCTGACAGGCCAATTTCTGCTGCATCATTGCCCTCCGGTGGTCAGAAGGGCTCAAACCGAGTCTTGACGGCGCTCCAGATCAGGGGGATACTTTCGCGGAGGCGTTCAGATTTCCTATCCTTCATTAAAAGCGTGCGCGAACAATTGGCTATCTCGCTAGCAGTGAATTGATCTGATTGGCTTATGTTTATATCCCACCAATACCGCGTCATTTTTGTTCATATCCAACGCACAGGCGGATATTCTATTCATGATATTTTCCGTCAATATGACCCGGATTTAATCGAATCCGTGCCGATTGATCCGGCTAAACAACGGGTGCGTCATTGTTATATCAGCGATATTCGTGCCGCTGTGGATGCAGATACGTTTAACGATTACCACAAGTTTTGCGTGGTACGGCATCCTTATGAGCGAATGCGCTCGTGGTATCAAGTATTACGCAAAGGCTATGATCCAAAAAATGAACCGCGTTTGCAGGCAAACTCGCTGTATTTGCAAGTTTATCAGCGCGGTATCCACTATCTAAATCGTCATCCGCACCGCTGGCATGCGCATTTAGCTGGTTATTGGACAGGACTGTTTCGCTTATTTGGCAGAAACAATACGGCATCGGCATTGAGTTTACGCAGCGAAAACACGGGGAATCGGGTTTTAGTTGAGGTCAATCGTCATGCCGGTAATTTTGCTGAATTTCTGCATTTACCCCGCGACCAGGCGCATGGATTGTTTGAACGCTTTTATGCCAATCAATTTGATTATATTGCGGAAAATGACGCAATAGCCGTAGATGATGTTTTACGTTTTGAACAGCTTGAAGCTGATTTTGCCGCTTTTGCCAAACAAATTAATTTTCCCGGTCGATTGCCGCATTTGAATCAATCTAAAACCATAGCCAAAGGCGATACACAATTAGATGCCGCCAGCAAACAGTTAATTTGCACACGTTTTGCACAAGATTTTGCTTACTTCCACTACAGCCGGGATTTTTAGGATTGCTGTCATGTTATTTTAAACCATCGCTTTAGGTAGTATTCTGTATTACGGCTATCAAGAATTAAAGAAAACCGATAATTTAGTTGAATTAACCCGCTCACGTAATCATTCAGGCGAAACTAAAACAGCGATGGCTGAGCGGATGAATGCGCTCTTTGATGATGTTCAACAGGATCGTGCGACTCAAAAAATCGTAAAACACAAACCCCGCTTTCTGGAAAAGAATAAAAAAGACTTAATGGCGGCCTCTGCCGCCCTTGCGCTCACCAGTGCTGGAAAAGTGTCTACAGCCTTAACGCCCTTAAGCCCTCTCAGCTTGCCACTGGTGATTTATGCCAGCCGCGATATCCATCGCAAAACCTTTGCTTTATTGAAACAAGGCCGTATCAGTATCAGCACCTTAATGACTTTGATGTTTATCGGGGCTATTTTGCGCGTTATTTTTTTATTGCCAGTTTAATTTCATTTTTAATGAAGTCAGCACTGATGCTCACCCATGAAGTCACCTATAAAGCCAAACAGCAACTCACCAGTGTATTTGACAAACACCCCGAGCATGTTTGGGTATGGGTGGATGGTATTGAAATTCAAGTCGCTTTCGATAGCTTAAAAGTTGATGATATTGTTGTGGTTCATGCGGGTGAGATGATTCCTGCCGACGGGGCGATCACTGAAGGCACGGCAACTGTGGATCAACATGTATTGACCGGCGAAGCGCAGCCCATTGAAAAAGAAACGGGCGATAAAATGTTTTCTTCAACTTTAATGTTATCGGGCAAAATTTTATTTAAAGTCGAAAAAGCGGGTAGTGAAACCACCGTAGCAAAAATCACAGCCATTTAGGGGACCATTTAGGGGACACCCATCAATTTCTTGACCTCCCCGCCCCCTGGTCTACACTCGAACCAACGCCCCTGAACCCAGCAGGAGACCCTCATGGCCCGCGCCCGAAACCAGCAGATCGACGCCGCCACCACGCCCTACTACCACTGCATCAGCTTGCCGGTCCACAGGGTGATCGGCTCGCCGTCGGGGCCGAGGGTCTGAATACCGGTCTGGGTGGTTTTGACCAGCTCGCCGGTGCGCTTGTTCATGCCGGCGTCCGCCTCGCGGGTAACGATCCGCCCCTCCGAGGATTGCGCGCTCAGCCCTTCGCGCTCCATCTGCCCCGCGGTCAAGGCGCGGGTGCGGCAGCGGCAGTCGCGGTCAAGGCGCGGGTGCGGCAGCGGCAGCGGCAGCGGCAGCGGCAGCGGCAGCGGCAGCGGCAGTTAAAGCCGTTGGGGGGGTGAGGCTGTCCCAGATGGGACACCCAACAACTACCCCCAACAACCACTAGGGATGAAGGGTGCATGCGAACGAAAGCCATTCTAATTAGCGAAACACTTGCTTTTACCCTGGAACGAAACATGGGTGTCCCATGATTTCCCCTTCCCTGGGGCTCACCCTCGTCCAGGAGGGCTTGCGCGAAAATTCGCTCCCGGCGAATTTTTCCTTTGACCTGCCCTCAATGCGGGGCCGATATGCGGATCATCGCCTTTATTACCGAGGCGGTGGACGTACGGGCCATCCTGGAGCCTATCGGCGAGCCCGCTACCCCGCCCCGAATCGCCTCCGCCCGGGGACCGCCAGAGTGGTACGAAGACTCCGGTGAGGAGGCCATCGACGCCTTCGATCACCTTCGGGGCGACCCTCTCCCCCAGCCCGAGCCTTCGTTCGAGTACGATCAACGGGTATCCTGGTAGCGGCCCTCCTGGTAACAGCCCGCGCCGGGCTGCGGGGCTGGCTGTTGCCGTTCGCGCGAAATTCACCGCTTTCCGCCCCTCTCCCTGCCGTGACAACCGCCTCAAACACCTCCTGACGGCCAATTTCTTCTCCATCATCGCCCTCCGGTGGTCAGAAGGGCTCAAACCGAGTCTTGACGGCGCTCCAGATTCAGGGGGATACTTTCGCGGAGGCGGTTGCATTTCCTATCCTTCTTTGAAGATCAAAGCAAAACTTCGACGGGGCAGACCCATGAATGCAGCACTATTGAATCAAGCGAAGCAGTTGCCGCCGGAGGAACAGTTGGAGCTGGTGGAGGCGCTTTGGGACAACATCTGTGATCTCGGTGCGGTTCCCGGTTTAACGGAAGCGCAACGTGCGGAACTCGACCGACGCCTGGCGGACCATCGGGAAAACCTGAGCGATGTGGAATCATGGGATGAGGTCAAGGCGGCGGCGCTGAAGCGCATCGGGCGATGACTTTGCCGGTCGTCTATCGCCGGGCGGCAACGGCGGAGTTTACGGATGCCGCTACCCATTACGAGAACCAGCGCCCCAATCTGGGTGTTGAATTCATCGAGGAAGTGAATCGTTGTATCGATCAGGTTGCCGCCAACCCACTCCTGTTTCCCGTAGTACATTCTGAGATCCGGCGGGCCGTAGTTCGGCGTTTTCCTTACTGCGTCTATTTTCGGGTGGAAGCAAAACGGATTGTTGTGCTAGCCGTGTTTCATGGACATCGCAATCCCTCTACTTGGGAAAGCAGAGGCTGAGGGCTAGGATGCGTTAGGCCTTGATCACCACCTCAGCAATGCCATGTACTCCTCATCCCGGTCGTATTGTCCGGCAGGAATGTCTCGAAGCCCTGGGGCTTTCTGTCACCGGAGGCGCTCGAGTGCTGGGCGTGGCGCGCCAGACGTTGAATAACCTGGTTACCGAACATGGCGGGATCTCTCCGGAACTGGCGATCTGTCTTGACAAGGCGTTCGGCAGCACGGCAGACAACTGGTTGCGCATGCAGGCCGCCTATGATCTGGCACAGGCTCGGAAGAATGCGGACAAGATCGACGCCCAGCGCTACACGGCTGCGTGATCCATGGGGTCTGGTCGCACATCGCCCCAAGGGTGTCGAACCGGATCAATGCTTCTACATCCAGCACCAGAGATGCCATGAAAACCTCCGAGGGCCGTAACGCACCAATCCCCCGCGCCATCGTCTCGGGGCTATTGAATCAAGCAAAGGCATTGCCGCCGGAAGAATAACTTGAGCTGGTGGAGGCGCTTTGGGACAACATCTGTGATCTCGGTGCGGCTCCCGGATTAACGGAAGCGCAACGCGCTATAATGTCTCTGAGCTATATCATGGTATGAGGGCGTGTACATGAACAACGTATGCCTGGAGATTCCCCAGGATGTACTGGATTCCAGCCATTTGAGCCTGAATGAGCTGAAGGCGGAGTTGGCTTTGGCGTTGTATGCCGGAAACAAGCTCTCGCTGGGCAAGGCCCGAGAGTTGAGCGGCCTGTCCCTGTGGGACTTTCGTCAGTTGCAACGACAGCATGGCATACCGGCGCATTTCAAAGAGGGTGACCTTGAAGATGATTTGTCCGCCGTAGATAATTTCATGGGTTACAGCCAAACCTTGTGAAGGTGGTTTCCAATACTTCGCCAATCACCAGTCTGGCAGCTATTGGACGCTTTGAGCTGTTCCGGGATTTGTTTGGCCGGATTGTGATTCCAGAGGCTGTATTGCAAGAGCTAAACGCCAATGCTAGGACCTGGCCGGGCAGTGGCGAGGTAGCAACCGCTGATTGGGTCGAGATTCAATCAGTAGAAAACCAAGTCGCTGTCGCGGCGTTGCGGGAACACCTCGACCGCGGCGAATCCGAGGCCATTGTACTGGCCGCGGAATTGAAGGCCGGCTGGATTCTGCTCGACGAGGCGGATGGACGGCATACAGCCAAGCGCATGGGCCTTCAGTAGTTGGGGTGGCAGGTATGCTGATGCTGGCGAAGCGAAAGGGCCTGATCGACCAGGTGATGCCGCTGATCCAGCAACTGAGGTATGAGGCCGGGTTCTATTTGTCGGATCGTATTTGCAGCCGTATCGCCGAAAAGATGGATGAGCCGGCTTTGTAGGGCGCGCGGCAGCCCTGTCCGCGATGAATCGCCATGACTTGAATGCCGCGCTAGCCACAGGCCAATGTCCCATACCACGAAAAAGCCCGCGGGGCGTAACGCGCCATTCCCCAGCGCTACCGCCCGTTGGCATGGTGCGTTACGGCGCACGGAAGGTTGTTGTTGATTCAAAGACCGGAGTCGGCGCGCCTAACGCACCCGGACCGTGTAACACGCAGAGGGTAGTGGGGATTTTTACTTATACAAAAATGTTGATTGGAGTTTTTTTATGGCATTGTTGCGCTGCGGGAGATGCGGTTTCCTTCGGGAAGTCCCGAATCAGCATATCGGCAAAAAGGTCCGCTGTCCGGACTGCAAGGAGAGTTCGCCGATTCATGATACGGCGGTCTTCGTCTCCAGGCTGATCGAAAAATACCGTGAACAAACGCGATTGCTGAAAGCTTGCCAAGAGGGCGGCCTTACAGCTGAAGACTCCGGCGCCAGGGCGAACGCGGAAGCGAAATCGCCGGAACCTCTGCCGCTGGCGGATATAGAATTGAGCAATACCACCGCATTGACCAATGAGGCGCAGTTCGCGCCGATTATCGACTGGTTCGACAACAAGCGGATTAGCGCGCAAGCGAATCCGGATGCCATCGACACTACTGGGTTTTTTGACGAAATCGCCTGCCTGTTGGGCGAAAATTATTCGGCCTTGTACGAACTCCACGACAAGATCAAATATGTCCAGAACAAGGGTTATCTCGACGTCAAGCAGGAGCTGGTCAAGAGCAGCAAGGAAGAAGCCAGCTGATGCGGCGCTTCTGCGAGGAGCTTTATGAATACTCCTTTGTCGGCAAATACTTTTATCAAAAGAAAGACAAGATCATTCGTCTGAAGCTGCAAGCCGCCCAGCCCGTCAAACGGTTTTTCAATGGAGAGTGGCTGGAGTGGTTTGTGTTCATCAAGGGGCTGGAGTTCTTTCAGGAGCTCAATATCCCGGTCTCCTCCCTGCGCAGTCTGCACGTCAGCTTTCCCGATGACACCGCGAACGAGCTGGATACCTTCTTTCCGGCCCGCGGTAAAACCCCTCTGTGCGTGGAATGCAAGACCGGGGAGTTTCGCCAGGATATCGACAAGTACCTCGGCCTGCGCAAGAAGCTGAAGCTCGAACCGGAGCGCTTTGTGCTCTGTATCGCGGGGCTCGGCGATGCGCAAACCCAGGGCCTCTCCAGCATGTATGACTTGACCTTCGTAAACGAATCGAATCTTGTCGAGCACCTGAAAAAACTGGATTGGTGAATGGTGCGTTACGGCGCGCGAAAGGTTGGGTGTTGATTCAAAGACCGGGGTCGGCGCGCCTAACGCACCCTACGCTTGGCGTGACATTTTATTGGATTCCTCTGTGATCTCCGTGCCTCTGCGGCGATAACCATGAAGACCCCGCAACAGCTTTCCTAGAAACTCCAACGCCAATGGCAGAACGGCGAGGTCTGCGAGAGGCGGCTACTGGATCCGGGGCAGTGGCCGTTGCGTTTGGCTATCGGCAAACCATCACCCAAACAGATCACCGATGAGTTGCCCAGGGTGCGGGAGCATATCCGCGCCTGGCGGGAGGTCGGAATCGGCGAGGTGGAGTGGGGGGCGGTGAATTATCGCAGTGTGGCGGAGGCGGTGGAGTTGCCGTTGCATTGGGTTGTGCGCACGCCGGAGGAGTGGGCGGAGGCGGCGAATGATCGCGCGGTGCGACAGGAGTTTGCGCTGTTCGCCCGCATCCTCGCCGCGACGGATTCGTGCTTTCATCCCCTGATCATCCGCCAGCGTCAGCTGATCCTGGGCCGCAGTGCCGAGGAGACGATTCAGGCCTGTCGGGTCGCACAGGCCATCGAGCCGGGCTGCGCCCAGGGTCGGCCGCTGCGTGCGCTCTCCATTGCGGGCTGTGACAGCAAGTTCTTCGAGCGCAATCGAACCCTGATCGGCAGACTGCTGGAGGTCCGTTTCGGCCCCGAGGCGTTGGAGGCGGGTCTGGAGGGCTTCCTGGGGGCGTTGGATGAGGGCGAGCGCTGGCTGCTGGTGGCACCGCTGGATGGAGGCTTGCTGCCCTTCGAGCAATTGCGCGTTCGCAGCAGCGAGCTGGCGCGCACGCCGCTGCCGGCGGGGCGGGTCCTGATCGTGGAGAACGAACGCGCCCTTTATCAATTGCCGGCCATGGCGGATACGGTCGCCGTGTTGGGTGCGGGGCTGAACCTGGGCTGGTTGGGGGCCGATTGGCTCGGCGGGGGGTATCTGGCCTATTGGGGCGACATCGACACCTGGGGGCTCTCCATGCTGGCGGAGGCCCGTCGGCGGCAACCCAGGCTGTGCGCCTTGCTGATGGATACGGCGGTCTTCGAGGCCTATGAGGGGCAGGCGGTCCCCGAGCCTGCCCAGGCCGGAGAGACCCCGGCCGCCGGGCTGACGGCCGAGGAGGTCGATCTCTATCGGCGCCTGCTGGACAGCCCCCGGGGGCGGCTGGAGCAGGAGTTCATCCCCGCGGAGGCGGTGGCCCAGGCCGTTCGCGCCTGGGGGATGGGCGCCGAGTGTAGCTCCCATGGAACCGTTGGATTAGAACAAGGAGAGCATACGGGGTAAAGGAATCTTCCTTATTCCCAAAACCCCTTGGGCCCCGCCACGCCCTGGGCCCCGGCCGCCACTGCGGCCTCGGCGTCGTCCGGTTTCACGCCCCCTAGCCCGTACACCGGTCGGTGGATCCCGGCGGCGAGTTCCCCCAGTCCCTCCCAGCCCAAGGCGGAGAGGTTGCGCGCCCGTTGCCCTGGTGCGGCTCCCAAGGCTCGGATCGGCGCGGTGGCCTTCATCCATCGGTTCGGCTCTTCGCTGAACGAGCACACCCATTTCCACGTTTGCGTCATCGACGGCGTTTTCGAGCCCGACCCCGAGCAGGGCGTACGGTTCATTGAGGTGGAGGAACTCGACCCGGACGACGCCGAGGTGGTGCAGACCCAAATCCGCCGCCGTATCCTGCGTGCCTTTACGAGGCGAGGTCTGCTCGAAAAATCCGCTGGGAGCGGATTTTCGCGTAAGCCCCCAGGGAAGGGGGCGAGCCCCAGGGATGGGGCGAGCAAAAAGATGGCCGCAAGGAGATGGAGGCGTGGAACCACGGCGGCGGGTTCTCGCTAGACGCCTCGGTGCGCATTGAGGCCAGCGACCGATCAGGGCTCGAGCGGCTGCTGCGCTATTGCGCCCGTCCGCCGCAACGCCTTCGACCGACTGGAGGAGATCGACGCCCAGCGGCTGATCTACCGCCTGCCCAAACCAAGCATGGATGGGCAAACCCAGATCATCCTTTCGCCGCTGGAGCTGATCGGCCGCATCGCCGCCTTGGTCCCGCCGCCCCGGCAACATCGGCACCGCTACTACGGCGTGCTCGCCCCCAACTCGCCGTTGCGTCCGGCGGTCACCGCCCTCGCGCCATATCCCGAGGCGC
>JAABTK010000017.1 GCA_011389885.1 Gammaproteobacteria bacterium | reverse complement strand
GTGAATGGTGAATGGTGAATGGTGAATGGTGAATGGTGAATGGTGAATGGTGAATGGTGAATGGTGAATGGTGAATGGTGAATGGTGAATGGCGGATGGCGGATGGCGGATGGCGGTTGGTGCTTAGGCGAACGAAGCCCCTAAGCCCGGCTGAAGCCTCGACCTCCACGTTGCTTCCGTTCCTTTGGCGCTGGCCGACTAGAGCGCCGGACAGGCCACTGTTAACGCCGCAATACAAGCCAGCAAAACCTCCTCCTCGTTCTCTGCGGTCCTCTGCGCCCTCTGCGTTCCTAAAGGCCGTTATTTGTGCGCGGGCATACTAGCCTAGCAGTAGCGGGTAATCTCGTGCGGCGAATTGGCGGATCGCGCCCATGGCGTCGAGCATGGAGGCGAGCAGCGCGGTGGCGCCGATGCGGCCGAGCCCGCCGCTCAGGCATTCGGTCTCGCCGTAGCTGGTGCAGCGGTCGCGGCGGCCGTCGGGACGGAATAGCAACGACGGCACCGGGTCGCCGGTGTGACGGCCGCTGTTGCTGTCGGTGCTGTGATCGCCGGTGGCGGCGATCACCAGGTCGAGCCCCTGCAGTGGCGCCAAGGCGGCATCCACTCGCGCCAGGTAGTCCCTTTTCAGCCGCGGCTGGCGATCATGGGCGGCGATGTCCGGGCCTTTGAAATGCACGAACACCAGGTCGGCGTCGTGCAAGGCCTCAAGCGCGGCGGCGATCTTGCCCGGGATGTCGGTATCGGGCATGGCGGTGAAGCCGGGGCGCGCAATGCCCCGATAGCCGAAGATGCGCCCTAAGCCGATTACCGTGCTTTCGCCGCTCACCACCGCGCCGCGGACGCCGTAGTGGCGCAGCAGGGAGCAAAACCGCCCCGCCTGCCCGGCGCCGCGGCAGATCACGCCATTGGCCGGCGGCAGGCCGTGCGCTGCACGCTCACGGTTGATCGCGACGGGCGTCAGGCGTTGACGGGCCAGCGCCGAAAAGCGGTTCAGCGCGCGCGCGGTGCGCGCCGCGGCCGGGGATGCGTCCAGCGGCCGGCTCTGCACCAAGCCGCCCTCCCGGTCATAGACCCCGGGATCGGTGTCGCTGATGCGCGGGGACAGGTCGTCGCCGCGCAGGTGCAATACCGCGCGGTGTCGGGTGGCCGGATAGAGGGAGCCGCTGACGCCTTCGCCCAGGTCTAGGTCGCGCAGGGCCTGGCTCAAGCCCTGGGTCCCGTCGGCGATGCGGCCGGCGCGGCGATCGAGAATGCGGAACCCGGACTCGGCGGACCCCAAGGTGGCGAAGTTGCAGCGCAAGGCCAGCTCGCCGGGCCGCATTCGAATGCCGATGCCTTCGGCCTCGGCCGGCCCCCGAGGCAGGCGCGCCACGTCCGCCGGGGCCAGCCCCAGCAGCAGCGCGGCGCCGGTGTGGGTGCCCACCGGCACGCCCGGAAACAGCGGGTCCATCATGCCCCCCTGGCCGCGGCGCAGCAGCGCATCGAGGTTGGGGGTATGCGCCGCCTCCAACGGGGTGTGGTCGGTGAGTTCCGCACTGGGCAGATCCCCCAGCCCGTCGAGAATAAGCATCACGCCTTTGCGGTGAGTGGCCATGGAGGAATCGATCCCTTACTTCTGCTGTTCGTCGATTTTTTCGATGATAGCACGCATGATTTGCTGCACCGAACCCTCCTTGTCATCGTTGGGCACGATGTGCATGCCGGCGCGATCGGCCTCGGAGAGCAGAAAGGACTGCAACTCCCAAATCGCATCGAAATGCTCCAAATAGCGCGCGGCCTTGCGATTCTTCACCTGCTTGCCGCGGCCCTTGAGGCGGCGCTTGAGTTCGCCTGGCTTGAGTACGCCGAGCATCACCGGCACGATCACCGCATCCCCCGCATTGTCGAGTTTCGACAACAGCAGCGGATCGACATGCACCCCCTCCAGGATCAGCGAAACCCGCTCCTGCAACGCCCGCTGGATGGTCCCCTCGCAGGCCACCGATAACAGTTCGGCCTGGGTGCGGTAACCGTTGGCCAACAACACGTCCGGCCTCTGCTCGTCGGCCTCGGAAATGGGCAAGGTCTTCCAGGCGCAAAAAGAGGAGGCGTGCAACGCCGGCAACAGGCGCTGCGGCACCATCATGCGCATCACCTCGCGCAGCATATCGGTGGACTGAATGCGCACGATATCCATGCGGTGGGCCAGCTCGGTGGCCACGGTGCTCTTGCCGCAACCCGGGGCGCCGCCAATAAGCAACACCAGGGGGCGCGTGCTGCGCACGAAGTCGGTCCACGCGATATAACAGCGCGCGGCCTCGCCGCCGGCGTCGCGCTCCAGGTGCCGGCGGGTGATGGAGCGCAGTTCCTCCGAGCTGATTTCGCGCACGCTGCGGCGCAGCAGCTCTTCGTAGACCTTGCCCGTAATGTCGCTGGACTGGCCTTCGGACAGCCCGCAGGGCTCCAGGCCCCGCTGGTGGCGGGCGCGCGAAAAGGGCGTGCGGCGGTCGCCGCAGACGAAGATCGTGGCCGGGCGGGCGACCGCGGACACGAAGCGGTCCGCCACATCGTCGGCCTCTCGCTCGCGCAGCTTGGCCGTCACCAGCGCCCGCAGGTCATCGCTGGACATCACCTTATCGTCGGCCCCCTTGGACAACTCCTGGCGGATATCCGAGGCCAGCTTATAGGCCTCGGCAAAGGGCAGCCCGGCGTCTTGCAGGGACTTGGTCAGGATGCCGCGCAGAAACGGCACCGGCTGAGCCCCCTCCACTTCTCGAATCAATAACTTAGCCATGGGAAACGCCTTTTTTATCCCCTTTAATGTATGCAATTTTTCAAACTTGCTCGGCGCGCTTAGCTTATTTTCAGACCTTTGTTATACCATCTTGCCGGCCTTTTTGCCCGCAAACACGCACAGCCCTCGGGCTGTGCGGTTCTTCGTGCGCCCTGCGCCCTCTGCGATTCTCCGCGGGCTCTGCGCCCCGAGAGCGCCTGGGTTGTTTCCGAGACATAGGGCATAGGCCCAACTGGGCTCGCTCTACCTTTGAACCCGGCGTGCGCCTGGCGTATCCTTTGGGTTTTCGACCACGCCACCGAGCCCATTATGTCCGAAGATTCGCTCGCCCATCTCTACGCCCGCCTGCATGCCTTCGCCGAGGCCCGCGACTGGCAGCGTTATCACTCGCCGAAGAACCTGGCCATGGCCTTGGCCGGGGAATGCGGCGAGTTGCTGGAGCATTTTCAGTGGATGACCGAGGAGCAGAGCCTGCAGCCGTCGCCGGAACAAAAGGAGGAGATCGCGCTGGAGATGGCGGACATCCTGATCTACCTAATTCGCTGCGCGGACCGCTTGGACATCGACTTGGTGGCGGCCGCCAACCGCAAGACCACGATCAACGAGGCGCGCTTTGCGCCGGGGCCAAGTGCCGAGAGGCCCAAACTGCCCGGTCGGGGATGAATCCGCGGGGGCCGGGGCGGTATACTGACGTTTTACCCCCAGCCGGAACCTGCCCTCATGTCCAGAACCCTTGCCTTGCTCCTGCTCGTCCTGCTGCTGAACGCCTGCGGCCAGAAGGGCGACCTGTATCTCCCAGATCAGGCCCCGCCGCAGCAATCCGACTCCTGACCCCCTGGAAACCCGATCATGGATCATTTTCAGTACCGCGACGGCCGCCTGTTCGCCGAAGACGTGCCGCTGGAGCGCGTCGCCGAGACCTACGGCACGCCCTGTTATGTGTATTCCCGCGCCACCCTAGAGCGCCACTGGCGGGCCTTCGACCACGCCTTTCGCGCCCATCCGCACCTAATCTGCTTCGCGGTGAAGGCCAATTCCAACCTTGGGGTGCTGAATGTGCTGGCGCGCCTGGGGTCGGGCTTCGATATCGTCTCGGCGGGCGAGCTTGCGCGGGTGCTGGCCGCCGGCGGCGATCCGGCCAAGGTGGTGTTCTCCGGCGTGGGCAAGCGGGCGGACGAAATGCGGCGCGCGCTGGAGGCCGGCATTCGCTGCTTCAACGTGGAGTCGGAGCCCGAGCTTGAGCGACTGAACACCGTGGCCGGCGAACTGGGCGTACAGGCCCCCATGGCCCTGCGGGTGAACCCGGACGTGGACGCCCGCACCCACCCGTACATCTCCACCGGGCTGAAGGAGAACAAGTTCGGGGTGGACATCGAGCAGGCGCGGGCGCTGTATCGCCGGGCGGCGCAGATGGAGCATATCCACGTCTCCGGCGTGGACTGCCACATCGGCTCCCAGCTCACCACCCTGGCGCCCTTTCTGGACGCGCTGGACCGGGTGCTGCGGCTGGTGGATCAACTGGCCGCAGACGGTATCGAGCTGGATCACCTGGACCTGGGCGGCGGCCTGGGCATTCGTTACACGGACGAAGACCCGCCCGCGCCCGCGGTCTATGCCGAGGCCCTGGCGCAGCGGCTGGCGGGGCGCAAGCACGAGATCCTGCTGGAGCCCGGGCGCGCCATCGCCGGCAATGCGGGCGTGCTGTTGACCCGGGTGGAATACCTCAAGCACACCGAGCACAAGGACTTTGCGCTAATCGACGCGGCCATGAACGACCTGCTGCGCCCGGCCCTCTACCAGGCCACCCAGGAGATCGTGCCGGTGGTGCGGGTGGATCAGGCCGCGGCGCGCGACTACGACTTGGTGGGGCCAGTGTGCGAGACCGGGGATTTCCTCGGCAAGCAGCGGCGGCTGGCGCTGGCCGCGGGCGATCTGCTCGCGGTGCGCTCCAGCGGGGCCTATGGTTTCACCATGAGCTCCAACTACAACAGCCGCCCGCGGCCGTCGGAGGTGATGGCGGACGGCGACCGGATGCATTTGCTGCGCCCGCGCGAAACCCTGCAAGACCTCTTTCGCGGCGAGGCCCTGATCGCATGATGCCGCGCACCCCCGAAGCGGAATTGATGGACGAAACCGAGCAGGCCCGCGCCTATGCCGAGGCGGACTTTGAGGAGCCCAATGGCCGCTTCATCGAACTCTTCCGCCAACTCCAGCCGGGGCCGATTCGCGGTCGCGCGCTGGACCTCGGTTGCGGCCCGGCGGACATCACCCTGCGCTTCGCCCGCACCTTCCCCGAATCTCATGCAGAGGGCCTGGACGGGGCCGCCGCCATGCTGGCCTTCGCCGAGCGCGCCCTGGCGCAGGAACCGGGGCTGAAGCCGCGGCTGCGCCTGCACTGCCGCACCCTGCCCTGCCCCGAGCTGGCGGCGCAGGCCTACGACTACCTCCTCTCCAACAGCCTGCTGCATCACCTGCACCGCCCAGAGGTGTTGTGGGACACGGTGCGCCGCTGCGCCCGCCCGGGGGCCGCGGTGCTGGTGATGGACCTCGCCCGCCCCGCATCGCCGGCCGCGGCGGATGCGCTAGTGGCCCAATACGGCGCGCAGATGCCGCCCGTATTACGCGAAGACTTCCGCAACTCCCTATTCGCCGCCTTCACCCCGGAAGAAGTCAAGGCCCAGCTCACCCCCGCCGGGCTCACCGGCCTTCAAGTGCGCATGGTAAGCGACCGCCACCTAGCCATCTCCGGCCACATCGACTAAGCAACGTAAACAGGAACGCAAAGGACGCAGAGGATCGCATGGCGCGCAGAGGGGGTTTTGTCAAACCACCTGCGCGACGGAGCAACGTGCGCAAGCACCAAGCACTCGGAACTCAGCACCCAGCACCAACCACCAACCCCTCACCCCTCATCACTCATCACTCATCACTCATCACTCATCACTCATCACTCATCACTCACCACTCAGCACCAACCACTAACCACTAACCCACCCATCCCCACCGCCAAAAATGTGACGCAATTGACTGATTATGCGTCCATCCGCCGCCGGCCGGTCTCCCTTGTCGCCCCTCAGGCCCCCTGGTGACCGCCGCCAATACCTGAAGCCAATTCTTAAGAAAATCATCTATCGCCTTGTTTTTTTGGTTTTTTCGTGTATCTTTATTGCCCATGAACTTGGGCTTCACAAAAATGCAGGGGCTGGGCAATGACTTTGTGGTGTTCGATGCCACCGAGCGGCCGCTCCAGTTGACTCCGGACCAATGCCGGGCCCTCGCCAACCGCCGCTTCGGCATCGGCTGCGACCAAATCCTGCTGGTCGAGCCCCCCAAAACACCGGAAACCGATTTCCACTACCGCATCTTTAACGCCGACGGTTCGGAGGTGGGCCAGTGCGGCAATGGCGCCCGTTGTTTCGCCCGCTTCGTACACGACAAGGGGCTAACCCAGCAAACCGAGATCCGAATCGGCACCCCCTCGGGGGATATTCGACTATATCTCGAAGCCGATAACCTAGTGCGGGTAAACATGGGCCGGCCCCGCTTTGCGCCCGCCGAGATCCCGTTTCAGGCGGATGCGCGGCGGCCGGTCTATGCGCTGGAGGCCGGCGGTGAAACCTGCCAAATCGGCGCCCTGTCCATGGGCAACCCGCATGCCGTGCTCAGCACGCCGGACCTGGACCAGGCCCCGGTGGCGTCGCTAGGCCCCCTAATCGAAAACCATCCGCGCTTCCCCGAACGGGTCAACGTCGGCTTCATGCAGGTGCAATCGCGAACGCGCATCCGCCTGCGGGTCTGGGAACGGGGCGCCGGGGAAACCCTAGCCTGCGGCACCGGGGCCTGCGCCGCTGCGGTGAGCGGACAGATTCAGGGCCTGCTAGACGAACAGGTGCGTGTCGCACTGCCAGGCGGCGAGTTACTCATCCGCTGGGCCGGCGAGGGCGAGCCGGTGTGGATGAGCGGACCCGCGGTCAGCGTTTTCGAGGGCAAGATCGAATTATGAACGGACAAGTCCATTCGCTAACGGCGCACAACACCTTTGAAGAGCGCTTGGCCGACTACCTGTTAAACCACCCGGACTTCTTCGAGCGCCACCGCGAACTGCTGCCGCGGCTGCGATTGCCGGTGGAAGACGGCCGCACCGTGTCCTTGGTCGAGCGGCAACTGCAAAGCCTGCGCGGGCAGGTGGAGCAACAGCAAAAACGCTTGGCCGAGTTAATCCGCCTGGCCGAAGACAACGACCGCTTGCAACAGCGCCTATTACGCTTCGCCTGCCAGATGCTCGCCGCGCAAGAGACGCAAGACCGCACCCGCAGCATGCGGCAGCGCATCCAACAGGAATTCGGGCTCGACCAGGTGATCGTAAAACGCAGGCGGGGCCTTGAAGCCTCCGCCCTGGACCCCTTATTCGAACTGCAAAAGGCGCGCTGCGGCCGTCTGACCGAGACCCAGCGCGAGCTGATCTTCGGCGACGCGGCCCCCCAGATCCGCTCCTGTGCGGTAATCCCGCTGCGCGGCGTCGCAGCGCCCGCGCTGCTCGCCTTCGGCAGCGCCGACGAGCACCGCTTCCACCCCGGCATGGGCACCGAATTCTTGACCCGGCTCGGCGACATCGTCACGAGCGCACTGGAGAGCGAGGGAAAACCATGATGAACACCAAGGCGCCGTTACGCGATTCCCTAGAGCGCTACCTGCACCACCTCGAATACGAGCGCAGGTTGTCACCGCGCACCCTCGAAAACTACCGCCGCGACCTAGAGCAGACCGAATCCTGGTGTCTGCTCCAAGGCCTGCCGGGCTGGGATCTGCTCGGCCAACAGCAGATCCAGCAATACATCGCCGAGCGCCACCGCGGCGGGCTCTCGGGCAAGAGCCTGCAACGGGAGCTGTCTTCCCTGCGCGGCCTTTATCGCTACCTGATCCGAGAACACCAGGCCGAGGTCAACCCCGCCGAATTGGTGCGGGCGCCCAAGGTGCAGCGCAAGCTGCCGCACACCCTGAACGTGGACGAAATGAGCCACCTGCTGGATGTGCCGGTGGAGGACATCCTGGAGATCCGCGACCTGGCGATGATGGAGCTGTTCTACTCCTCGGGGCTGCGCCTATCCGAGATGGCGTCCCTGGACCAGCATGACCTGGACCTGGACGAGGCCATGGTCGAAGTCACCGGCAAGGGCGGCAAGAGCCGCCGCGTCCCGGTCGGGCGCAAGGCCATTGAGGCGCTCAAGGCCTGGTTGGAATTACGCCCCGGCATCGCACTGAAACGCGAGCGCGCACTGTTCATCAGTCGCCTCGGGCGCCGCATCCACCAAAGGACCATTCAGGTGCGGCTGGAAAAATGGGCCAAGGAGAAAGGCGCCACCCAGCACCTGCATCCGCACATGCTGCGCCACTCCTTCGCCACCCACTTGCTCGAGTCCTCCAGCGACCTGCGCGCGGTGCAGGAAATGCTCGGCCACCAAGATATCGCCACCACCCAAATCTACACCCATTTGGACTTTCAGCACCTGGCCCGCATCTACGACAAAACCCACCCCCGGGCCAAGAAAAAGGGCGCTCAGGCATTGGCCGAAGAAGGCAAGCACTAACCGACACAAAGGCCCTTGGGGAATTGAAGTTTGCGCGGGCGCGTAACCGGAAACACGCACAGCCCGAGGGCTGTACTTCCAGGCGGCCAGGCGGCGCCGGAGCGCCGGGCAGGCACAGGCAAGCAAAAAACCCCCTCCGCGCCCTCTGTGTTCCTAAATGGCGTTGTTTCCGCGACTTGTGCGCAGCTGTACTAGGTCCGCACGAGCCTATGCAGCAACCACCCAATTGAACCACAGATAAACACGGATAGCCGCGTTCCTCGGCGCCCTCTGCGTTCCTAAGAGCCGCTGTTTCCTTTGGCTAACCTAGCGGCTCACTCGGGCAGGCGTCGTTTGCCCTTGAACAGAAAGTCGCCATAGGCGCGATAGAGGGCGCGCAGGGGTTCCCAACGGGCCTTGGCCAGATAGAGCGCGGTCTTCACCGCCAATCTGAACAGCCCGGCCGGCAGCAACAGCAGGGGGTGAAAGCGCCGCGTGTATTGCAGCGCACTATAGTCCGCGTGGTATTCGGCCACGGCCGAGACCTTTTCCGCGCCCCTGCGCGGCATGCTCGCGCCTTCGCCGTGGCGCACCCAGGACCGCGGCGCCCAGCCCTGGCGCGCCTTGCCGCCGACGGCGCGGGCCAGCGCCAGCTCCTCGAAGAACAGGAAAAAGCCCTCGTCCAGCAACGCCCGCTCGCCCAGCCGATCCAGGCGCATAAATAAGGCCGCGCCGCAGATATAGTCCGGCGGCCCCTGGCGCGGGCGTTGTTCCAACCGCGCCAGCGCCAGGCCGCGCTGGCGCGGCCGCGCCACGCTCAGGGACGGGTAATAGTCGCAACCGCCGGCGCATTGCACCGCGCCCCAGGGCTCCAGCAGGGTGCTGCCCCAGAGCAACACCTCCGGGGCCGCCTCGGCGGCCCGCACCAGGTGCAGCAGGCTGCCCGCCAGCGGGCGGGTGTCGCTGTTCAGCACCCAAAAATAGGGCCAGCGCTCGGCCCCTTGCGCCAACACGCGCCGAATCGCCAGATTATTGCCGGCGGCATAGCCGAGATTGCGCGGGCTTTGGATCAACTCCACCGGCGCCTGCGGGCGCTCGCGGATAAAGGCCGCGAAGCGCGCCATGGAATCGTCGCCCGAGTGGTTGTCCACCAACAGGATCCGCAACCGCACCCGGCCGGCCCGGTACTCGGGCAGCGCCAGCAGCGCCTCCAAACACGCCAGCGCCAAGCCGGGCCGGCGCCAGTTCAGCACCGCCACGGCCACGCCAACGACCGCCCCGCTCATGCCGCCAGGCGGTCGTGCTTAGTCCCCGTCGGCGATTGGTGGGCCTCGATATAGGCCTCGTACTCATCCACTAACGGCTTGGCCTGTCCTTGCTTGAAGCTCACCCCGTCTTCGATCCACACCACCCGATCGCATAGGGTTTTGATTTGAGCCGCGCTGTGGGACACCAGCACCACCGTCTGCTCCGATGCCATCTTGGCGTTTAAGGCTGCGCTGGATTTCTTGCGAAAATGCGCATCACCCACCCCGAGCACCTCGTCGATCAACAGCACGTCCGGCCTCAAGGTCACCGCAATGGCGAACCCCAAGCGCGCCTTCATGCCCGAGGAGTAGGTGAGCACCGGGTCGTAGAGGAAATCGCCGAGTTCGGAAAACTCCGCAATTTGCTCCATATTGGCCAGGGCCTGTTCTTTGGAGTGCCCCAACAGCAAGGCGCTGAGGACGGTGTTGTCGATGCCGTTCAGGTTCGGGTCGAAGCCCAACGACAGCGACAACAGCGACACCGAAAGCCCCGGCCGCCGTTCCACCCGGCCGGTATCGGGCTTAATGATGTCGTTGATCACCCGCAGCAGGGTGCTCTTGCCGGCCCCGTTGCGACCGATCACCCCCAGGGTCTCGCCGGCATAGAGGTCGAAAGAGACATCGCGCAAGGCCTCGTAATAGGAGGAACGAAACATGGAGCGCCGAATCCGATAGCGCACGCCCACATGCTCCAACCGCATAATCCGCTCGCCCATTTTCAGGTCTCCGATACCACGCGCGGGTAGAAATCCGCCCTGTTCAAGAAAAACCAAATCAACCCCCCCAGCACCAGCGCAGAGCCGAGAAACACCGCGCCGAGCGCGACCCAATCGGGGGCCTGGTGCTCCACCAATACCGCGCGGTAGTTCTTGATCAGGGTGGCCATGGGATTGAGGAAGAACAAGCCCTGGTGCTCGGGCCGAATCAGCTCGTAGCTATAGAAGATCCCGGAACCGAACATCATCAGCATCAGCCCGGTCTGGATCAGGAACCGCAGGTCGGGGAACAAGGGCACCACCGCCGCCACCAGAAAACCCGCCGCGGCATTGAGGGTTAGCTGCACCGCCATCAGCGGAATCAGCGCCAGCCAGCTCCAACTGAGGCCTACCCCGTAGACCAGCAGGAACGTCAACAACAGCAGGAACACCACGCCTTGCTTCACAAAATCCTGCAACACCACCTCGCTCGGCAGCAGGGCTACGGGGATCTTGGTTTGAGTCAGCAAGCCCTTGGCATTGAAAATCGTGCCAGCGGCATTGGACACCGTCTTATTGAACCACAGCCACGGGATCAGGCCGCACAGCAGGAAGGCCACAAAGCCCTCGCCGCCGCGATTGAGCATCACCTCGAAGACAAAATAAAAGGTGAGCAGATAAAAAATCGGCTCCAAGACCCACCAAAAAAAACCCAAATAGTTGGAGGCGGCCTCGGACTTGAGCCGGCACCGCACCTTGAAGGTCAGCAGGTGGAAAAACTGGATAAGGGATTGCATGGGGCAACACTGGGGTGCGAGTCAAACGCGCAATTATACCCCAGACGACCAATCCCGGCAACGGCGACGAAGAAGGCGACCGCAGGGCCTGGCTCGAGTTGACCCGCGCGACCCGTACAACTGCGCCCGAGCATCGGCAACAACCCAGGCGCTCGCGGGACGCAGGGCGCGCGGAGCACCGCAGAGGGGCGTTTCGATTTGCGGTCCATCAGGGTTGGGGACTCCGTATCGCGAGCGCCCCATGCCTCGACGACTCGGCTCTGTGTTCGGTCTCGGCGCTACAGCGCCTTGGCCCGTTCTACCCGCTTTGGCGGTTGGGGCTTTGGTCGGCTTGGGGCTTCGTTCGCCTAAGCACCAACCACCCAGTTGAACCACAGATAAACACCGATGGACACGGATAGCCCCCTGCGCCCCCTGCGATCCTCTGCGCCCTCTGCGGTCCTAAATGGCGTCGTTTCCGTTATTCGGGCGCAGGCGTACTCGGGCCGAATTGACCGCTGGTCTCCGCACCGAACAACCAACCCCGACTAACGAGCCAAGCCGGCCTCGACCTGCTCCCGCGTGTCCCGGTCTTTTAGGATTTCCACCAACTCCAGCGCGAAATCCAGGGCCGTCCCAGGGCCGCGGGAGGTGACCACGAGACCATCCCGAATCACCGGGGCCAGCTCCACCTCGACCTGCGGCAGGTCCATTTGGTCCAAAAAGCCGGGGTAGCTGGTGGCCTTTTTGCCATTCAGCAGGCCGGCCGCGGCGAGCACCTTGGGGCCGGCGCAAATGGCCGCCGTGTACTGGCCGGCGGCCGCCATGCGTTGCAGCAATTGAATCAGACGCGGCTCCTGTTCCAGGCGCTCGGCCCCGGCCTTGCCGCCGGGGAGGACAATCATGTCGAACTCCCGCCCCAGCACTTGATCCAGGCTGGCGTCGGGCAGCAGGACTACGCCGCGGCTGGCGGTCACCGGTCCGGGTTCAAGGCCCACTGTGGTCACCTCCACCCCGGCGCGCCGCAGCACATCGATAATGGTTACGGCTTCGAGTTCTTCGCAACCTTGAGCGAGGGGGACCAGGGTTGTTGCCATTTTTGCCTCTGCTGTTGAAGTTCAATCATTTCACTCACGCTCACCAGCGCCACGCCCGTTTTCTCCGGCTCGGCGAGGACCTCGGCCAGCACCGTCAGGGTCTCGGGATAGGGATGCCCGATGCCCACCGCGTAGCCGCGCTTGCGGGCGGTTTCGAGCAGGTGTTCAAACTGGCGACGAATGGCCCCGGGGGCGGGCGTGTTATCCAGGAACACATCCCGATTGGCCGCGGGCACCGCGTTCTCGCGGGCCTTCATCCAGGCCACGCTGCGGGCGGTGGTGCGACTGTCCACGAAAAACAGGCCGCCGCGGCGATTGAGATCCCGCATCAGCCAGTTCATCGGCTGCTCGCGCGCGGTCAACCGGCTGCCCATGTGATTATTCACGCCCACCGCCTGGGGGATGGCCTCCAGGCCCTTGGCCACCACCCACAGCAATTCTTCTTTGGTCATGTTCGCGGTCAGGCCGCCCGGGCCGAGGCGATGCCAGGGCTCGGACTCCATCGGCAGGTGCAGCATCACGTCCTGGCCCCGGGCATGCGCCGCCCGCGCCAGGTCCCGGGCGTGGGGGGTGTGCGGCAGGAAGGCCAAAGCCACCTCGCGCGGCAGTTGCAACGCCCGCTCGCCGCTGGCCCGGCTGTTGCCGAGGTCGTCGAGGATGATGGCGATTACCGGCTGCGGGGCCTCGGGCCGCTCGGCCGGAGCCGGCCCCGTGAGCATCCCGCCCAGCAGCAAACCCACGACCCGCCAACCCCGTCGCCGATGGCGCGGCCGGCGTCTCACCGCTCAGGGGCCTTGCCGACCGTTTGAAACAGCGCCAGGCCCTTGAGGATATTCAGCGCCTCGTTGAGCTGGAAATCGGTCTCGATTAAGGGCTTTTCCTCTTCCCCATCGGCGGCTGCGGCTGCGGGTTCGGGTTTGGCCCCGTCCGCGCCCGGCTCCTCGTCCTGTTCGAGATGCCCGGCGAGATCAACCTCCTTGACCCGCTTGCGCTCGCCCAGCCCGCTGCGATCCACCTTAAGCTGCTCCACCAGGATGTCGGGCTCGATGCCTTCGGCCTGAATCGAGCGCCCCGAGGGGGTGTAATAACGCGCCGTAGTGAGCTTGAGGGCGTCCTTCTCGCGCACCGGCAAAATGGTCTGCACCGAGCCCTTGCCGAAGGTCGGAACCCCCAGGATCAGCGCGCGCTGCTGATCTTGCAGCGCCCCGGCGACGATTTCGGAGGCCGATGCCGAGCCCTCATTGACCAGCACCACCATCGGCGCGCCGTGCAGCATATCATCGGGAGCGGCGCGGTATTCCTGCATCGAGGCCTCGTCGCGACCCTGGGTGTAGACCACCAGGCCTTCGGTGAGGAAGGCATCGCTCACCGCCACCGCAGCGCCCAAGACGCCCCCTGGATTATTGCGCAAGTCGAGCACCAGGCCCTTGATTTCACCCCCCATTTCGGCCCTCAGGGCATCCATTGCGTGAACTACGTCATCGCCGGTGCGGGATTGGAAATGGGACACGCGCAAATACCCCATGCCCTGCCCAAGGTCCCGGGTGCGCACGCTCTTCACCTTAATGATGGCGCGCTCGATGGTGATCTTCAGCGGCTTCTCCTCGCCCTCGCGCAGCACCGTCAGTTGAATCGGGGCGCCCGGCTCGCCGCGCATCAGGTCCACCGCTTCGCCCAAGGTCATGCCCTTGACCTGCCGATCATCGAGCCGAATAATCAAATCGCCGGCCTGAATCCCGGCGCGCTCGGCGGGGGTGTCGTCGATCGGCGAAATCACCTTAACGAAGCCGTCCTCCATCCCCACCTCTATGCCCAGGCCGCCGAATTGGCCGCTGGTGCCCTCCCGCAGAGATTGGTATTCATCGCCCACCAAGTAGGTGGAATGCGGATCGAGGCCGGAGAGCATGCCGCGAATGGCATGTTCCAGCAGCTCGCGGTCCGAGACCTCCTCCACATAGTCCGACTTAATGCGGGTGAAGATCTCGGCGAAGGTGCGCAACTCATCCAGCGGCAGCGCCGCTGCGGATTCAGCTTCGGCCTCGGCGGCCTCGTCGTCCATCGCCGGCTCCGCCGCCGCCTGGGGCATCCACAGCACGCTGCCGAAAACCAAGGCGACGCCAAGCAAGTGTCGAAGATTCAAATTCATGGGCTCCCCAGGGAAAGAGTGCGGCGGGAGGTCGCACGCTGCACTTTAGGCTATTTTGTCGAAGGATTCGACCTCGCTGCGGCGAATTACGGCCACCCGGGGGTCGATCACCCCACCCGATCATCCCGCACCGACCCGCACCAATGCGTCGGATTCTGCGGCCGGCCCCGGTGACGCACCCCGAAGTAGACCCCCGGCTCTTCGCGTCCGCCGCTGCGCCCGGCCAGACCCACCACTTCGCCGGCCCGCACGCGCTCACCCACGGCCTTGAACAGGGTCTGATTCTGCCCGTACAGGGTCATGTAATCGTCGCCGTGGTCGACAATCAGCAACAGGCCGAACCCCCGCAGCCAATCGGCGAACACCACGACCCCCGGGTACACCGCCCGCACCTCGGCGCCCTCGGGCGCGGCGATTACCACCCCGTCCCAGGTCAGACCGCTGGCCTTGCGGGCGCCGAAAAGGATATCCAGCTCACCGCCGGCCGGCCAGGCGAGCCGCCCGGCTAGGGCGGCGAAGGGGCGCTGCGGCTGCGGCGGCGGATCGTCCGCCGGCCGCGGCGTCCGTGCGGCCTCGGGCGCCTGCGGCGGGTCGCCCGCAAGCGCCTTGTCGGCTGGGTCCGCCGCGGGTTCGGCGGCGGCGCGGGCGGCGTTGACCGCCGCGAAGCGCTGACTGGACGCATCCAGCAACTGATCAAACAGGGCATCCAGGCGCCGGTTATCCGCCTGCATCTCCTCCAAGCTCAGGCCCTCGCCCTGGATCTTTTTATCCAACTGCTGCACCAGCTCGCTACGCGCGGCCTGGGCGGTCTCCATGCGGGCCTTTTCCGCGCTCAGCTCGGCCTCGGTGCGGCGTAGCGCCGCTTCTTCCTGATCGAGTTTCGCCGTCAACGCCTGTAACTCGGTCACGGCCTGCTGCAAGCGCCGAATCTCTTCACTGCGCGAGCGATGCAGGTAATCGTAGTACAGCATCAAGCGGCTCGCCATCCGCGGATCGCGCTGGTTGAGCAACAGCTCGAGTTCCGAACGGCGGCCCACCAAAAAGGCCGCGCGGATCAAACCGGCGAGGGCCTGGCGTTGACGCCCCAGGGCGCCCTGCTGCGCCTCAAGGCGCGGGCGGATCCGCTGCAGCCGCTCCAGTTGCAGCGCCCGGGCTTGGGTGATTTGGTGCAGTTTCGCCCCCAACTCGGCCACCGTCTCCTCGGCCCGCTGCAATTCCTGGTGCAACAGATCGCGCTGTTCCTTGTGCTCCGCCTTGCGCCGCGCCAGCTCGCGCATCCGCCGGCGCAACTCCTCCATCTCCTGGCCGGTGCGGGCCGCGTCGTTCGCCAGGGGCCGCTTCGGCGGTTGCGGACGCGCACTGGCGCCATAGGAGCCGGTGGCGATGCCGGCCGCAACGCTGCCTAGGCTCCAGCAAAGCCCCAGGCAAGCAACAAGGGCGACCGCCCGCAACATGGCTCAGCGACCGGCCTCCTTAGCAACCCGCAGCAGCGAACGCCCGAACATCTCCGGCGGCTGCGCCAGGCCCATAATGTCCAGCAGGGTAGGCGCCACGTCGCACAGGGCGCCGCTCTCGGTGAGTTCCCTCGGGCGCCCCACATAGACCAGCGGCACCAAGTTCGAGGTGTGGGCGGTGTGCGGCTGGTGGTTGCGGTGATCCACCATCAACTCCGCATTGCCATGGTCGGCGGTCACGATCATCTCGCCGCCGACCTTTTGCAGGGCCTGAAGCACCCGCCCGAGGGCCAGGTCCACGGCCTCCACCGCACGCATTGCGGCCGCCACATCGCCGGTGTGCCCCACCATATCGGCGTTGGCATAGTTGCAGACAATGGCGTCGTACTGGTCGCTTTCAATAGCGGCCACCAGGTGTTGCGTCACCTCCGCCGCGCTCATCTCCGGCTGCTGGTCGTAGGTGGAGACCCGCGGCGAGGGCACTAGCTCTCGCTCTTCGCCCTCGAACGGGGCCTCGCGCCCGCCGTTAAAGAAAAAGGTCACATGCGCGTATTTCTCGGTCTCGGCCAGCCGCAACTGCCTCAGCCCAAGCCCCGAAAGGTACTCGCCCAGGCCATTGCGCAGGGTCTCGGGCGGGAAGGCGACGGGGATATCGAAATCCTTATTGTACTCGGTCAGGCTTACAAAGGCCGACAGCGCCGGCCGCACGGCGCGCTCGAACCCGTCAAACCCCGGCTCGATGAAGCAGCGGGTGAGCTGGCGTGCGCGGTCCGAGCGAAAATTCATGAAGATGACCGAATCGCCGTCGCCGATGGGCGGCATCCCGGCAATCGCCGTGGGGCGCACAAACTCGTCCGTCTCGCCGCGCTCATAGGCCTGTTGCAGGCCCTCCAGGCCGTCCTTCGCCTCGAATTCGGCCCGGCCCCGGGTGAACAGGTCGTAGGCCAGGCGGATGCGATCCCAGCGCCGATCGCGGTCCATGGCGTAATACCGCCCGCTGATGCTGCCAAGGCGGCCGCCGCCGGCCTCGTCGAACACCTGATACAGGCGCTCCAACGAGGGGCCGGCGCTCTTCGGCGGGGTGTCGCGGCCGTCCAGGAAGGCATGCACGATCACCCGCTCGCAGCCGCGCCCCAGCGCCAGCTTCACCATCGCGTGAATGTGCTCTTCGTGGCTATGCACCCCGCCCGGCGATAGCAGGCCGAACAGATGCACCGCGCCCTGGTTTTCGATCGCCTTGTCCACCATGTCGGTGAGGGTGCGGTTGGTGAAGAAGGAGCCGGTGCGCACCGAGCGCGACACCCGCGTGAACTCCTGATACACCACCCGTCCGGCGCCCAGATTCAGGTGCCCGACCTCGGAATTGCCCATTTGATCGCCCGGCAACCCGACCTCGGCCCCCGAGGTGTGGATCAGGGTGTGCGGGAAATCGCGCCACAGGTGATCCCAGTTCGGCGTGCGGGCCATGGCGATGGCGTTGTCTTCGGCGTCTTCCCGGTATCCCCACCCGTCGAGGACGATCAGTACCGCCGGTCGTGCTTTTTTGCTCATGGACTCTGGTTTCTTGTTGCTTGATGCGGCTCAAACCCGCTATTAAACCATGCTTTGGCGATGTCGGACCACATCCGGCGGCCCCGGCCGCGCGGGCCATTCCCAAACACCCCTAAAACAGCGTATTATTGTATTACCTAACATTGATACGAGATCCCCGCATGGAACAGAAGTTCAGCTCTTCGACCCAGTCGCTGCTGCAATCCGACGACGACGATGCGCGCGCCGGCGAGATGGAGCAGCTGCTCGAAGGCGACGAAGACATCGAGCGCGCCTCGCGCTCGCTCAAGGCCATGTCCCACCCCCTGCGGCTGAAAATCCTCTGCACCCTCGGCCCTCGAGAGGTCAGCGTGCAAGAGATCGTCGAGCAGGTCGGCACCTCGCAGAGCAACATCTCGCAGCACCTGGCCATCCTGCGCGACAAGGGTATCCTGTCGGCCCGCAAGGACGCCAACCGGGTCTTCTATCGCGTCAGCGACTCGCGCACCCTGCGCCTGATCGGCATGATGCGCGAAGTCTTCTGCTCCCGCGGCCACTAACCGCCCGGCCTCGATGCGGCGACGGCGGTTCCATTTTCCGCCGTCGCGGTTACAATCGCCATCCCGGCACTGGCCAAACCCTCAACCCTAAGTCGTCACTGAACAGCCCATGGACCAACTGATCGAATTCACCGGCAACCACCTGTTTCTCGTGGTCGCCACCCTGGTGGTGGCCGCCATGCTCATCCACAACATCGCGCTGGACGTAGGGGCCAAAAACAATATCGCGCCCCAACAGGCCACCGAACTGATCAACCGTCAGGACGCCCTGGTAGTGGACGTGCGGCCCATGGCCGACTTCAACAAGGGGCACATCCTCAATGCCCGCAACATTCCCTTGGGCAGTCTGGCTAAGCAACTGTCCCAACTGGAAAAACACAAAGGCAAGCCGTTGATCGTGTCGTGCCGCTCCGGGGCCCAATCGGCCCTGGCGGCGAAGCAACTGCGCAAGAGCGGCTTCGAAGACGTGTACAACCTCAAGGGCGGCATCATGGCCTGGCAGAGCGCCAACCTGCCGGTGAGCCGCAAATAAGCCGCGGCGCGCCCGCAGGGCGCGCCCTTCCCCCTCTTCAAGAGCAAAATCCAAAGGATTCCCGATGACCGACGAAAACACCGAAGGCCAAGAAAACCCCCGCGAATTTCAACTGCAGAAGATCTATGTCAAGGACCTATCCTTCGAGACGCCCAACTCCCCGGCGATCTTCGGCGAGGAGTGGAAACCGAGCTACAACCTGAACCTCAACAGCGACGTGAAGGCCCTACAGGAGAATCAGTTCGAGGTGATCCTGAGCGCCACCGTCACCTGCAAGCTGGGCGAAAAGGTCGCCTTCCTGGCCGAGGTGCAGCAGGCCGGGATCTTCCTGGTCAAGGGCTACCAGCCGCAGGAAATGGGACCCATGATGGGGGCCTACTGCCCCAACCTGCTGTTCCCCTACCTGCGCGAAACCGTGTCCGACATCGTCACCCGCGGCAGCTTCCCGCAGCTGCTGCTGACCCCGGTGAACTTCGAGGCCCTGTACGCCCAGCAGATGAAGCAGCAGGCGGAAAAGCAACAGGCGGAACAGCCGCAGCAAGTCGGCAACCAGACCGAACACTGAGCGCGGACGCCACGCCATGAAGGCGATCCGTAGCCGCGAGGTCGCCGTGCTCGGCGCCGGGTCCTGGGGCACCGCTTTGGCCTTGGTAATGGCGCGCAAAGGGCTCGGCGTGCGCCTGTGGGGGCTGCCCGCGCAAGTGGCCGCGTTGCAGCGCGAAGGCCAAAACCGGCGCTACCTGCCGGGCATTGCCTTTCCCGACGCATTAACCCCCATGGCCGACCTGGAAGCGGCCGTGGCGGGCGCGGCCGAGATCCTGGTGGCGGTGCCGAGCCACGCCTTTCGCGGCGTGCTCGAGCGCCTGGCCGAGGCGGGAACGCCGAGCGAACGCCTGAGCTGGGCCACCAAGGGGCTGGAGCCCGGCAGCGGCCGGCTGCTCAGTCAGGCGGCGGAGGCGCTGTTTCCGGACCAGCGGTCGTTCGCCATCCTCTCCGGCCCATCCTTCGCCGGCGAGGTGGCGCACGGTCTGCCCACCGCGGTGGCCGTGGCCAGCGCCGACCCCGAGCACTCCAAGCGCCTAGCCGACCTGCTGCACTGCGATGCCTTTCGGGCCTACACCCACAACGACATCATCGGCCTGCAAGTGGGCGGGGCGGCCAAAAACGTAATGGCCATCGGCGCCGGCATCGCCGACGGCCTGGGCTTCGGGGCCAACACCCGGGCCGCGCTAATCACCCGCGGCCTGGCCGAAATCATGCGCCTGGGGCGCGCCCTCGGCGCCCGCAACGAGACCTTTATGGGCCTGGCCGGCATGGGCGACCTGGTGCTGACCTGCACCGACGACCAGTCCCGCAACCGGCGCCTGGGGCTGGCGCTGGCCCGCGGACAGGACCTTGAGCGCGCCCGCGCCGAGATCGGCCAGGAAGTGGAGGGCGTGGCCACCACCGCGGTGCTGCGCGGGCGGGCGTTAGAGCTGGGGATCGAAATGCCCATCACCGACCAAATCCACCGCGTGTTGTTCGAGGGCGTGGACACCCGCACCGCGGTGCAAGAGCTGCTGGGGCGCGAGCAAAAGCCCGAAATCGCCTAGGCCCGCCCCAAGCCTAGCACGCCTGCGCACCCAGAACGGAAGCAACGCCATGTTGGAACGCAGAGGGCGCAGAGGGCGCAGAGGGCGCAGAGGACCGCAGAGGGCGCAGAGGGATAGGGGTTAAACCTTTCGGCGCCCGTGTTGAACCAAGGGTTCCCCCGCCGCCGAGGCGGGACAGGGAGAGTGCTCGGGTGATCGCCAGACCTCCCAAATCTGCGCCAAATCGCGCGATATTTTTGGACGCTCCTTGCGGGCGGATGGTCCCGTGCGACCTTTGCTAGGCCAGAAACCAAGGATTTGGCGCGTTTCTCGGCTGGGCAACCGTCCAATATTCCACGATTCAACATGCGGATCAGTGGGTTACACTACTTTTTGAGCGCCATTTTGGGAGGTCTGGATTGCATAGGCTTACGCCCTTTATCGCCGCAGCTCCCCCCTAGGCCGCGTCTGGGGGGGAGATAGCCGCCGAGCTGATTCAGCCCGCCAGGCCACTGATTGGCATGCGCACGCGGCCTGCGGTTTGGCCGCGTTTTGGCGGTCCTGAAGACGCGTGTTCAGCTTTTAACCAAAACCCCCTCTGCGCCCCCCGCGGCTCTTCGCATGCTCTGCGTTCCGAGAGCGCTTGGGATGTTTCCGATACTTAAGCGCAGCTGTCCTAGAAAAAAGCCAGGCTTTTTTCTATTTGCATCCCAAAACGCTTTTATTTACGATTGAATGCTTTCCCAACCGAATGCGGAAGACATAAGGTGGCCCTTTGGCTGCCTTTTTGCTTTTTGTGGAGTGACTGAGATGTCGGACGCCCTGATGACCACCTACCAGCGCCTGCCCGTGAGTTTCGAGCGCGGGGAAGGCGCTTGGCTTTGGGACCAGCAGCAAAAGCGCTACTTCGACGCCCTTTCGGGCATCGCCGTGTGCGGTCTCGGGCATGCCCACCCGGCCGTGACCGAGGCGCTGTGCCGCCAAGCCGGCAGCCTGGTGCATACCTCTAACCTCTACCAAATCCCGCTGCAAGCGGAACTCGGCCGCCGCCTGAGCGCCAGCGCCGAGATGGAAAAGGTGTTCTTCGCCAACTCCGGGGCCGAGGCCAACGAGGCGGCGATCAAACTGGCGCGTCTGTACGGACACCGGCGCGAGGTGCGCAACCCGGTGGTGATCGTGATGGAAAACAGCTTCCACGGCCGCACCCTCGCCACCCTCACCGCCACCGGCAACCGCAAGGTGCAGGCCGGGTTCGAACCGCTGGTGAAGGGCTTCGTGCGCGTGCCCTTCGGCGACATCGAGAGCGTGCGCCAAGTGGCCGCCGGCGCCGCCGACGTGGTGGCGGTGCTGGTGGAACCGGTGCAGGGCGAAGGCGGCATTCAGATCCCGCCGCCGAACTACCTGAGCGAGCTGCGCGCCCTGTGCGATGCGCACAACTGGCTATTGATGCTGGATGAAATACAAACCGGCATGGGCCGCAGCGGCCGAATGTTCTCCCACCAACACAGCGGCATCCGGCCCGATGTGATGACCCTGGCCAAGGGCCTCGGCAACGGCGCGCCCATCGGCGCCTGTCTGGCCCGGGGGGCGGCGGCGCAAGTGCTCGGCCCCGGCAACCACGGCTCCACCTTCGGCGGCAACCCGCTGGCCTGCGCCGCCGCCTTGGCGGTGTTAGACACCCTGCAGAGCGAGCGCCTGCCCGAGCGCGCCGCGGCCCTGGGACAACGCATCCTGCAACGCCTGCGCGAGCGCCTCGCCACGCAGGACGCGGTGCAGTCGGTACGCGGCCAAGGCCTGCTGATCGGGGTCGAACTCGACCGCCCCTGCGGCGAGCTGGTGCAGCGCGCCCTGGCCGCCGGCCTGCTGATCAACGTCACCGCCGAACGGGTGATTCGGCTGCTGCCCCCGCTAATCATCACCGATCAACAGGCCGATGCGCTGGCCGACCAAGTCGGCGAACTGGTCCAGGATTTCCTTTCAGCCACCCAGCCTGCGGCCTGAATCAGTCCGCAACGAGCGCCCCCTATGAACGACACCCCAAACCCGAAGCACTTCCTCTCCCTGCTGGACTTCTCAGCCGACGAGTTGCGCCGTTTGATCCGCCGCGCCACTGAACTCAAAGGCTTCCTGCACGCCGGCGAACGCCACGAACCCCTGCGCGCCAAGACCCTGGGCATGGTGTTCGAGAAATCCTCCACCCGCACCCGGGTGTCGTTCGAGGCCGGCATGACCCAACTCGGCGGCCATGCCATGTTCCTGTCCCCGCGCGACACCCAGCTCGGCCGCGGCGAGCCCATCGAAGACAGCGCCCGGGTGCTCTCGCGAATGGTGGACTGCATCATGATCCGCACCTTCGAACACGAAAAACTCACCCGCTTCGCGGCGCATTCCCAAGTGCCGGTGATCAACGCCCTCACCGACCTGCTGCACCCCTGCCAGTTGCTGGCCGACATGCAGACCTACCACGAGCACCGCGGCGACATCCAGGGCAAGACCGTGGCCTGGATCGGCGACGGCAACAACATGTGCCACTCCTACATCAACGCCGCCCGCCGTTTCGACTTCAAACTCCACATCGCCTGCCCCGCGGGCTACGACCCGAAGCCGGAGATCCTGCAACCCGGCGCCGACCGCTGCACCATCCTGCGCGACCCCATGGCGGCGGCCGAAGGGGCCGACCTGATCGTAACCGATGTGTGGGCCAGCATGGGCCAGGAGGAAGAGCAAAAGCACCGCGAGGCGGCGTTCAAGGACCACCAGGTGAACGACGCCCTAATGGCCAGGGCCGCGCCCGACGCACTGTTCATGCACTGCCTGCCGGCCCACCGCGGCGAAGAGGTCACCGCCTCGGTGATCGACGGGCCGCAAAGCGTGGTTTGGGACGAGGCGGAAAACCGCATGCACTCGCAAAAGGCCCTCCTGGAGGCCTTGCTGAGCGACTCCGCCGGCGCGTAACCGCCGTTAGGCGCGCAGAGCGCGCGGCGGGGGTTTGGTTGCACCCTTGCGCGGCAGTTGCCGATGGGCTAGTACAGCCGCGCACAAGTATCGGAAACAACGGCTCCGAGGAACGCAGAGGGTACCGAGGACCGCAGAGGGCGCGCAGGAGGTTTTGCTGGCTTGCGCCTGCCCGGCGCCAAAGCGCCGCCTGGCCGCCTGGAATAACAGCCCTCGGGCTGTGCGGGTTTCCGGTTAGGCGCCCGGGCCAAGGCGTGTACGCCCCGAGCCCGCAGTCATACAGGGGGCGGGCCAGCGAAGTGCATTGCCGCTGAAGCGGCGGGTGTCGGGTGCGGCGCTGATCCTTTCAATCGAAACGCCTCTCTGCGCCCTCTGCGGCTCTCCGCGTGCGCTGCGTTCCGCGTGCGCCGGGGTTGTTTCCGAAACTTAGGCGCAGGCGTACTCGTCAAAGACCCCTCCCCGCGCACTGAGCCAAGGCCCCCATGCCCCGCCGGGGCGGGACAAGGCGGGGCCGGGGTGAATGCATGGCCTATGCCCTTCGCCGGCCTGGTCGATCCCAGTCGGGCCGACCCCTCCAACCCGCGCCGCGGACGACCCGCCCCTTGTGAAAACACCCGCCGGCCCCAATTTACAGCCGCATACGAGTCTCGACCCCATCGGAGAACCCAGATGCCCCCTACCCCCACCCCCACCGAAATCAACCTCCACCGTCAATCCAAGGTGCTGGAACTCACCTTCGAGGACGGGAGCCACTTTAACCTGCCGTGCGAATACCTGCGGGTGTTCTCCCCTTCCGCCGAGGTGCGCGGGCATGGTCCAGGCCAGGAAACCCTGCAAACGGGCAAGGAGGACGTCAACATCGCCAATATCACCCCGGTGGGCAACTACGCCGTGGTGCTGCACTTCGACGACGGCCACAACACCGGCATCTACTCCTGGGACACCCTCTACGACCTGGGCAAAAACCAGGAGAGCAACTGGCGGGGCTATCTGGAGCGCCTGGAGGCCGCCGGCCACAAGCGCCAACCGGCCAGTTGAAGACCCTCCGCCGGCGGCGCCAAACCCGATCTGCGAATCGGGTTTTTTCTTGCCTGTAAAAAGCCCCCGCCGTTTGCGATACTGGAGCCCCTGATGCGAAGCGAGGAGACCCCCATGGCGGAACAAGACACCACCCATTTCGGCTATCAACAGGTGCCCGCCGCAGAAAAGGCGCGGCGAGTGCGCGCCGTGTTCGACTCGGTGGCGAGTCGCTACGACCTCATGAACGACCTTATGTCGCTGGGCATCCATCGCCTGTGGAAGCGTTTCGCGGTGGAGCTGGCCGGCCTACGGCCGGGCCACGCGGTATTGGATCTGGCATCGGGCACCGGCGACCTGGCGGCGCGCTTCGCCGGCCTCGTGGGGCCGCAAGGCCGCGTGGTGATGTCCGATATCAACGGCGCCATGCTGGAACAGGGCCGCCGCCGCATGGCCGATCAGGGCCTAATCGGCAACATCGAATACCTGCTAATCGACGCCGAGCGCATCCCCTTCGACGACCACAGCTTCGACTGCGTCACCATCGGATTCGGCCTGCGCAACGTCACCCATAAGGAAAAGGCCTTGCAAGAGATGCACCGGGTGCTCAAACCGGGCGGCCGGGTGCTGGTGCTGGAGTTCTCCCACCCCGGCGGCCGACCGCTAAAGGCCGCCTACGACCTTTACTCCTTCCAAGTCCTGCCCCGCATCGGCCGCCTGGTAACGCAGGACGAGGCCAGCTATCGCTACCTGGCGGAATCCATCCGCATGCACCCGGATCAGGAAACCCTGAAGATGATGATGAAAACCGCAGGCCTCGAACGCTGCGACTACCACGATCTCAGCGGCGGCATCGTCGCCGTGCATCGCGGCTTCAAGCTTTAATTGAACCTAGATTGAAACTCAATTGAACCTAAATTGAACAGAGACGCCTCAAATGCCCACATCCGCCCTCGCCTGCGCCGCCCTGGAATCCGCGCTCAACCGCTACCTGGACCTCGACCCCGACACCAAGGCCCGCTTCGCCGACCTCCACGGCAAGGTCATCGGCATGCAGATCCTGGGCCTGGGCCTGACCCTCTACTTCGTCCCCGCGCCCCAAGGGCTGCAAGTGCTGTCCCAGTTCGAGGGCGCGCCCGATACGCTAATCCGCGGGGCCCCGCTGGCGCTGGCCCGGCTCGGCCGGGGCGGCGGCATGGACGGCCTATTCAATGGCGACATAAGCATTGACGGCGACACCGAAACCGCACAGCGCTTCGGCGAAATCCTGGGCGACCTGGACCCGGACTGGGAAGAACACCTGGCGCGCCTCACCGGCGACGTGGCGGCCCATGAAATCGGCAACCTAGCGCGCGGCGGCCGCGCCTGGGCCAGCGCCACCAGCCAGTCGCTGGAGCAGGACCTGGCCGAATATCTAAAGGAAGAAGGCCAACTGCTGCCCAGCCGTTATGAAGTCGAGGGCTTTATGCACGAGGTGGACCGCATGCGCGACGATGTCGAGCGGCTAGAGGCGCGCCTGGCCCGCTTGACCCAAGACCGCCCCCGCGCAAAGGCCGCCCCATGATCCGACCCGCCGAGGCCTGGCGGCTGATTCATATCAACTGGGTGCTGCTGCGCCACGGCCTGGACGAAGTGATCCTGGCCACCCGGCTGTTCAAGCCGCTGCGCTTTTTAATCTACTTCTCCCCCTGGCACTGGCTGCGCCGCGAGGAACTACCCGCCTATCCGGTGCGCATCCGCCTGGCGCTCGAAGACCTGGGGCCGATCTTCGTCAAGTTCGGGCAAATCCTCTCCACCCGCCGCGACCTGCTGCCGCCGGACATCGCGGAAGAGCTGGCGCGCCTGCAAGACCGCGTGCCGCCCTTTTGCAGCGCCGAATCCCGCGCCATCGTAGAGCGCTCCCTAGGCCGCCCCCTGAGCGAGGTGTTCAGCCGCTTCGAGACCGACCCCATGGCCTCCGCCTCCATCGCCCAGGTGCATGCGGCCACCCTCAAAACCGGCCAAGAGGTCGTAGTCAAGGTCCTGCGCCCGAACATCAAGCCCATCATCCACCGCGACCTGGCCCTGCTCTACATCATCGCCCGCCTCGCCCAACGCTATTGGAGCGAAGGCCGAAGACTGCACCCGGTAGCGGTGGTGCGCGACTACGAACGCACCATCCTCGATGAACTCGACCTGCAACGCGAAGCCGCCAACGCCTCCCAACTGCGCCGCAACTGGGAAGGCAGCGACATGCTCTATGTGCCCGACGTGCATTGGGAATACTCCTCGCGCACGGTAATGGTCATGGAGCGCATCTACGGCACCCCGGTGGGCAACGTGGCCGAACTCAAGCGCCAGGGCATCAGCATGCGCCAGCTCGGCGAACAAGGCGTCGAAATCTTCTTCACCCAGGTCTTTCGCGACAACTTCTTCCACGCCGACATGCACCCCGGCAATATCTTCGTAGAACCCGGCGGGCGCTATATCGCGGTGGACTTCGGCATCGTCGGCTCGCTATCCGAGCAAGACAAACGCTACTTGGCCGAAAACCTGCTCGCCTTCTTTCACCGCGACTATCATCGGGTGGCCGAACTGCATGTAGAATCCGAATGGGTGCCGCGGGAGACCCGGGTGGACGAATTCGAGTCCGCCATCCGCTCGGTCTGCGAACCCATCTTCAACAGACCGCTGGCGGAAATCTCCTTCGGCCACTTCCTGCTGAACCTGTTCCAAACCGCCCGCCGCTTCGATATGGAAGTGCAGCCCCAACTGGTGCTCCTGCAAAAAACCCTACTCTACATCGAAGGCCTCGGGCGCCAGCTCTACCCGGAACTCGATCTCTGGTCCACCGCCAAACCCTTCCTGGAGCGCTGGATGCAGGACCAAGTCGGCCCCCAGGCCTTCCTGCGCAAGACCAAGGCAAACTTCCCTTATCTCGCCGAATACGCGGCCGACATGCCGCTACTCATCCACAAAGTCTTACGCGACTCCGCCAACGGCGAATTCGAACTCAACATCAAATCCAAGCAACTCACCACCCTGCGCGACGACCTCAAACGCCAACACCGAAACATCATCGGCGCCATCAGCGGGGCCTCCATGCTACTCGCCGGCGCCCTCCTAATCACCCTCGGCCCCAGCATCCTGCTGCCCGCCAGCCTAGTCACCGTCGGCGGCTCCATGCTCGGCGCCACCGGCGCCCTAATCCTATTCCAAAGCTGGCTGCGGGCGTAAAGGGCTTGGTTTTAGGGTTGGTGAGGGCTGAGGGCTGAGGGCTGAGGGCTGGGTGCTAGTGATTGGTGATTGGTGATTGGTGCAACGAAGCCCCAAGCCCGGCTAAAGCCTCAGCCGCCCCCTTGTTCCGTTACCTCGGCGCAGGCGGATTAGAGCGCCGGACGGGCATCGCCGCGCTGGAGCGCAACACCAGCCAGCAAAACCTCCTCCGCGCGCTGTGCGGTCCTCTGCACCCTCTGCGTTCCTAAATGGCGTTGTTTCCGTTACTCCGACGCAGGCGCACTAGGCCCTATGATGCGCCTCGCGGCGCTGCTCGCGGTTGCGTTGCCGGCCGCTTCGGAATAGTCTGCGCTTCGGGGGCGGTGAAGACAAAAAGCGACAGCAGGCCCTTCGGACGGCATCCCCGCATGGCTTGACCCTGAAGGCGTTGGCGACGCTCGAATTCCGCTTGAGCCGAGCTTTCGCTTGGCCTGAGGTTCGGGCTGCGCGGGGTGACGGGCTGAGGTCCGGGCGTCGGATTGGCGATTCCGTTTTGCTGCCGAAGGCGGCTTGCAACCGATGATTCAGAAGTAGGAGTTCGTCCATGCGTTTCAGTCCCGTATTTGCCCGTGGTTTCACCCTAATCGAGGTGATGGTGGTGGTGGTGATTTTGGGTATTCTCGCCGCCGTGATTGTGCCCAAGGTGATGGATCGACCGGACGCGGCGCGGGTGACCAAGGCGAAGACGGATATTCGGGCGCTCAAGAGCGCCTTGGCGTTATACAAGCTGGATAATTTCCGCTATCCGAGTACGGATCAGGGCTTGCAAGCCTTAGTGGAGAGGCCCGCAGGGCAGCCGGAGGCGCCCAATTGGAAGAGCAGCGGTTATCTCGACGGCCTGCCCAAGGATCCGTGGGGGCGGCCGTACCAGTATCTGCACCCCGGGCGGCATGGGGAGGTGGATATCTTCAGTCTGGGGGCCGACGGACGCCAAGGGGGCGAGGGCTACGACAGCGATATCGGCAGTTGGAACCTGAATTGATTCAGCGCGGTTTCACCTTAATCGAACTCCTAGTGGTGCTGGTGATCGCGGGCATTATCGCCGGTCTCACGGTGATCGCGGTGCGCGGCGGTTCGTGGGAGGATCAGGCGGAGGAGGCGTTGCGGCGGATCGCCGCGCTGACGGATCTGGCTGCGCAACAGGCGGTGCTGGAGGGGCGGGAGTACGGGCTGGAAATGCTGCGTGACGGCTATCGGTTTGTGCGCTACGCGCAGGGGCGATGGACGCTGATCGAGAACGATGAGCTGCTGCGGACCCGTGCGCTGGCGGCGGGGCTTCGGCCCGATCTGCGGGTGGACGGCGCGGCGGTGCGTTTGGGCGCCGAAGGCGGCGAGCCGCGTCCGCAGGTTTTGCTGTATTCCAGCGGCGAGCGCACGCCCTTTCGGTTGACCCTGGCGCCGGAGGGCGAGCGCCCTGGGTGGCTGTTGGCGGGCGGTCTGTTCGATGCGGCCCGCGTGACGCCTTCGGAGGCCTGGTGAAGCGTTCGGCGAGCGGGTCGCGGGGGATATCCTTGCACCGCGGTTTCACCCTAATCGAGGTCCTGGTGGCGCTGGCGGTGACGGCCATTGCGCTCGGGGCCTTGATTCGCGGCGGGGCGGGCACCGCCTCCAATGCCGACCACCTGCGCAACAAGACCTTTGCCCATTGGGTGGCGATGAATCAGGTGGCGGGGCGTCGGCTCGATCCGGATTGGCCGGCCACCGGGCGCAGCGACGGCACGGCGCAAATGGCGGGGCGGCGTTGGTATTGGGAGCAAGTGGTGGCGGGCACGCAGGATCCGGATATCCGGCGGCTGACGGTGCGCGTGGCCGCGGCTGCCGAAGCAGAGCCGTTAATGGGCCTGGTGGCCTTTGTGCCGCGGCCGACGAGGCGGTGATGGCTGGCGATCCGGTCCGGCTTGGCCGCGTGGGCGATTGGCGTTGCGGTAAAGGCAAGGCCGGCTGTAGCGGTATGACCCTGCTGGAGTTGCTGGTGGCGCTGGCGATATTCGCGGTGCTTGCAGCCATGGCCTACGGCGGGCTGGATGCGGTGTTGAAGGCGGACGGGGCAGTGCGGCAGCAGGCCCGGGATTTGGCGGCGTTGCAGCGCACGCTGGCGATGATTAGTCGCGACTTGGCGCAAATCGCGCCGCGCACCGTGCGCGGGGCCTATGGCGACGAGCAGCCGGTGTTGGACGCCACCCGCGAAGGCTATTTGGAATGGACTCGGGCCGGGTGGGCCAATCCGGCCGGGCAATTGCGCAGCGACTTGCAGCGCGTGGCCTATGGGCTCGAAGGCGAGGCCCTGGTGCGCCTGTATTGGTCGGTGCTGGATCGGGCCCAGGACAGTCGCCCCCGCCGCGCGATCCTGCTGGAGGGCGTGAGCGGGTTCCGCGTGCGGGTGCTGGATGCCAGCCGCCAGTGGCGCGAGGTCTGGCCGCGGGATCGCAGCGCACAGGCCGCGAGCAGCCTGCCGCTGGCGGTGGAGGTGCGCCTGCATACCGAGCGCTGGGGCGACGTGCGGCGGCTGATCCCGCTGCCGGGGGCGGCATGAGGGCGTGCGGCGAACGTCAAGCGGGCGTGGCCCTGATTACGGCCATCCTGGTGGCGGCGCTGGCCGCGACGGTGGTGGCGAGCATGATCGGGCGGCAGCAGTTGGACTTTCGGCGGACGGCCAATCTTATGGAGGCGGATCAACTGCGCCTCTATGCCGACGGCATGGCCGAGTGGGCGGCGCGCATCCTGCAACGGGACCGGGAGCGCAATGAGACCGATCACCCCAACGAACTGTGGGCCACGGTGTTGCCGCCGATACCGGTGGAAAACGGTGAACTCGCAGGCCGCTTGGCGGACCTGCAAGGGCGTTTCAATGTCAACGCCTTGGTGCGGGGCGGCGAGGCGGACGCCGTGGCCGAGGCGCGTTTGCGGCGCCTGCTGAGCCTGTTGGAGCTGAATCCGGAATTGGCCGCAGCGGTGCGCGACTGGGTGGACCCGGACATCGAGCCCGGCTATCCCAACGGGGCCGAGGACGACCGCTATTTGGGGCGCCAGCCGGCCTACCGGACGGCCAATGGCCCCATGGTCTCGCCCTCGGAACTGGCCCTGGTGCAGGGTTTCGACGACACGGGTTACCGCCGGCTGCGGCCCCATATTACGACCCTGCCCGGGGTCGCCCCGATTAACGTGAACACCGCCGGCCCATTGGTGTTGATGAGCCTGGCGGACGGCCTCACCGAGGCGGACGCGCGGCGCCTGACCGACGACCGAGGCGCCGAGGGCTATGCCTCGGTGGAGCGCTTTTTGGCCCACGAGGTCTTTGCCGGTCGCGAGATTCCGGAACACGGACTGAGCGTCTCCAGCCATTGGTTTCTGGCCACGAGCGATATCCGCATCGGCCGCCTGCAACAGCATCGCTTCGCGCTTTTGCACCGTGAAGACAGCGGCCGAACCCGGGTGGTGATGCAGGCCCTGGGGTCGTTTTGAAACAGAACGAATTCTTGGCTTTCTTGATGTCTTTATGGCCTATAAACTACCCGAACTCACCCTCGATAGGATTCGCGCCATGCTCGATTTTTCAAGATGTCTACGGCAAAGGGGGCAGAGAAGAAGCCCACGGCCTCGTGCTACGACCGTCGAAGCGCCGCCACGGACCGCAGGCGGAAGGATGCCAGCCCAGGCCGGCGGCGCTAGGGCCGGCGCAGCGCGCACAACTACGCGTGGACTGGCTCGGCTTTCAGCGGCCGGGGGATCTGCATCAGCGGTTGGCTCACCAGCCGCCGCAAGCCTCTGCGAGCGAATAGCGGTCGAACACCGACGAATGACCCCAAGGTCCGGCGTCTAGCCGCCGCCCCTTTGACCCCCGGAGCCCGATGAAACCTGCCTTTTATCTGCGATTGCCGTCCGACTTCGACCCGGCCCGCCCCGCGCCATGGGAGTGGTTCGATGCGCGGGACGCCAGCGCGGGCCAGGCTCCGTTGGCGGCCATTGCAGAGCAGGCCGCAGGCGCCCGGGTGACGCTCATCGCGCCGGCAGACGCGGTGCTGCTGCTACAAGCCGAGATCCCCGGCGCCAATCGCCAGCGGCTGATTAAGGCCGCACCCTATGCGTTGGAGGAGCAACTGGCGGCCGATGTGGAGTCGCTGCATTTCGCCTTTGCCGCCAACAGCGGCGGCGGCCGGGCCGCCGCGGCAGTGGTCGCGCGGGAGCGCATGCAGCAATGGCGGCAAGGCTTGGAGGGCGCGGGCATTACGCTTTATTCCATGGTCCCGGCCTCGCTGGCGATTCCCCTGGAGCCGCAGGAGTGGTCACTGCTGATCGATCAGAGGTTCGCGACCCTGCGCACCGGCCCGAGCAGTGCGCTCACGCTACAGGTTTCGGAGCTGAAAACCCTCTTGGCATTGACCCTGAGCCGCGCCGATGCGGGGCCGCGTCCGCAGCGGCTGCGCGTTTTTTCCACCCCCGATGCTGCGGACGCCGGCGACACCCCGCAACAGTGCTGCCGGGAGGCGCAGATCGATTTCGTGCAGGAGCCGGCGCAGGACGCACTCGCCCTCTATCGGCGCGGGCTGGCACAGGGACCAAGCATCGAGTTGCTGCAAGGCGCCTTCGGGCGGGTCGATCAAATCGGGCGCTTGTGGCGTCCCTGGCGCGCCGCCGCGGCGCTGTTGGGGCTGCTGATGTTGTTGCAGGGCGGCGGCATGCTGTACGACTACGGGCGCCTGAGCGGCGAGGATGCCCGGCTCACGGCGCGCATCGAGACCCTATACCGCGAGACCTTCCCCGAGGCCCGTAACGTGGTCGATCCGCGTCTGCAAATGGAGCAGCACTTGGAAGCCCTGCGTCAGGCCGGCGCTGAAGACGATTTGGGGGTGTTGCTGGGCGCCGTAGGGCCGGCGCTCCAGCGGGCGCCGGTGCTGGAGCTGCTGGCCTTGCGCTACCGTGACCGAACCCTGGGGGTGGAGCTGCGGTTGCCGGACTTCCAGGCCCTCGACGCGCTCAAGGCCGCATTCGAAGACCTGCCGGGCATCCGCTCTGAAATGCTCGCGGCGGACGCCGAAGGCGGGCGGGTGCGCACCCGACTTCAGTTACGCCGGGGCGAGGCATGAACCGCATCGGCGAGAATATCCAGCCCCGTGAGCGAGTGGCACTAATTCTGGGCGCTTTGGCCGCGGCCGGGTTGGTGTTCTATCTCTTGGTTTGGGCGCCCTTTGGGGTCCAGCGCGCAGGCCTGGAAAACCGACTCGAGGAGCAGCGGGCGCTGCTGGGCTGGATGCAGGCCGCGGCCGCACAGGTGCAGGCGCTGCGCGCGCGGGGCGAGCGACCCGCCGGATCCGCCGACGAGTCCTTGCTGGCGTTAGTGGAGCGCACCGCCCGCGGCGCCGGTTTGGCCGACTCCATTCGACGGATTCGGCCCGAAGGCGCCCGCGGGGTCGGCGTTCGTCTCGAAGACGCGGCCTTTGACGGCGTGTTGCGGTGGCTCGGCGACCTGACCCGGGACGGCGGCCTGTCGGTGACGCAACTGGAGGCCCAACGGGCCGCGGCGGCCGGTCGGGTGAACGTCACGCTGCGCTTGCAAGCAGGCGGCCCGTGATTCGGGGGCGCTGGCTGATGGCGCTCGGCCTAGCGGTCTACCTGCTGGCCCTGGCCGCCTTGACGCCCGCCCGCCTGGCCTTCGATCCCGGCCTTGGGGTCTTTCCCGAGACCCCGGCCTGGGGTCTGAGCGGGGTCCGCGGGACCTTAATCAACGGCCGTGCGCGCTTGCAGATCCAAGGCCAAGATCTCGGGCCGGTCCGATGGCGGTTGCGCCCCGGTGCGCTGCTGGGGGCGCGTCTCGGGTTTGACCTCGCGCTGGAAGATCAGGGGGCCTCCGTGCGCGCCGCGGCCAGGCTGGGGCTGGACCAAGAACTGGAGTTTCGTCGGTTAGAAGGGTATCTGCCGCTCTCCGCGATTCGGTCTTGGACCCCCGCCGGTTTGGCCGCAGTGCTGGATGGTCGGTTGCGGCTGGATATCCAGCGCATGACGGTTGCCGGATCCAGCCTGATTCAGGCCGAGGGGCGCTTGATCCTGGACAAGGCCGTGCTGCGCGGGGCCTCGGCGCTCCCCCTCGGCGGCTTCGAGTTGCGGTTGGAGACCCGCCCTGATGGCGTGATCCGGGGCCGGTTGGCGGATACCGGCGAGGGGCCGTTGCGGGTTTCCGGTGAACTGGCGGGAAACCCGCCCCATCGCTACCGCATCGACCTAACCCTGGTTGCCGCGCCGCAGGCGCCGCAACTTGCGCCATGGCTGTCCGCATTGGGAGAGCCGGCAGCGGACGGCAGCGTGCGGCTGCTGTTCCAGCGGCCGGATTGAATTGAATAGCGCTCGAACCCCGAGAAGCCCGACGATCGCACTGCCGAACACCGTCAAGGCCCGGCTGAGCCCGCATTTCCAAACCGCCCTCAAAGCGGAATTGGAGCGGACGCCCCCCTTTGTCGCCCCTGCAACAGGTCAAAACCCCTGTGCGGGCTTGGCGCCTTGGCGAGAGGCTTGAACTGGTTCCCAAGCCCCGCTTTCCCCAAGCCCTGCTTGGAATGAACTGAAAATTGGGGGATTTTTCGCACGAAATAGCCCGGTTTCGACAGCCTAGGGTCCCCCGCTGCACCTGGGCCTGACAGCGCTGCCGCCCGCTTGGCCAACCGGCGGCAGAGCCGCCAAGATAAGGCATCAGGGCTCGGGAACCCGGCGGGGGCAGCACCGCCGCCCGCACCCGCCTTCGGCAAGCAGGGCTTGCGGCACAGCGTTCCCAAATGGAATTTGGGAGCGAGTCAGGCGCCGCTCTCGCCAAGACGCAAAGCGCGCCAAGAAACCCCTTTGCGGGCTTAGGGCCTTGGCGGGGACCCTATGCCCGCATTGTTTCATTTTCCAAAGACCAACGGAGCCGCAATGGAGACCTTCGATACCACCAAAACCGCCCTCCCCGATCTGCTGCGGGACATCACCCGCGGGCGGATTCAGTTGCCGGATTTTCAGCGCGGCTGGGTCTGGGACGACGATCATGTGCGGAGCCTGCTAGTCAGTGTGGCGCGGTCTTTTCCCATTGGCGCCTTGATGCTGATGGAGACGGGCGGGGACGTGATGTTTCAGGTGCGCCCGGTGGAGGGCACGGATTCGGCGTTAAATGACGTAGAACCGGAGAAGCTGATCCTGGACGGTCAGCAGCGCCTGACCAGCCTAACCCAGGCGGTGGGGCTGACCAGCCCGGTGCATACGCGCACGGCCAAAGGCAAGCCCATTCAGCGCCACTATTATTTTCATATCCCCACCGCGCTGGCAGGCGAGGATCTGCTGGACGAGGCCATCGATGCGGTGGACAAAAACCGGGAGAAGCGGAGCAATTTTGGCCGCACCGTGGATTTGGACCTGAGTACGCGCCAAAAGGAGTGCGAGCAGCTGTATTTCCCGTGCGACCAGGTCTTGAGCTGGTCGCACTGGCTGCAAGAGCTGAACCAGTTCAATCCGTCGGCGTTGCCGGTCTTTTTGGAGTTTCAGGGCCGTATTTTGCAGGCCTTTAATGATTATCAGTTGCCGGTGATCGAACTCAAGAAGGAGACCAGCAAGGAGGCGGTCTGTCTGGTGTTCGAGAAGGTGAACACCGGCGGGGTGCAGCTCTCGGTGTTCGAGCTGATCACCGCCAGTTATGCCGCCGAAGGCTTTAATCTGCGCGACGACTGGTTGGGCTCGGAGCAGCGGGGCATGGAGTCGCGCAAGGGGCGCTTGGCGGAGGATGTGCTGCTGGAACATCTGGACAGCACCGAGTTCATTCAGGCCATCACGCTATTGCACACCCGCGAGCGCAAGTATCAGGACATCGCCGACGGCCGGCAGGGCAAGCAAATTCGGCCTATCAGCGCCAAGCGAGCCTCGATGCTGGAGCTGCCCCTGACGGCCTATACGCAATGGGCCGATACAGTGGAGCAGGGCTTCTGGCAGGCGGCGGCCTTTTTGCGCAAAGAGTGCTTCTTTTTAAACCGCGAGATCCCGTACAGCACCCAGTTGATCCCATTAGCCGCGATGATGACGGTGTTGGGCAACCGCTGGCGCGAGCCGCGCATTAACGCTAAGCTGTCGCGCTGGTTCTGGTGCGGGGTGCTGGGAGAGCTTTACGGCGGCGCGGTGGAGACGCGCATCGCCAACGACCTGGAGGACCTGCTGGCCTGGGTGGAGGACGATGAGGCCGCGCCGCGCACGGTGGTGGATGCGAGCTTCAATCCGGATCGCCTGGACCTGCTCAAGACCCGCCTGAGCGCGGCCTATAAGGGGCTGAATGTGTTGGTGCTGCGGGAACAGGCGCGGGACTTCTTTTGGAACGACACGGTGCAGTCCCTGAACCACCAGGGCATCGACCTGGACATTCACCATATCTTTCCGAAAGACTGGTGCAAGCGCAACGGCATCCCGCCCCGCCACTATGACTCCATCGTGAACAAGACGCCCATTTCCTACAAGGCCAACCGCAAGATCGGCGGCGACGCCCCTTCGGTGTATCTAAGGAAGATTCAGACCGACAAGCAGGTGCAGACCACGGACGCGGCGATGGACGCCATCCTCGCCAGCCACCGCGCCCCGGCCGAGCCCATGCGCACCGACGACTTCGACGCCTTTTACGAGCAGCGCAAGGCCAACCTGCTGGGGCTGATCGAAAAGGCCATGGGCAAGCGCATCGCCCGGGAGCAGGCCGAGTGAGCCGCCAGGGGGCGGGCGGGCCGAATGCGGGCGCATGCCCCGGCGCGCCCGGACCCGACTCATTTAATCGAAAAAAAGACTTGGCGCCCCCCAGGATTTGGGTTAAACTTATTCCCCGTGCAGTACAGTTACGTAGTATTTCGGCAGTTCCTCTATCGCGTTTCGTGGCAGACCCTGATCCGATTTCTAGTCAAGTCTGCATAAACACAACCGTAACATCACCAAATAGAGGTATCCGTAATGGCTACAGGCACAGTTAAGTGGTTCAGTGACGAAAAAGGCTTTGGCTTCATCGCCCCTTCCGATGGCTCCAAGGACGTGTTCGTCCACCACAGCGCCATCCAAGGCTCCGGCTTTAAATCGCTGGCCGAAGGACAAGCCGTAAGCTTCGACATCGAGCAGGGCCAAAAAGGCCCCGCGGCGACCAACGTGGTTCCTGAATAAGGACCCGTTGCGGGCGGCGCAAGCCGCCTGTTGACGCCTTCAGTGCGCTCGGCTTGGCCGACGCCTGGTTTAAAAAACCCGCTTCGGCGGGTTTTTTATTGGCGGAAACATCGGGCTTGCCCATGCGCTAAGGCGATTTCAGGGGAGTCCTCATACCACCCTGCCAGTTTTTGCGTCCGCCCACGGCGTTGCGGCAACCGTTACTCAGCCGCCATGCGCCGCTTGCCGCGCCGGGTTGGCGAACCCGAATCCGGCGCAATCCGGGTATCAGAATCCCCGCCAATCGGCTAAAGAAAACCTCCTGCGGGTTCGCCGGTCTCGGGATAGCCGGATTCATTTAGCAAAATATCGGCACAGGCGTTGGCCTTGCAAGCCCGGGTCAGGCCACCAGTTGGTTCAGCTCGAACACCGGTAGCAGGATGGCGAGCACGATGAGCAGCACGAGGCCGCCCATCAGCAGGATCATCAGGGGTTCAAACAGGCCCATTAGGGCGGCGATCAGGGTTTCGAGTTCGCGTTCCTGGTTGTCGGCGGCGCGGTCGAGCATGGTTTCAAGTTGGCCGGTGGCCTCGCCGCTGGCGATGAGTTGCAGCACCATGGGCGGGAACTGGCCGTGGCGTTGCAACGCGGCGGCGATGCTCTTGCCTTCGCGCACTAGGTCGGCAGCTTGCTCCACCGCGCGGGCCATGGGCAGGCTGGTGATCACGGCGGCGGCGATGCGCATGGCGTCGAGCACGGGCACGCCGCTGGCGCCAAGGATGCTCAGGGTGCGGGCGAAGCGGGCGGTGTTGAGGCCGCGCATGAGGCGCCCGACCAGGGGCGTGCGGTGCAGCAGTTGATGCCAGGCATAGCGCATGCGCGGGGTCTTGAGCAGATGCCGGCCCAGCAGGAACAAGAGCGTAAGGCCGATCAGCAGGTAAAGGCCGTATGCGCGCAGAAAGGCGCTGAGTTGGATCAGGCCCAGGGTCAGCGCCGGGAGTTCCTGGTCGATGCTTTGGAATACCTGCACCACTTGGGGCGCCACATAGGTGAGCAGGCCGACGGTGACCAGCAGGGCCACCAGGGTGAGCAGCGTCGGATAGAGCAGCGCCAGTTGGATCTTCTGGCGCAGTTGCTGGCGCCTTTCGGTGTAGTCGGCGAGGCGTTCCAGCACCACGTCGAGGTGACCGGACTGCTCGCCGGCGGCCACGGTGGAGCGCAGCAGCTCGGGAAACACCGCCGGGAAATCCGCCAGACCGTCGGCTAGGCTGTAGCCTTCCAAAACCTTAGAGCGCACCGCGAGCAACACCCGTTTGATGCGATGGCGTTCGCTCTGATTGGCCACCGCAAGCAGGGCCTCTTCCAGCGGGATCGCGGAACGCACCAGGGTGGCCAGTTGGCGGGTGATCAGGGCGAGGTCGGTGGGGCTGATGGCGCGATTGGCCAGCCCGGCGCCGCCGCGACGCTTGGCCGAGGCGCGTTCCCGGACCGCCTCCACCTCGGTGGGGATCAGCCCCCGGTCGCGCAGAATCTGGCGGACCTGGCGGGCGGTGTCACCCTCCTCGATCCCTTTGTGCGCCTTGCCGGCGGCGTCAATGGCGTGGTATTCGAAAGCGGGCATTCAGGTTAGCCGGTCAGCAGATAATCGATTCATCGAAACCTAACCACAGAGAACACAGAGGACACAGAGAGAGATAGTTTAGTCATTGGCTCGCAGCATGGCCAGCAGGCGAAAAAAGGCCCCTTTACCCTCCCCGATGTCCCACCTTTCAATCTTCAATCTTCAATCTTCCAAAACCTCACCGCTCGGCGGTGACTCGAAACACCTCTTCCAGCGAGGTCTCGCCGGCGAGGATGCGCCGATGAGTAGTTACCCACAGACAAACCTCCGCCGCGCCCTCTGCGGCCCTCTGCGGCCTCTGCGTTCCCGAGAGCCGTTGTTTCCGTTATTGGAGCGCAGGCGTTCTAGGCTCAGCCTTCCGCCTCCTGCTCGCGCTGCTCTGGGGTCATGGGGGTGGGCGAGTCGTTGGCGTCTACGGTCTTGGCCATACGCTTGGCGTAGTAGTAGATGCGCTTGAATTTCTCCACGATGTCCATTTCGATGGTGTAGGCGGCGATGCGGTTGGGCTCTTTGGCCACCAGGCGACGGGCCTGATGCACCGCAGCGGAGTTGGCCAGCTTGTTGATTTCGCTTTTCATTCGAATCACCGACTCGGCGGCCATTTCGTTGTTCTGCGACACCGCATGCACCGCGCCCTTCACCGCCTTGGAGACTACGCGATGGAGGTCACTGAGCACACGCTGGGTGGGCGGGCTAATGGCCACGCCTTCCTGCATCCGATGCATGCCTAGGGTGACTAGATTGGTCTCGATGGAGTCGCCGATGTTCTCCAGCTCGCCCACCGCCTCCATCAATTTCAGAAACTCGGCGGTTTGCTTGTCGGTGAGGGTGGATTTGCTGATCTTGCCCAGGTAATCGAGGATATAGGCGTACAGTATATCCACTTCGTCGTCGCGCCGACGAATCGCCGCCAGGGCCTCGCGATCCCCCGCGAGGATCGCCGGCAAGATGCCTTCCAGCATCCCCTCCACGATCTCGCCCATGTGCCGCACCTCCAGCCGCACCCGATCCAGGGCCAAGGCCGGGGTGGAGAGCAGCTCCTCGTCCAGGTAGCGGCTCTTGAGGACGATGCCCTCCTCCGACAACGGCTTGTCCGGCACCAGCCACTCGACGAGGCGGGCGAATTGGGGGGTGAACCAAATAAACACCAAGGTGTTAATCACGTTAAATATGGTGTGGGCGTTGGCGATTTGGCGCGGGGTCTCCTCGGCCATGCGGGCGGCCCCGTGCAGCCCGTCACTGGAGGGTGACATCCAGGCCACTAATTGCGCCAGTTGATCGATAAAGGCCACCCATAGCAGCACCCCGGCGACATTAAAGATGACATGCACAATGGCCGCTCGCACGGCCTCCCGCGGTTTACCGATAACCGCCAGGATAGCGGTGACACAGGTGCCGATATTGGCCCCGAACACCAGGGCGATGCCGGCCTCCAGGCTGATAAAGCCCTGACTGGCCATTACGATTACAATGCCGGTGGTGGCGGCGGAGGATTGGATGAGGCCGGTGAAGGCCGCGGCCACCAAGATGCCCACTAACGGATTTTCCATTTGCTGCATCAGATCCAGGAACGGCTGGTAACCGCGCAGGGGTTGCATGGCCTCGCTCATTACGCCCATGCCGAAAAACACCAAACCCAGGCCCATCAGCATCGAGCCGTAGTGCCGGACCCGATCGCCGCGCCCCAAGAGCTGCATCATGAAGCCGAAGGCGATCATCAGGTACGCGGCCTTGGTGATCTTAAACGCTATCAGTTGGGCGGTGAAGGTGGAGCCGATATTGGCCCCCATGATAATGCCCACGGATTGCGACATCGACATCAGCCCGGCGCTGATAAAGCCCACCACCAGCACCGTGGTGACCGACGAGGAATTGATCACCGCGGTGACCAAGGCCCCGGTGGCGGCCCCCATGAAGCGATTGGTGGTGAGCTTGGCCAGGATGGAGCGCAGCCGATCGCCCGACACCGCCTTAAGCGCCGCGGCCATTTGCTCCATGCCGAACAGAAACAGCGCCAGGCCGCCGAACAGCTCCATGGCCATGGCGCCCCACTCGATGCCCGCGTCCCGGGTCTCGGGCGCGGCCAACACGCTGAACGCCGCGAACAACAGGAGCAAGGCGACCATCCCAGGCCACCAAGGCAGGATGCCGGCGGCGTGGTTTGGCATTAAAATCGGGGGCTTGCGCATACTCGACTCTCTTATCGCCACAGCCGTCTGCGGCCGGCGGACGGATTCACTTTCGCGGGCTTTTCACGATCAGCACCGGCCGCTGCGACAACCGAATCACCTGCTCGGAGATAGAGCCCACCAACAGGCGCCTAAGCCCCGTCTCGCCCTTGCTGCCCAGGATGATCATTTCCGCATCGAGCTGGTCCGCCACCTCCAAAATGCGCGTCACCGGCAGCCCCGCCACCAGCAGGGTATCCAGCGCCTGCATATCCTGGACCTGGTGGCGGGCCTTGGCGGCGGCCTGCATGAAGGCATCCAGCATCTCGGCGGCCGCATCCTGCATGCGCAGCAGGTTTTTCTTCTTTTTTGCGATTCTGGCGTAATACCCCGGCATTGCCGTCGGGTCATGCACCACATGCAGCACCGTCACCCCGGCGTGCAGGCAGCTCGCGATTCGGCAGGCCTGCACCAGCGCCTCCTCCGCATCCGGCGAAAAATCCACCGCCGCCAGCACCTGCCTTTTGGGCGCCTGATCCCGGTCCTTTTCCTTCTCTTTTTGCGACATGCCTCAAGCCTCCACTGAACCTGCAACCCGCGGCAGACCGCCCCGCCCCGCGATCTAACCCTGAAAACGAAGGCCGAATCTCAACCCTTTGGCTGATTTTGCCGTGGCCTCCATCAAGTGTAACACTATTGTAATAATCTGATAACAATCGCCCGGCCGTGCATGCGCCGAAACCTGGGCCTGCGGCAAAACGCAAAAACCCGACAAATCGGGCGATCGGTCGGGTCTTTGAACGCCCCTCCCTGGGGCCTGCGCCTATCCGTGAGGGCTTCGGGTCACTCGTCGTTCAGCGGGCCTACGCTCAACAGCCAGAGCTTGGCGAAGGCCATGGTCTGCTGCGGGGCGACCTTGTCGTTGCACTGGATCTTGTGGGTCACCAGGCTGTGAATGGGCGCATCATCGTCGCCGATGTATTTATCGTCAAACACCACCGCGCCGCCGCAGGTGGCCACCGCATCATCCACCGAGAAGAAACCGCCGGCGGAGCTGTCGCTGGCGTCGAAGAAGCCCGAGGCATCCTGCGGGGTGTCCGCGGCCTTCGGCTCATTGAAGGTTACGTTGAGGTCATAGCTGCCGCCGTCGCCGGTCTCTGCGTCCTTCCAGCGAATGGTCCCGCTTACCTCATCCTTCACCGACTTGCCGTCCAGGGTGTAGCGGAAGCTCATGTCGTCGATAAACCAGGTATCGCTGTCATAGTCATAGATCATGTCGCCGTTCACGGTCACCGCGCCGTACATGGAGGCCGGGCCGGCGGGCAACACCACATTGCGGAACTTCATCGGGTCCACATTGGTGGCCTTCACCGAAATCGGCTTGCCCTGGTACATGCGGGTGAAGACCTGGCTGGCGCCTTCGGACTTAATGGTCTCGGTGACGCCCTTGGCCATCTCCAACCACTTGGCCCCGCCCAGCTTACGGCCCTGAATCTCACCGCCGAAAGGGCCGGAGTCGGCGCCCCCCTTCATGGTGATGATGAAGCGCATGTCGGCGCCGGCCTCTTTGTCCAACTGGTAGACGCCCTCCGAGCTGATCGGCACCTCGCCGGTCCAGCGGCCCACATCCATGGTCTGGGCGCGATTGCTCGGATTGAACACCACCAGGTCGAGATTGTAATCCAACTCGGCCTCCTGCTTGATGCCGATGGTCCCGGCCACCTGCGGGGTGCGGGTGATCTGGCCCTTAAAGGCGGTGTCCGCGCCTACGTTCAGATCCACCTTGTACTTGTCGGTGATGCCCACCTGGGGCTGGCCGTCGGAGGCGGGGTTTTTGCGCGAATCGAAATCGATCTCGATCGTCCCGTAGATGCCGCCTTCGGCGTATTTCTCCGCCGCCAGCACCGGGGCGGCGCCGCCGGCCCCCAGGGCCAACGCGATGGAAAGGGGAAGGATGTGTTTTTTTGCGTGAATCATTGGCTATTCCTCATTGATTATTGGTCGCCAGCGGGTCTATGCGGCATCCGCCGCGCCGATGACGCTGCATCGCCGTGCGCAACAGGCCGACCCTTGGTCACTAATACTAACGGAAAGGCAAGCGCCTTGTCAGTGCGGAAGCTTGGTTTTGCGAAAAAAACCCCTGCCTGGACAGGCAGGGGCAAGGCCGAGGGGGCCGAGGAAAGCGCTTTCGCGGCGGTTCAGGCGGACTTGAGTTGGGCCAGAATGCTTTCCAGGCTCTCGTGGCGCACGTCGCGCCCGGTGGCCAGAAAGATCACATAGCCCGCGATATTCTTGGCATGACCGCCCATGCGCTCCACCGCCCGCAGCGCCAGCGCCACGTCGATCATGTGCCCCACATTGCGGGCGTCTTCCAGCACAAAGGTGGAGATGCGGCGCAGCGCCGACTTGTAGTCGTCTTCCAGGGTGGCGTCGAGGCGGATTACGTCAATGGACTGATCCAGGCTCAAGGTCTCGAAGGCGCGCATGGTCCGCTCCAGCATATCGCGCGCGAAGGCGGACATGCGGAAGATGTCTTGCAGCAGGTGGTAGTTCGGCGGCGGCAGGTCGTGGTCGTAGAAATGGATAGTCAGGCGGGCGATGCGCCGCGCCTGGTCGCCAATGCGCTCCAGATCGGTGACGATCTTGCCCACGGTGAGGATCTCGCGCAAATCCTTGGCCACCGGCTGGCGCTTGGCGATCAGGCGAATGATCTCATCGTCGATCTGCACGTCCAGCTTGTTGATTTCGCGGTCATCATTGATCATCGCCCGGGCATCGCCGGGCTCTTCGTCTTCCAGTGATTTCACCGCGCGCTCGATTTGCCGATCCACCAGCCGGGCCATGGCGCCGACCAGGGTATGCAGCTCTTCAAGCTCCTTATCGAAGCTATGCACGGTATGTCCTTCAGTGGTCTGTCTCATTGATTCTCCTCAACCGAAACGGCCGGTGATGTAATCCTCCGTCGGCTTATGACGGGGTCTAGTGAAGATTAGTTTGGTCTCGCCCGCCTGCCCGGGTGAAGGTAGGCGGTGCGCTGAGCAACCCGCACCGCCTGCTGTACGCAATGGGTGACGACGATAGTGTATGGCTCGCACAGCGAATTGATCAACTCCCCGGTCTCGGCCGCGGCGACGGGTTCGGCGCCCGAGCCAAGCCCGTCCATCGGCATCCCCGCGGGCAACGCCGCGACGACCCAATCCAGCCGCCCTTCAGGGTGTTGAAAAATACGGCGCATTTTGGGGGGGTGAATATGACACGATTATTTGCAAAATATGACGGGGGCGCTACAACCGATCACTGGGATCCGCCGACCCCCGCGCCCGCAAGCCGGGCTGGGGCTTGGGGGCTTCGTTCGCCTAGACGCCAAATTGAACCACAGATAGACACGAATGGACACAGATAGCCTCGACCGCCGTTGGGGCGGCTTGGAGGGGGGACGGCTTCGCCTCGGCGTCAAACTCGCGTTTGACACCCCAGGCTAGTCCGGCTGATGCCGCGGCCCTCCCCGCCCTGGGAGGCGGGGACGATCAAGCAAAAAGCCCTCCGCGCCCTCTGCGGTCCTCTGCGTCCTCTGCGTTCCTAACCGCCGCTGCTTCCGCTATTTGTGCGCAGGCGTACTAGGGGCTGGGGGCTGGGAGTGCGGTGTCATCGAATCGTCATACTCGGGGAACGATCTTGTCACAAAAATCCACTCTAATTGCGTACTCGGATTTTTGTGAGCAGTTGCCGTTTTTCGGGGGCTGCCCACCCAACGCAAGCCATGAGGTCCGCACTATGAAGAAAACCTTACTCGCCCTCGCGATGAGCGTCAGCCTGGCCGCACCCGCGGTGGCTGTCGAACTCGACCCCGCCCTGCCGGACTACGAGCCCATTAGCGGCGTTTCCGGCAGCTTGAAATCCATCGGCTCGGACACCCTGAACAACCTGATGACCCTGTGGGCCGAGGGTTACCTGTCTCACTATCCGAACGTCAAGATCGAGATTGAGGGCAAGGGCTCCTCCACCGCGCCGCCCGCGCTGATCGCCGGCACCGCGCAGTTCGGCCCCATGTCGCGCCCGATGAAGTCCAACGAAGAGGAGAAGTTCGAGGCCAAGTACGGCTACAAGCCCACCCCCGTCCGCAGCTCGGTGGATGCCCTGGCCTTATTCGTACACAAGGACAACCCCGTGGGTTGCCTGTCCATGCAGCAGGTGGACGCCATCTTCTCCAAGACCCGCAACGGCGGTTACCCCAAGGACATCACCACCTGGGGCGACGTAGGGGTGAAGGGTGAGTGGGCCGACAGCCCGATCTCCCTGTATGGCCGTAACTCCGCCTCCGGCACCTACGGTTACTACAAGAAGGTGGCCCTGTTCAACGGCGATTACAAGGACGAAGTCAAGGAGCAACCCGGCTCTTCCACCGTGGTGCAGGGCGTGGCCTCCGACAAGGCCGGCATCGGCTACTCGGGCGTAGGCTACAAGACCGCCGACGTGCGCACTGTGTCGCTGAAGACCAGCGCGGACGGCGAGTGCTTCGACGCCAACGCCGAAAACGCCTATGCGGGCGACTACCCCATCTCGCGCTTTCTCTATGTCTATGTGAACAAGAATCCGAACCAGGCGCTTGATCCGCTGCGCGGCGAGTTCATCCGTTACATGGTGTCGCGTGACGGTCAGTCGGCGGTGATCAAGGATGGTTACTACCCGATCCCCAATGCGATCGCGCAAGCCGAGCTGAAAAGCCTCGGACTGAAGTAAGCCCGCCGCTGTGCAACCGGGGCGTCCGCCTCGGTTGTTACAGCCGCAAAGTGGGCAGCGTAAAGCGAGCCGCGCTGGCGGCGCCTTTTTCCAGTGCCCATTTCTGATCATCCCCTACAACCCCTACAACCCGGTGGAATCGGTATGACCACGAACGAGGAAGCGACCCAAAACAAGACGGACCGCGAGCGCGCGACGGCGCAGCGCCGCCGAGACAAGGGCACGCGCAAGTCGGTGCTGCTGGCGGACCGCGCCGCCGGCTGGGGCATTACCGCCGGCGGCCTGTTGGTGATCTTCGCCGTCATCGGCATCATGGTGTTCCTGGTGGCGGTGGCGCTGCCCCTTGGCGGCGGCGGCGAGACCCTGGAACACGCGGAATACGACCTGCCGGCCAAACAGACCGTCTGGCTCAATGCCGACGAATATAGCACCCTCGGGGTGCGGGTGGCCGACGACGGCAGCTACCGGGTCTTTCATCTAACTACGGGGCGTTCCGTTAGCTCCGGACAGCTCGATTTTGGCGGTGAGCGGGCCACCGCGATCGGGGGCGTACTGAATCGCGACCGGGTGGCCTTCGGTTTTCAAGATGGCAGCATCCGCTTCGCCGACCTGATATTCGAGGCCGATGTGTTGCTCCAGTCCGATCTGCCGGATGGGGCCGAACCGCTCGACCAGCGCGACCGCTTGGCGGGCGAGGCGATCTATTCCAACCTGCCGGGGGAACAGGTGCGACGGCTGCGCTTTCGGGCCGAAACGCAGGCCCCTGTGGCGGTCGCCGACGCGCCCATCGTGGCCCTAGCCTACCGGGTCGGCGGCACCACCGAGCGCCCCACACGCTCCTTTGTGACCGTGGATGCCGAAGGCGTGGGCCGTCTCAGCCGCGCCATCTCGAAACTCAATATCATGACCAGCGAGCTGACCACCGAGGTGCGCACCACCGATCTGCCGCCGCTGCCGGCGGATACGCAGGTCACGACGGTGGAGCTCACCACCCTCGCCGACACGGTGTTGGTGGCCTCGGATGCCGGGCAAATCTTCCGCTTTGATGCCCGCGACTTCAACCACCCGACCCTGTCCGAGACCATCACCGCCTTTGACGACGGCAGCACCATCAGCGCCATGGAGTTCCTCAACGGCGAGCAGGCGCTGGTCGTTGGGGGCAGCAACGGCGCCCTGGATGTCTACTTCAAGCTCAGCCCCGAGCAAGGCGCGGCGCCGGACGGCTATAAGCTGGTTCGGGCGCGGCAGCATGAGCCCCACGGCGCCGCCGTTACCGCCATCAGCGTCAGCCAACGCAGCAAGTCGCTGGTGACCGAGGCCGCCAACGGCGAGGTCTGGGTGCGCCACTCCACCTCGGATCAGGTGTTGCTCCGGTACGACCACGGCGGCAAACAGGCGGTTGACTCCGAGCTGCTGCTGCTGCCCCGGGTGGACGGCGTGGTACGGGTGGCCAGCACCGGCGAAGGCGATTTTTGGGCCTTCGACTACCCCCACCCGGAGACCACCCTCGACGCCGTCTTCGGCAAGATTTGGTACGAGGGCTACGATCAGCCGACCTATACCTGGCAGTCGTCCTCGGGCACCGACGTGTTCGAGCCGAAGTACTCCCTGGTGCCGCTCATCTTCGGCACCATTAAGGCCACGGTCTATTCCCTGGTGTTCGCCATCCCCATCGGCCTGCTGGGCGCCATCTACACCGCCGAGTTCGTTCATCGCCGGGTGCGGGCCACGGTTAAACCCATGATGGAGACCATGGAATCCATGCCCACGGTGGTGGTGGGCTTCATCGCCGCCCTGGTGCTGGCCCCCATCGTGGAGACCTGGATCGCGGCGGTGCTGCTGGCCTTCATCGCCCTGCCCATGGGCCTGATGCTGGCGGCCTTCCTGTGGCAGTTGCTGCCCCTTCAAACCGCGCTGAAGCTGGACGGATTGCCCAAGTTCTTTTTCATGTTCGCGACCATCCTGCTGTCGCTGTACGTCGCCTACAACCTGGGGCCGGCCTTCGAGAGCGGCTTCTTCTATAGCGACTTCATGGCCTGGACCAACGGCGATATCGGCACCGGCACGCCCTTTATGTTCCTGGTGTTTCTGCCCGTGGGCTTCTTCGTCGCGCGCTGGCTCGTGCATCGGGTTTTTGGTGACCGGCTGCGCGACTACCAGCGCGGCTTGACCAAGAGCCATGCCGGCGCCCTCGACTTCCTGCGCTGGGCGGGCCTGCTGGCGGCGGCGGTGGTGTTGAGCCTGGCCGCCGCCAGCGCATTGACCGCCCTCGGCTTCGACCCGCGCGGCGGCGTCGTGGACACCTATGTGCAACGCAACGCCCTGGTGGTGGGCTTTGTCATGGGCTTCGCCATTATCCCCACCATCTACAGCCTGGCCGAGGATGCCTTAAGCTCGGTGCCCGACCATGTGCGTTCGGCCAGCCTGGCGTCGGGGGCCACGCCCTGGCAGACCGCCAAATGGGTAATCGTGCCGACGGCCCTTTCGGGCATATTCGCCGCCTGCATGATCGGCATGGGCCGGGCGGTGGGCGAGACCATGATCGTACTCATGGCCGCCGGCAACACCCCGGTGCTCGATTGGAATATCTTTAACGGCCTGCGCACCCTGTCGGCCAACATCGCGGTGGAGCTACCCGAGGCGCCCCAGGGCGGCACCCACTACCGGATGCTGTTCCTGGCCGGGCTGACCCTGTTCGTCATGACCTTCACCATCAACACCATCGCGGAAAACATCCGCCTGCGCTTTCGCAAGCGCGCCTTTCAGCTTTGAGGGCCCCGTTACATGTCTACTAACACGGAAACCACCTCGAATCACGCCGAGCCGAAGCCGGGCATGAACGCGGCCTCGCGGCGCTACACCACCGACCTGACGGCCACCGGCGAGCCGTTCCTGTGGGGGCTCGGCGGGGCGCTGGCCCTGGGCATCCTGCTGGTGGTGGGGTTCTTGGTCCTAATCTTCTGGAACGGCATTGCCACCTTTTGGCCCAAGCCCATTGAGGTGGTGACGCTCAATAGCGGCACTGTGGTGGCTGGCGAGCCAACCCGAGATAATGTCTTCAAGCCCGGGGACGGGCTGCTCGAAAGGCTGACCGAACAGGACCGCGAGATCATCGACTCCAACGTCGGCTTCGCCCATCGCGTGCTCTATCGCACAGGCAACTATGACCTGTACAACGAAGATTTCCGCTGGGTTTCGGATTTTGAAATCGCAAAGGTTGAAACCCCGCCGGGCATGTATCTGTTCGAGCGCCAGGAGTGGGGCGTGTTCATAGGGCGCATCGCCGGGCTCGTGCTGGACGGTGAATCGCGCAATCTTTCCGATTATGACCGCGCGGCCATTCAAGAGCAGCAAGAGGCGGCGCGGGAACGCTTCGAAGAGATTCGCCACATCGAGCGCGACGAGATCGGCGAGGTCAACTATTACATGGAACAGGCGCGCCTGGACCTCAAGCGCGTCGCCCTCGACCATGGCCGGGACAGCGGCGAATACCGGCAGGCCGAGCGGGAGACCGAGCAACAAATCACCGAACTCCAACGGGAGTACGAGCAACTGGCCGCGCGCGCCGAGGCCATTAAAGAAACCGATCGGCGCTATCGCATCACGCTGGAGGAGATCGGCGGCGAGCAAAAGGAGCTGCCGCTGTCGGAGATCGTGCGCTTCTACCCGGCCAATGACCTCTCCCCCTTCGGCAAGGCGGCGGTCTATTTCTCGCGCTGGGGCGAGTTCCTGACCAGCGAGCCGCGCGAGGCCAACACCGAGGGCGGCGTGCTGCCGGCGATCTTCGGCACCGTGGCCATGACCCTGATTATGGTGGTGTTCGTGGCCCCGCTGGGGGTGATCACCGCCCTGTATCTGCGCGAGTACGCCAAGCAGGGGCGCTTGGTGTCGATCGTGCGCATCTCGGTAAACAACCTGGCCGGGGTGCCGTCCATCGTCTATGGCGTGTTCGGGCTCGGCTTTTTCGCCTACACCCTGGGCGGCGGCATCGACGCGCTATTCTACCCCGAACGCCTGCCCAGCCCCACCTTCGGCACCGGCGGCATTCTATGGGCGTCCCTGACCCTGGCCCTGCTGACGGTGCCGGTGGTGATCGTCGCCAGCGAGGAGGCCCTGTCTGCGGTGCCGCGCTCCATGCGCGAGGGCTCGCTCGCCTGCGGCGCCTCCACCTGGCAAACGCTGCGGCGCGTGGTGCTGCCGCGGGCCATGCCGGGCATTATGACCGGCCTTATCCTGGCCATGGCGCGGGGCGCCGGCGAGGTCGCGCCCTTGATGCTGGTGGGCGTGGTCAAGTTGGCCCCCGAGCTGCCGGTGGATGGCTTCTTTCCTTATGTCCACCTGGAGCGGAGCTTCATGCACCTGGGCTTTCACATCTTCGATGTGGGCTTTCAATCACGCAACTCCGAGGCCGGCAAGCCCATGGTGTATGTCACCACCATGCTATTGCTCGCCCTCATCGTATTGATGAACGCATCGGCCATCTACATCCGCAACCGCCTGAAAAAACGGTTCGCGGGCAGCGCCTTCTAAGACAGAAGAAACTGGAGCATTTTCATGAACGCAACCGCTGAAGCGGCCCCTGACGAGGCCCCGAAGTTCAACCCCACGGCCTATCACGTCACCAAATCCGACCAGGGCGATATCCTGGATATCCGCAATTTCAACCTGTGGTACGACGATGTGCAGGCCCTGTTCGACATCACCATGGAGGTTCCCCGGGGCTTGGTGACGGCCCTTATCGGACCCTCCGGTTGCGGCAAATCCACCCTGCTGCGCTGCATCAACCGCATGAACGACCTCATCGACGAGGTGCGGGTGGACGGCCGCATGGCGGTGGACGAGCGCGACATCTATGGCAAGGGCGTGGACGTCATCTCCCTGCGCAAGCGCATGGGCATGGTGTTTCAGAAACCCAACCCCTTCGCCATGTCCATCTTCGAAAACGTGGTCTACCCGCTGCGGGTGGATGGCGTGACCGATAAATCGGTGCTCGAAGACACCTGCGAGCGCGCCCTGCGCGGCGCGGCCCTGTGGGAAGAAACCAAAGACCGGCTCAAGGAGAGCGGCCTCAGCATGTCCGGCGGCCAGCAGCAGCGCCTGTGCATTGCCCGCGCCATCGCCTCAGACCCCGAGGTGCTGCTGATGGACGAGCCCGCCTCGGCGCTCGACCCCATCGCCACGGCGAAGATCGAGGAGCTGATCGACGAACTCAGGGGCCAGTACTCCATCGTCATCGTCACCCATAACATGCAGCAGGCCGCGCGCGTGTCCGACAACACGGCCTTTATGTACCTGGGACGGTTGATCGAATTCGGCCACACCGAGACCCTGTTCACCAACCCGAAACTCAAGCAGACATCCGATTACATCAGCGGTCGCTTTGGCTGAGCCCGGGCGCTGAATAGACGAATCCCAGATCGACTAACCCAACCAAGAGGAATAACCCATGTCCCACTACCGCTTGAGGCTCGCCATAGCCTCGTCACTCCTGTTGGCCGCCGGCTGCACCACCGGCCAGGACGATACCCGGATCAAGTCCGACGCAGCCGCCAAGGGCGCGCCGGCCGTAGCCGCCGCCGCGTCTTCCTATGATCGCCCCGGTTACATCACCGAGGTCCATGACGGGCGCCTGTGGGTGTTCCACAAGGACTCAAAGGCCTATAACGACTTCAAGACCCAGGGCGAACCGGCCAAGGTCGTCACCCGCATCGCCGCCGGTCCCAACCGGATGACGGTGCGCTCCACCGATGCAGAAATCATCGACGGCTACCTGCTCACCAAACCCAGCTATGTAGCCGAGGTGCATGACGGCAGGCTGTGGGTTTTCGAGGCCGGCTCCAAGGTTTATACCGACTTCAAAACCCAGGGCGAGCCGGCCAAGGTCGTGACCCGTATCGGCGCCGGGCCGAACGGCATGACCATACGCTCCACCGACGCCAAGGTGATCGACGGCTACCTAGCGGCCAACCCTTACTAAGCCAACAAACCAACCGCTCCCGCCCCTGGGAGCGGTTCTCCACCGCGCTTGCAGGCCGTGGCCTTGGCCCGGCCTGGCTGGGGCTTCATCGAGCTTCGTTCGCCTAAGCGCCAACCGCCAGGTTGAACCACAGATAAACACGGATAGACACAGATAGCCGATGGACAAAGGCGCCCCCGAAGAACCTCAAACACCCGCCAACCTTTCAGCGCCGCGACCATCATAGGCGCCGGTGATGGGCACGGCGCTGTTAGATCGCGACCCAAGCCAATGACCGGGGGAGCGCCTTTGCCCATCCTACGCGCTCCTCGCGTCAGCCGGATGGTATAGGATGTGCCGAGAGAAACGAGGCGCATCGCTTCGGCTTTGTGCTCGTTGCACGCGTTACCAAGCTCTGCTTAATGCTTGCCCGCCAAGCTCAAGCGGTGGCCGGAAGGATGACCAAGGCCGACCGCCAAGGAGGCGCAAAGGGCGCCAAAGCGAAATAAGACCCCGAGAACCCGCGATGAAAAAATTCGTGTTTATTCGTGTTTATTCGTGTTTATTCGTGGTTTAAATTCCTTTTCTAGCCCGTTGAGCGCACGAATCGCCGACGGCTGATGCGGCTTTGTGCTCGTTGCACGCGTTACCAAGCTCTGCCTAATGCTTGCGCGCACACCGCCGTTGGGGGGGCTTGGGCGGTTTAGGCTTTAGCCGGGCTTGGGGGCATCCGCAACGCTTGGCCGATGCGCCTCGCTGCGCTCGGCACATCCTATGCGGCTTTGTGCTCGTTGCACGCGTTACCAAGCTCTGCTTAATGCTTGCGCGCACACCGCCGTGGGGGGGGTTGGGCGGTTTAGGCTTTAGCCAGCTTTGGGCTTGACTCGCCTAAGCACCTAGCACTCACCATTCACCATTCACCATTCACCATTCACCATTCACCATTCACCATTCACCATTCACCATTCACCATTCACCATTCACCATTCACCACTAAAAACAAACCCGATCCCGCGGGAAGCAGCAGGTGAAGGTGCTGCCTTCGCCGGGGGCGCTTTCGATGCGCAGGTAGCCGTCGTGGCGGGTCAGGGCGTGTTTGACGATGGCGAGGCCGAGGCCGGTGCCGCCGCTTTGGCGCGAGCGCCCCACATCTACGCGGTAGAAGCGCTCGGTCAGGCGGGGGATGTGTTGGGGCGCGATGCCGATGCCGGTGTCCTGCACCGAGAAGCAGGGCGCCTGATCCACCAGCCGCCAGTGCATGCGGATGACACCGCCGGGGGGGGTGTAGCGCACGGCGTTAAACACCAGGTTAGAAAAGGCGCTTTCGATCTCGGAGCTGTTGCCCAGTAGGCGCAGCCCGGCTTCGGCGTTGATCTCGATGTGGTGCTTGGCCCCGGAGAGGCCCAGGGCCTCTTCACGCAGGTCCGACATCAGGTTGGCCACATCCAGCGCCTCCTGGCCGTCGCGGCTTTCCTGATTTTCCAGCCGCGAGAGCACCAAGAGGTCCTCCACGATGCGCTGCATGCGGCCGGTCTGCTGCTGCATCTGGCGGACCACCGGAACCCAGGGCTCCAGGCCCTGGTCCGGGGCGTCGGCCATGGTCTCCAGGTAGCCGTAGACCACGGTCAGCGGGGTGCGCATTTCATGCGAGACGTTGGCCACGAAATCGCGACGCACGGTTTCGAGCTGTTGCAAGCGGGAGATGTCGCGCGCCTGGAGCAGCCGCTTGCCCTTGCCGTAGGGCACGATGCGCACCTCCAGCGTCACCGTGTCATCCACCGGGGCGGGCATTTGCAGCGGGCGGGCGTAGTCTCCCGCTTCGAGGTAGCTGCGGAAGATGGGGTCGGTAATCACCTCGTCCAAGCGCCGCGCGCGGTCGGTCTTGCGATCGAGCCCCAGCACCTGGTCCGCCACGCCGTTCCACCACTCCATCTCGCCGCCCTCGCCGAGCACTACGGTGGCGTCCGGCAGGGCGCTGGTGGATTCTTGAAAACCGCTCAACATGCGACTGAGCTTTTTCTTGCGCTTTCTGCTGCGCTCGCGCAGTTGATCGGCCTCCCAGCGCAGGGTATGCCAAAAGCCGATATTCGCCGGCTGCGGGTTATGCTTGGGGCGCTGGAGCCAGCGGGCGAAACGGTAGAGCTGAAATAGGGTCCAGACCAAGTAGAGCGCCAACGCCCCGAGCAGGACTTGCAGCGGATAGCCGCTCCAAAAGCCCAGCGCCACGAGCCAGACGGCGACCACCGCGACTACGGTAAGCTCCCGCTCCCAGGCCGGGTTGAGGCTCATCGAATCTGTTCGGAAAAGCGGTAACCCGCGCCCCTTACGGTCTGCACCAGGCTATCGACCTCGAAAGGCTCCAGGGCCTTGCGCAGGCGCCGGATGTGGACATCCACGGTGCGCTCCTCGATGAAGACGTTGGTGCCCCACACCTTGTCGAGCAGCCGCGAGCGGCTGTAGACCTTGTCTTTGTGGGTCATGAAGAAGTGCAGCAGACGGAACTCGGTGGGGCCGAGTTCCACCTCCTGATCGTTGACCGAGACCCGATGGGAGGACGGGTCGAGCTTGAGCGCGCCCGCCTCCACCACCGCCTCGGTGGCATGGGGGGCTACGCGCCGCAGCACGACCTTAATCCGCGCCAGCAGCTCACGCGGCGAGAACGGCTTGGTGACGTAGTCGTCGGCCCCGCCTTCGAGGCCGCGGATCTTGTCGTCCTCCTCGCCGCGGGCGGTGAGCATGATCACCGGGATGTCGCGGGTGAGATCGTCCTGCTTGAGTTCTCGGGTCAGCTCGACGCCGCTGGTCTCCCCTGGCAGCATCCAGTCCATTAGGATCAAATCGGACGGCGCATCGCTCAAGCGCTGGCGCGCGGCCGCGGCGTCTTCCGCCTCGCTGGTAACAAAACCAGCCTGTTTGAGCACGAAGCAGATCATGTCTCTGACCGGTTGCTCGTCCTCTACAACGAGGATCCTCGCCGTCATCGTAGCCCCTTCATTTTGCGTATCGAAACCAGTCGCCTATTAAGCCGCGCCCCTGTTACAGCTTGATGAAGGGGCGACCGATCACCAGGAGAACAACACCCACTGCTGCACCGAGACGTTATAGATGTCGTCCTCCCGCGCATCCACCACGCCGTCGCCGTTGGTATCCACCAGATAATAAGGCGGACCCGCCTGGGGGATCACCTTAATCATGTACACCTGGCCGTTGACGCTGTACTGCTGCACGGTGCCGCGCTGGTCTTGAGAGATGGTCACCTCGGGCTCCAGGCTTTCGCCGCTCTCCACCGCAGGCGGCAATGGCGGCGGCTGCGGCGCGGGCAGCCGCTCGGCCGCGTCTTGGGCCTGGGTCAGGCCGCACAGGCATAGCAGGCTCAGGCCGAACAGAGTCTTTTTCATGGGTGCTCCTTAGGTCGCGTAGATAGACGCCGAACCGCTCGCGGGCGGATTGCGCCGGAGGCTCGACCCGTTCTCTGATCGGCCCCGGCGCCGGCCTGTGGTTAATCTTATTACAGTTGCATCAAGATTTCCTTCTCCCGCGCCGATAATCCCAACTGGCGATCCGCGTAGTGGGCGAAAATGGCATCCACCACGGCTTGCGGGTCGTCGTGGATGCTCATCAGCTCCAGGTCCTCGGGCGCAATCATGCCGCCGCCCGCCAGTTGGTCGCGGAACCAGTCGAGCAGCCCGGTCCAAAACGGCCGATCCACCAAAATCACCGGGATCTTGCGCGTCTTGCCGGTCTGGATCAGGGTCAGGATCTCCACCATTTCATCCAGGGTGCCGAAGCCGCCCGGCAAAACCACATAGGCCGAGGCGTATTTAACGAACATCACCTTGCGCGAGAAAAAGTGCTTAAAGTTCAGCTCCACGTCCTGGTAGGCGTTGGCCCGCTGCTCGTGGGGCAGTTGAATGTTCAGCCCCACGCTGGGGCCGCGCCCCTCGAAGCCGCCCTTGTTCACCGCCTCCATAATGCCGGGGCCGCCGCCGCTGACCACCGCAAAACCGCTGTCGGACAGCAGCCGCGCAATGTCCTCGGCGCGCTGGTAGTTGGGATGATCCCGCGGCGTGCGCGCCGAACCGAAGAGGCTCACCGAGGGCCAGATGGCGGCCATGGTCTCGAAGCCCTGCACGAACTCCGACATAATCTGAAACACCCGCCAGGACTCGCTGGGCGACTGGTCATCGAGGGAAAAGCTGCGTCCGAAAGACTGATTGCGACCGAGCATCGGGGCTCCTGCTGTATCGAGGTTCATAAATGGCGCATAATACCGCATTCGCTCCCGGCCGCGCGCCCCGATCCGCGCCACGCCGCCCCCACTACCCACTGTAGCACCGATGTCCGACCTCAACCCCCGACAACAACAGGCCGTGCGCCACCTCGACAGCCCGCTGCTGGTGCTCGCCGGCGCAGGCTCCGGCAAGACCCGGGTGATTACCCAAAAAATCGCCTGGCTGATCCGCCAGGGCGGCCTGACGCCGCGCCACATCACCGCCGTCACCTTCACCAACAAGGCCGCGCGCGAAATGAAAGAGCGCGTGGGCGGCCTTTTAGGCAAGAAAGACGGCCGCGGCCTGGCCATCTCCACCTTCCACACCTTGGGCCTGAACATCCTGCGCCGCGAATGCAAGGCCATGGGCTACAAGCCCGGCTTCAGCATCTTCGACGCCCAGGACAGCGAAGGCCTGATCCGCGAGCTGGCCATGGAGGGCAACGACGAGCCGCGGCTGCTGCAATGGACCCTCTCGGGCTGGAAAAACGACCTGCTCACCCCCGAGCAGGCCCTGGCCCAGGCCGCCGACCCGCGCGAACAGCGCGCCGCCCGGCTCTACACCGAATACCAACGCTCACTCAAGGCCTACAACGCGGTCGACTTCGACGACCTGATCCTGCTGCCGGTGCAGCACTTTCGCGCCAACCCCGAGGCCCGCGAACACTGGCAGAACCGCATTCGCTACCTACTGGTGGACGAATACCAGGACACCAACATCACCCAATACGAACTGGTCAAGCAACTGGTGGGCGTGCGCCACGCCCTCACCGTGGTGGGCGACGACGACCAATCCATCTACGCCTGGCGCGGGGCCAGGCCCGAGAACCTGGCCCGCCTGCAAGACGACTTTCCGCGCCTGCAACTGATCAAGCTGGAGCAGAACTACCGCTCCACCGGCCGCATCCTGCGCAGCGCCAACCGCCTGATCGCCAACAACCCCCACATCTTTGAAAAAAGGCTCTGGAGCGACCTCGGCGCGGGCGACCCCATTCGGGTGATCCAATGCCGCGGCGAGGCCCACGAGGCCGAAAAGGCGGTGTCCGAAATCCTCCACCACAGATTCACCCACAGCACCCGCTACGGCGACTACGCCATCCTCTACCGCGGCAACCACCAGGCCAGGCCCTTCGAAACCGCCCTGCGCGAACACAATATCCCCTATTTTCTGAGCGGCGGGACATCGTTCTTCTCGCGCAGCGAAATTAAGGATGTCATGGGCTACCTGCGCCTGCTGGCCAACCCCGACGACGACACCGCCTTCCTGCGCGTCGTCAACACCCCGCGGCGCGAGATCGGCCCCAGCACCCTGGAAAAACTCGGCACCTACGCCACCGGGCGCGACATCTCCCTGCTCACCGCCTGCGACGAACTGGGCCTGGAGCAAACCCTGAGCGGCCGACCGCTGGAAAAGATCCGCGAATTCGGCCGCTGGATCGGCCGCTTTCACCAACGGGCCGAGCAGGACCACCCGGTGCAGACCGTGCGCGACCTGCTCAAAGAAACCGACTACGAGAGCTGGCTCCACGAAAAGGCCTCCAGCGACAAGGTGGCCGCCCGGCGCTGGGAAAACGTCAACGACCTAGTGCAATGGCTGGAACGCCTGCATCAGGGCGAGCACACCGGCGACAGCCTGGCCGAAATGGTCAACCACCTCTCGCTGCAAGACATCCTCGACCGCCAAGAAGACGACAGCGGCCGCAGCGACCAAGTCCACCTCATGACCCTGCACTCGGCCAAGGGCCTGGAATTCCCCCATGTCTTTCTGGTCGGCATGGAAGAGGAACTGCTGCCCCACCGCTCTAGCATCGAACAAGACACCATCGAAGAAGAGCGCCGCCTAGCCTACGTCGGCATCACCCGCGCCCGCAAGCGCCTGACCATCACCTACGCCGCCAAACGCAAACGCTACGGCGAAGAAATCCACTGCGAACCCAGCCGCTTCCTCAGCGAACTGCCCGCAGAAGACCTCATTTGGGAAGGCCCCAAGACCCAGCGCTCCCAGGAAGAAATCAAGGAACGCGGCAACGCCCACCTCGCCAACCTCAAGGCCCTGCTGGGCTGACCTTTGACCCGAGAGGGCGGAAAAGGCGGGGGCAATTGCGTGTCAATAACGCCCGTTAGGAACACAGAGGCCGCAGAGGATCGCAGAGAGCGCAAAGGGGTTTTGGGGGTTGGGGCTTTAGCCGGGCTGGGGGCTTCGCTCGCCTGAGCGCCAACCGCCAATTTGAACCACAGATAAACACGGATAGGCCCGGATAGTAGGATGGTATAGGATGTGCCGAGAGAAACGAGGCGCATCGCTTCGGCTTTGTGATGCGCCTCGCGGCACTCGGCGCATCCTAGCCGACTTTTTTACTCGAAAGCCGGGGCGCCGAAAATCGTGGAAATCGATCACACAGCGGCCGCATCCCTGCGAGATTTCTGCCGACGCCGGCAACCCGGGCTGGGCGCTGCGCGCCCCGACCGGGTTCCCACGCGGCGCGTGGGAACCAGATGGTTCCTCGTCCCCACGCGCCGCGTGGGGACGCAGCCGCGGCGCGCTGCGCCAAGCACCCCTAGGGGCGCCATACCAAAACGCTAACCCCTTTGCGCCCCTTTGCGTCCCTTCTTCGCGTCCTTTGCGTCCTTTGCGTTATATAGGATGTGCCGAGAGAAACGAGGCGCATCGCTTCGGCTTTGTGATGCGCCTCGCGGCACTCGGCGCATCCTAGCCGACTTTTTTACTCGAAATCCGAGGCGCCGAAAATCGTGGAAATCGACCACACAGCGGCCGCGTCCCTGCGGGATTTCTGCCGACGCCGGCAACCCGGGCTGGGCGCTTCGCTCGCCTGAGCGCCAACCACCAACCACCAAGTTGAACCACAGATAAACACGGATAAACACGGATAAACACGGATAGCCGCGGATAGCCGGGCTGGGGGGCATCCGCAAAGCTTGGGGCCTCGCTTGGCCCGGCTGAAGCCTCGACCTCCGGGGGCGGCTTCGCCTCGGTGTCAAACTCGCGTTTGACACTCCAGGCAGGTCCGACTGAGGCCTCGGCCTCCGCATAAAAAAGCCGCCCGAAGGCGGCTTTTTTTACGGCGATGAAGCGGCGATCACTCCACTTGGTTCACCATGTACTCCACCGTGGACCGCAACTCGGCGTCCGTGCAGTCCGAGCAGGTGCCCCGCGGGGTCATGGCCGTGCCGGGCACGCCGTTGAAGGTGGACTGCATCAGCGCATCCATACCCTTGTCGATACGCGGTTGCCAGGCGGCGGCATCACCCAGCTTGGGCGCATTGGCCGCGCCGGTGGCATGGCAGGCGAAGCACTTGGAGTCGTACACCGCCTTGCCGCTACGGCCCGCCGCATCCGCATCACCCGCATCCGCATCGGCCGTTGCCGGCTCTTCTTGCGCCGCGGGCTCATCAGCGGCGGGCTCTTCTTGCGCCGCGGGCTCATCAGTCGTCGCGGGCTCTGCCTGCGCGGTCGTCTCCGCAGGCTTGGCGGCCGCCGCCTCTGGGGCCGCCGCCCCCTCCACCGTCACCTGACCCACGGGCTTAATCCGCTCCACCACCTCGGGGCGCAGCTCTGCGACCACAGCGCCCGCGGCCATCAACACCACCGCACCCAACGCCAGCACACCGGAATTCATCGAAAAGCGACTCACCTTAACCACCTCCAAAAACAGGAATAGCCAAAATATTTCACGCAGTATATCCAGAAACCGACAAAATATCGACCATCGGGCATAGACGCGCCCCAGTTCACCAGGTAGAATTACGCCTCCTTGCACACCGCAGCGGCCCGCAGGCCCTGCCGAAGCAAGCGGCACCACTGAACGACAGCACCGCGCCCGTAGCTCAGCTGGATAGAGCGCTGCCCTCCGGAGGCAGAGGTCAGAGGTTCGAATCCTCTCGGGCGCGCCATATTTAATCAGCCAGCGCCGCTCCCTTGTTGGCCCGCACGCTCTCAGCGCGATAGCTTCCGGTCCCACCCATGCCACGCAAGAAACTCCCCATCGGCATCCCCCACAGCTGGAGCGACCGCCGCAGCCCGCAGGGCCCCAACCTCAGCCATTACGAAGGCTACTACGCCAGCGTCTTCTACAGCCACTTCGCCGCCCTGGGGCTGGACATCACCTGCGAAGACATCACCGCAAGGGCCGCATCGACATAACCGTCGCCTTCAATAAACAGTATTACCTGTTCGAGTTCAAGGTGGCGGAAGAATCGCCGAAGGGCAAAGCCCTGGCCCAGCTCAAGGCGCGCAACTACGCCGCCAAGTATCAGGACAAGGGCTGGCCCCTTCACCTGACCGGCAGCGAGTTCAGCAAAGAGACCAAGACCCTGACCGGGTTCGCGGTCGAAACCCTCTGACATCGCCGCAACGAAGGATCATTGGCCCCCAAACCAGAAGGCCGCCAGCGGCTTGGCCCGGGCGTTTGCGCCGGATCATAGGCCGTCATCGCGGATGCAATCCGCTCCCACGAGTGTTTCCACTACTTGTGGACAGCTGTACTAGTGCGGCTGCGCACAAATAACGGAAACAACGCCATTTAGGGGCGCAGAGGGTACCGAGGACCGCAGAGGCCGCAAATGAATTCTTGCTTGATCGTCCCCGCTTTCCAGGGCGGGAATGCCTGTGGGTTTGACGAAGTCGTTGACCGCGCTGTAGGGAGTCTGGCTGGCGAGGAAGTTGCTCGACCACCGGTTGGCGTTCGGTTTTTCGCCCAGGCAGCCGGCAAAGAGGCGGAAGGCGGTTGTTCGAGAGCAGGGATGGGAATAGTCGATGCACTGGAACAAACACGCCTTTCCTCGGCCCCGTCACCCGCATCCCTTCCGAGGGTATGCGGCCGAGCCGAAGCTTGCCCACTGGAGTTCAGCCCCGCTCGTCCATGGGTACATAGTCGGTGATGGTGTTGCCGTCGTAGATTTGGCGCGGGCGGGCGATGCGGTTTTGCCCCCGCTGGTTTTGCTCCCACCAGTGGGCGATCCAGCCGGGCAGGCGGCCGATGGCGAACATGACGGTGAACATGTTGGTGGGGATGCCGACGGCGCGCATGATGATGCCGCTATAGAAATCGACGTTGGGGTAGAGGTTGCGTTGTTTGAAGTAGGGGTCTTCGAGGGCGATTTCTTCGAGCTTGCGGGCGATATTCAGCAGGGGGTCGTCCTGGCCCATGTAGGCGAGGAGTTTTTCCGCCTGCCGGCCGAGGATTTCCGCGCGGGGATCGCGATTTTTATACACCCGATGGCCGAAGCCCATGAGGCGGGCGTCATTGGTCTTGTCCTTGGCTTGCTGGACATAGTCTTCGGGGGTCATGTGGCCGTTGTGGATGCGCTCCAGCATGCGCAGCACCTCGATGTTGGCCCCGCCGTGAAGCGGACCCCAGAGGGCGCAGACGCCGGCGGCGCAGGAGGCGAATAGGTTGGCCTTGCTGGAGCCGACGATGCGCACAGTGGAGGTGGAGCAGTTCTGTTCGTGGTCCGCGTGGAGGATGAACAGCAGATTCAGGGCCTCGCGCACCAGGGGGTCGCACTCGCGCTCCTGGTAGGGGTGGGAGAACATCATGTGCAGCAGGTTGGAGACGTAGGCCAGGCGGGGGTTGGGGTAGTTGTAGGCGTCGCCCTGGGAGTGGCGATAGGCGTAGGCGGCGATGGTGCGGATTTTGCTGATCAGGCGCGCCGCGGCCAGCCGGAAGCGGCTGGTATCGTCGAGTTCCAGCAGTTCGGGGTAGAAGCAGGACAGGGCGTTTATCATCGCCGAGAGGATGGCCATCGGCGGGGCGTTGCGCGGGAAGCCTTCGAAGTGGAGCTTCATGCCCTCGTCGAGATTGGCGTGGGCGGTGAGGTCGCCGGCGAAGCCGTCGTACTCCTGGCGATTGGGCAGGCTACCGAAGATCAGCAACCAGGCCACTTCGATGAAGTTGGGGTGCTGGGTGAATTGCTCGATGGGGATGCCGCGGTAGCGGAGGATGCCCTGCTCGCCGTCAACGAAGGTGATGGCGCTGCGGCAACTGCCGGTGTTGGCATAGCCGGAGTCGAGGGTGATCAGTCCGGTATCGGCGCGCAGGCTGCTGATGTCGATCGCGCGCTCGTTTTCAGCGCCTTGCTCCAGCGGCAGTGGGTAATCCTGTCCGTCCAGGCGCAAGATGATTTGGTCGCTCATAGGGTCGGCCTCCGAGGGGGGATCGCTGTAGGATCCGTTGGGCATGGCGGGGAGTATAGCAATGTCGAGCGCCGGGGGGGGGCAAACCTGCGCGCTCGCCCGCGGCGTCGATTCGGGGCTTGCAATTTTTCCGATATGCACCTAATGTCCTGTCTACCGGCCGCGGTGAGTTCACCGCTGGCGGGCAACACTCGCTTAGATGTCATCCAATTTGAGGAGTTTTTTTATGCGCACCCTGATTAAAGTAGCCTCTTTTGCCGCCCTAGCCGCGGCTTCCGCTTCCGCCTCCGCTTGGTGGGGCGGCGGTCCTTGGGGCGGCGGTCCCGGCGGCTGGGGCAACGACATGTTCGGCGACGGCTGGGGCGACTTCAACATGAGCATGAGCGGTCGCGGCAACGGCTGGGGTCGCGGTTACAATACCTACCAACCCTACGGCGGCTACTACGGCGGCCCCTACGGCGCTCCGTACGGCGGTTACGGTTACGGCGCCCCCTATGGCGCCCCGCCCGCCCCCTATGGCGCGCCTTACGGGGCTCCCGCCCCCTATGCGCCTCAGGCCCCGAACTCCGGGCAAAGCAAGTAAGACCTGCGGCTGATTCGGCCCTCGGCATCGGGGGCCGAAAGCGTGAAAAACGCCGGCCTTGCCGGCGTTTTTTTGTTTTTGGAACCAAGGCGGGATCTTTAGGCGCAACACGGTGTCTAACTGATTTGGCAGTCGGCCAAACCAGCTTTGCGCCGGGAGGCTCGCCCTCCGGTGCGACCAGGCAGCAGGCCTTGGTGCGTCAGGATCAGGGAACGACAGTCGTCTCCGTCGAGACATCTAAGCAGACTGGGCGCATCAGGCGCTGCAAGCGCTTCCCGTTCGCGGGCGGCGCTTTTTTTCGACTTGACGCCCGCCCGGCCGCTTTTTCAGAATGGGCGATCAATTTTATCAGCGAAGACAAAACATGGGCGACTCTCTACAAGAACAGATGCTAAAGGCCGGGCTGGTGGACAAAAACAAGGCCACCAAAAACGCCCAGGCCAAGCGCAAGAAAAACAAGCAAAAACGCAAGGGCCAGGCGGCGACGGTGAACGAACCCGTGCCGGCCCCCGACCGCCAGGCCGAACAGGCGGCGCGCGACCGGGAGCTGAACCGGCAACAGCAGCAACAACAGCAGCAACGGGCCGCGGAGGCGCAAATCCGCCAGTTGATTGAAACCAACCGCCTCACTGACAGCGCCGGCGACCTCCCCTACAACTTCACCCTGGCCAACAAAATCAAGCGCCTCCACGTCTCCGAGGCCTGCCAACGGCAGTTGGCCAAGGGGCAATTGGCGATCGCCTTGCTGGACGGGCAATTCGCCCTGGTGCCGCGAGAGACCGGGGAGAAGATCCAGCAGCGAGATCCGGCGCGCGTGGTGCTGATCGAGGCCGAAAAAGAAACCGCGGCGGACCCCGAAGACCCCTACGCGGGCTACGAAGTGCCCGACGATTTGATGTGGTGAGCCTGCGCATCTCCAGCCAAGTCCGCATCCCCGAGGAAGAGATCGAACTCAGCGCCATCCGCGCCCAAGGCCCCGGCGGACAGCATGTCAACAAGGCCTCCACCGCGGTGCATCTGCGCTTCGCAATCCGCGCCTCGTCCCTGTCCGAGTTCTACAAAGAACGCCTGCTAAAGCTCTCCGACCAACGCATCACCAAAGAGGGCGTCATCGTAATCAAGGCCGAGGCCCACCGCAGCCGCGAAAAGAATCGCCTCGACGCCCTGGAACGGCTGGCCGAACTAGTGCGCGCCGCCGGCCGCACCAGCAAAAAGCGCAAACCCACCAAACCCACCCGCGGCTCCCAGCGCCGCCGCATGGACGCCAAGACCAAGCACGGCCGCACCAAGGCCCTGCGCGGGCGCGTAAAGACCTGACCCGCGGCTTTTGTTGGGGTTATTCTCGTTATGCTCTTTTATGCTCGCCCCCTCGCGACCTCCAGGCCAACGCCGCGGCCGGAAAAATGGCGTACAACAGCAAGGATCTGAAACAGGATTTGCTTAAGAGCACCAAGCGTGTCTTACGGCACGCGGATAAGGACTTTGGAGTGACGGATCCCGCCGAATACACCGCCATCGGGCGCCGGCTGGTGGCGGAAGCGGATGCAGTCTGGGTACAGGTCTATGGCCGCGCGAACGAGCTGCAATATATCTTCGGACATGACGGATTGCAGAGCTATGCTGTAGTCGATACATCATCCAGCTTCCGCCTGATCACCGCTCACCCAAAGGGGTGGCCACAGGCGAAGGCGCACCGTCTCGACAAACACTGGCCGCGAGTGGAGGGTATATGACGAAGGGCGAAAAATGGGTGGCCGCCTGTGCGTTGATCTTCGGGCAGTCCGACAACAGCACGGGCCCGATCGAAACCTCAGGCACCGTCCTGAACATTGACGGCGTCTACAACCAGGGCGAGTTCTCCGACGCCGATCTCGCAGCACTGCGCCGGATCCTATCCAACAGCCCGATCATGCGCCGCCCGGAATTTCGCCGTGACCTGATCCAGTTCCGCGACGCGATGATCGACGGCGGCGAGGAAATCACGCTAGACCGTTTTTGGTGGTGGCCCGAGAACTGGTAGCGCTTCCTCAGACGAAAAACGGCGGAAATCCTCGCGGAAGTCCGCCGTTTTTTTTTGCCCCGGAACCAACATCCCTAGTCGCCCGGATTATCCTTTAGCCCCAACGCGTTGCATGCTGTTTCCAGGCATTGCGCGGTTCCGCATTTGTTACGCCATTGTGCAACCAATCCCCATCGCCGCACCAAACGCGCTTGCACTCGTCACCCCGTAACCCGTTATTTTAACGTGCTGTCGTGCTGCTTCAATGTCTCCCATTATGTGCAATCCCCTTACACCTGAACCTTCGCGCCCACCCCGGTGGTGTATTCGGTTCATCCCCGCGGGCGCGGGGAGCACTTGCTTCTCCGTTGGTCGGTAGTGGCCTTTTTGCGGTTCATCCCCGCGGGCGCGGGGAACACAACATAATGAGCAACGCAACTGATTTTCTATCCGGTTCATCCCCGCGGGCGCGGGGAACACAGACAACACCCAAGGGGAGCCACCTACTAGCACGGTTCATTCCCGCGGGCGCGGGGAACGCTGTTCTAACAGACTGTTGCCAGCCTGTCAATTCGGTTCAGCCCCGCGGGCGCGGGGAACACATCCAGCATGGCTCTTTGTGCGGGGGCTGCGTCGGTTCATCCCCGCGGGCGCGGGGAACAAGCCATTGCCCTTGCCCTTGCCCTTGGCGGTTCATCCCCGCGGGCGCGGGGAACACGCACCTGCTGCGCAAGGCCTGCTAGTATATTGCGGTTCATCCCCGCGGGCGCGGGGAACACGCTTTGGCCAGGGATATATTTCCCGTGGCTCGCGGTTCATCCCCGCGGGCGCGGGGAACACTCGGAATCGATCAGGAGGCCGCAGCCAGCCTCCGGTTCATCCCCGCGGGCGCGGGGAACACTGGCCTTGGCGCAGTAGAAGAATCTGGCCGTACGGTTCATCCCCGCGGGCGCGGGGAACACCCGATAATCCGTTATAAAATCTACCTTTAGGACGGTTCATCCCCGCGGGCGCGGGGAACACTTGTGACGGCCTCGACCGCGCTCAGGCCGCGGCGGTTCATCCCCGCGGGCGCGGGGAACACAGATATACGAGGGGTATGATTTCGGCGAGGATCGGTTCATCCCCGCGGGCGCGGGGAACACGTATTGACATCAGCAAGTTTCCGTGATC
>JAABTK010000016.1 GCA_011389885.1 Gammaproteobacteria bacterium | reverse complement strand
GTACAGCATTCGGATCAGTTGCAGTTTGGCGTTTTTGCGCTGCTGGCCATCGCGTTGGAGGATGGCGTTGAGCTGGGAACAAGGAACAAGGGGACAGCCAAGTTCTCCCCGAGTTTAGCCTAGGAAAAGCGGGTGTAAAGTTTTTGGGTGTCCTCTACTCTTTTCCTCCTCTATTCTGGGAAAAGCGGGTGTAAAGTTTTTGGGTGTCCTCTACTCTCTAGGATTTGCTGCTTGTCGTAGCCGCGATGGTACAGCATTCGGATCAGTTGCAGTTTGGCGTTTTTGCGCTGCTGGCCATCGCGTTGGAGGATGGCGTTGAGCTGGGAACAAGGAACAAGGGGACAGCCGAGTTCTCCCCGAGTTTAGCCTAGGAAAAGCGGGTGTAAAGTTTTTGGGTGTCCTCTACTCTTTTCCTATTATCTTCTGTCTGCCGGACTGAAGTCCGGGCTCCGAGTCGGCGGATTCGGTCGTCACCGGGGAACAAGGAACAAGGGGACAGCCAAGTTCTCCCCGAGTTTAGCCTAGGAAAAGCGGGTGTAAAGTTTTTGGGTGTCCTCTACTCTCTTTCTACTCTTCCTCTACTCTCTTTTGGGTGTCCTCTATAATCTCTATAATCTGCTGTTTGGGTGTCCTATTATCTTGTCTATTATCTTTAAGCGGGCTTCGGGCGGCCGGGGTTGCACCGCAAAGCGCGCGAGGCCGCTTATGAGGCGGTTACCCGCAGCACCTCTTCTACGCTGGTGATGCCTTGGCGGGCCTTGAGGAAGCCGTCTTCGCGCAGGCTGAGGCTGCCTTGGCGTTTGGCCTGTTTCCACAGCTCTACGGTGGAGCCGCCGGTGACGATGAGGTGTTGGATGTCGGGGCCGACGGCGATGAGTTCGTGGATGCCGACGCGGCCCTTGAAGCCGGTGCCTTGGCAGGCTTCGCAGCCGACGGGGCTGCGCCAGCGGGGCGCTTCGGCGGCGTTGGGGGCGAGTGATTCGATCATTTCGACCATGTCGGCTACGGGTTGGGTCGGGGTCGCGCAGTGGTCGCACAGCCGGCGCACCAGGCGCTGGGCGAGCACCGCGCGCACCGGGGTGGCCACCAGGAAGGGTTCTACGCCCATGTCGATTAGGCGGGTGAAGGCGCTGGCGGCGTCGTTGGTGTGCAGGGTGGAGAGCACCAGGTGGCCGGTGAGGGAGGCCTGGATGGCGATTTCGGCGGTGTCGCCGTCGCGGATTTCGCCTACCATGACGACGTCCGGGTCTTGGCGCAGGATGGCGCGCAGGGCGCGGGCGAAGCTGTAGCCGATTTCGTCCTGGGTCTGGATTTGGGTGATGCCGGGCAGGCGGTATTCCACCGGGTCTTCCACGGTGATGATCTTGCGCTGGCCGTCGTTGATGTTGTCGAGCAGGGAGTACAGGGTGGTGGATTTGCCCGAGCCGGTGGGGCCGGTGACCAGGATGATGCCGTGGGGCTCGCCGGCCCATTTGGCCAGCAGGTCGCGGTTGTCCGGCGAGAGGCCGAGGGAGTCGAGTACGAAGCGCTGTTTTTCCTTGGGCAGCAGGCGCATCACGATGGATTCGCCGTAGACGCCGGGTAGGGCGGAGACGCGGATGTCCAGGGCGTTGCCGCTGACCCGGGTGTCGAGGTGGCCGTCCTGGGGCAGGCGGTGTTCGGCAATGTCCATGCCGGAGACCAGTTTGATGCGTGAGGCGATGGCCGGGAAGCGCTCCTTGGGTAGGTTGAAGCGGTTGTAGAGCACGCCGTCGATGCGGAAGCGCATCCGCAGGTTGAATTCTTCGGGTTCGATATGGATGTCCGAGGCCTTTTGGTCGAAGGCCTGGGCGATGAGGTTGTTCACGAATTCGATCACTGGGGCCTCTTCGGCCAGCTCGCGCAGGTGCGAGGCGTTGCCGTGGCTCCAGTCGGTGGATTTTTGCGCGTTGGCGAGGTGGTCCAGGACCTGTTCGAGGTCGTGGGCGCGGGCCAGGCACCACTCCAGCTCGCGCTCGGTGAAGGTGCGTTCCAGGATCTCGGCATTGCTGCTATCCAGGGGATCGCGGGCGATGCAGCGGACATGCCCGTCCAGGGCCTCCCAGGCCAGCACTTCTTGGTCCAGCCACCAATCGGGCTGGATGCCGGCCTCGGCCAGCCATTCGCTCAGGCCGCGGTAGTCCTGGGGCAGTTGATCGGCCCCCAGCAGCGGCATCTCCAACTGTTCGGAGAGGGCTTTCAGCAGGGCGTCCTCGGACAGGGCGCCGATGCGGATCAGGATGGCCCCCAGGCGCCCGCCGATCTTCTGTTGCAGGTCGAGCGCGCGCTGTATGTCGTCGTCCGAGGCCAGGCCGCGCTGGATCAGCATTTCGCCCAGCAGCGGGGGCAGGGCTTGGGGTTCGGTTTCGGCGAGGGCAGAGGCCATGGAAGGGGAGGGGCTCCGAAAGGTTGCGGGCGGGCCCCGCCCGGAGGCGGGGCAAGGGGCGATCAGTAGCGATAGTGATCCGGCTTGTAGGGCCCGTCCAGCGGCACGCCGATATAGTCCGCCTGCTGCTGGCTGAGTGCGGTTAGTTGCACGCCGATCTTTTCCAAGTGCAGCCGCGCCACCTCTTCATCCAGGTGCTTGGGCAGGGTGTAGACCTGCTTTTGGTATTGCTCGCCCTTGGTCCAGATCTCGATTTGGGCCAGGGTCTGGTTGGTGAAGGAGTTGGACATCACGAAGCTGGGGTGGCCGGTGGCGCAGCCGAGGTTCACCAGGCGGCCCTTGGCGAGCAGGATGATCTTTTTCCCGTCGGGGAAGATCACATGGTCCACCTGGGGCTTGATCTCGTCCCATTGGCACTTCTCTTCCAGGCTGGCGACGTCGATCTCGTTGTCGAAGTGGCCGATGTTGCAGACGATGGCCTGGTCTTTCATCTGCACCATGTGGTCGTGGTTGATGACGTGGAAATTGCCGGTGGCGGTGACGAAGATGTCGGCCTGGGCGCAGGCCTGGTCCATTTCCACCACGCGGTAACCCTCCATCGCCGCTTGCAGGGCGCAAATGGGATCGATCTCGGTGACCCACACCGTCGCGCCGAGGCCGCGCAGGGACTGGGCGCAGCCCTTGCCCACGTCGCCGTAGCCGAGGACCACGGCGATCTTGCCGGCGATCATCACGTCGGTGGCGCGCTTGATGCCGTCCACCAGGGACTCGCGGCAGCCGTAGAGGTTGTCGAACTTGGATTTGGTCACCGAGTCGTTGACGTTGATGGCGGGGAAGGGGAGTTCGCCCTTTTCGGCCATTTGATACAGGCGATGCACGCCGGTGGTGGTCTCCTCGGTGACGCCGTGGATGTTCTTGAGGATATTGGAGTAAAAGCCGGGCTGCTCGGCCAGGCGGGCCTTGATCGCCGCGAACAGTACTCGCTCTTCCTCGGCGCCGGGGTTGTCGAGCACCGAGGGGTCCTGTTCGGCCTTGGCCCCGAGCACGATCAGCAGGGTGGCGTCGCCGCCGTCGTCGAGGATCATGTTGGGCGTGCCGCCGTCGGCCCACTCCATGATTTTGTGGGTGTAGGCCCAATACTCCTCCAGGGTCTCGCCCTTGTAGGCGTAGACCGGGATGCCCTCGGCGGCGATGGCGGCGGCGGCGTGGTCCTGGGTGGAGAAGATGTTGCACGAGGCCCAGCGCACCTCGGCGCCGAGGGCGGTGAGGGTCTCGATCAGCACCGCGGTCTGGATGGTCATGTGCAGCGAGCCGCAGATGCGCGCGCCCTTGAGGGGCTGTTCCGCCCCGTATTTGTCGCGCAGCGACACCAGGCCGGGCATTTCGGTCTCGGCGATGGCGATCTCCTTGCGGCCCCAGCCAGCGAGGGAGAGGTCGGCGACCTTGAAGTCGTTGGTGTTGTCTTGCACTACAGCGTTCATCTTTCGTTGCTCCTGATTCGTTGGGAACGAGTTGGGGAAACGAGCGCCGTTGGTCACGACAACCGCGCCCCGAGCCTGGCCCCACACCTAGATTTTCGTTTGTTCCCAGGTCTCGATCAGAACCCAGCACTGGGGAAATATCGACCGCAGGCGAACAAACAGGAAATCTAGGTGTGGGGTTGCAACGCTCCTCGGGGCGGTAAATCCTGGTGCTAATGCTTCAGTAGCGGCCTCGGGTCGAGGCCGTAGCGCGAGTCCGGGCGCTCGCCGCTATGGTCGAAATAGCGCACGCCGCCGTCTTCGCGGACGATCCACACCTCTTCGGCCCCGGCCTCCAGGTACAACCGCACCTTGAACCGGATTTCCTCCTCGCTGTTGGAGGGGGAGCGGACCTCGACGCAGATCTCGGGCGCGCGGGTGTAGGGCGTTTCGTAGCCGTGCCGTTCGAAGAAGGCCTCGGAGCCCCAGGCGGCGTCGGCCACCTTGACGCCATCCGGTGTCGAAACCGAACATTCGATCAATCCTTTGCCGCCCGGTTGCTGATCGAGCAGGGCGAACACGAGGCCCTGGAGCCGCCCGTGGCGATTGCTGGCCGGACTCATTAGGATGTTTCCCCAGCGGTCCAGTTCGATTTTGTAGGGGAGGTCTTGCAGCGATTGGTCCGCTAGCACTTCGGCCCATTGCATGGTGGGGCTACCTCGGTCATTCGGCTTCGACTGGGCCCGATTATACCTCGGTTAGACGCCGGCGGCCTCCTTGAGCATTTCCGCCTTGTCGGTCTGCTCCCAGGGGAAGTGATCCTCGGTGCGACCGAAATGGCCGTAGGCCGCGGTCGGGCGGTAGATGGGGCGCAGCAGGTCGAGCATGGCGACCAGGCCCTTGGGGCGCAGGTCGAAATGCTCCCGGACCAGGGTTTCGAGCTTCGGGTCGTCGAGCTTGCCGGTGCCGAAGGTGTCCACACTAATTGATGTGGGTTCGGCCACGCCGATGGCGTAGGAGACTTGGATTTCGCATTTTTCCGCCAGCCCGGCGGCGACGATGTTTTTGGCCACATAGCGCGCCGCATAGGCCGCGGAGCGGTCCACCTTGGACGGATCCTTGCCGGAGAAGGCGCCGCCGCCGTGGCGCGCCATGCCGCCGTAGGTGTCCACGATGATTTTGCGTCCGGTGAGACCGCAATCGCCCATGGGGCCGCCGATGACAAAGCGTCCGGTGGGGTTGATATGGATGTGCTCCTGTTTGCACTGGGCGAGCCATTCGGCGGGCAGCACCGGCTTGAGGATCTCGTCCATCACGGCCTCGCGCAGGGCCTCCTGCGTGATGTCCGGAGCGTGCTGAGTGGAGAGGACCACGGCGTCAATGCCGGCCGGTTTGGCGTTTTCGTAGCGCAGGGTGACCTGGCTCTTGGCATCGGGGCGCAGCCAGGGCAGGGTGCCGTTCTTGCGCACCCGGGCCTGGCGCTCCACCAGCCGGTGGGCGTAGGTGATGGGGGCGGGCATCAGCACGTCGGTCTCGTTGCAGGCGTAGCCGAACATCAGCCCCTGGTCGCCGGCGCCCTGCTCGTGATCATCACTTTCATCCACGCCCATGGCGATGTCCTGAGACTGTTTGCCGATGGCGGAGAGCACCGCGCAGGTGTTGGCATCGAAGCCGGTGTCGCAGTGGTTGTAGCCGATCTCGTCCACCACCTGGCGCACCAACTGCTCGGCGTCCACCCATGCATTGGTGGTGATCTCGCCGGCGAGCACCACCATGCCGGTTTTGACCAGGGTCTCGCAGGCGACGCGCGAGCGGGGGTCTTCCGCGAGCAGAGCATCGACGATGGCGTCGGAAATCTGGTCCGCGACCTTGTCCGGGTGGCCCTCCGAGACCGATTCGGAGGTGAAGATAAAATCTTTAGCCATGCTTATGTTCTCTCCGGTTTTTGCTGCGGGCGCCCTGGGAGTCGGTGCGCGGGCTATGGTTGGCGACCTTTTGGCGGTAAACCCCAAGGCCGCGTATTCTAACAGCAAACTTTGGGCTTGAACCAGAGCCGGGTTCACGTTGCAGGTCCGCTGCTGCGCGGCGCCGGTTTGGCTGCGCGGAGCGCCCATGCCGCGGAAAACGCCCCTCGATCGCCCTCCAAAGCGGGCCGTCGGCCGCCGCCGCAGGTTGCGCTTGTTGCATTAGCCCCGGCCATAAGGGATACTGCGGGCCTGAAAAGGACCCCGTGGCGGGTTTTTTCCGATGTCGCGACACGACGATAAACCACCTCAATAACCCCAAAATTCTTGATACAAGAACGAGGAGAGCAAGATGGCTGAACTGTTTTCCGATGAGTGGATGAACGGCTTCATGGAGCAATGGAACGCCGAGCCCGAGCTGGCGGACGCGTTGGCTCAAATCGGTTTCAATAGCGTGATTGGTTACGGTTTCGACGGTGACGATCAGCCCGCCGGGGTGATTACCGTAGAGAACGGCAAGGCCGTTTCTGCGGGCGCCTACAACGGCGAAGAACTCAACTGGGATATTCGGTGCAAGCCCGACCAGTGGAGCAAGTGGATCGCCAAACCGCCGGGCATGATGGGCCTGGGCACCGCCTTCGCCACCGGCAAGATGAAGTTCAAGGTCGGCGACTATTCGTCGATGCTGAAGGATCCGCGCATGGCGGGACCCTTCATTAAGACCTTTTCCGTGATGGGGCGCGTCTAACACCGTCTCCGCCGGGGCGCTCGACTCGGGCCGGGTCCGGCGCCGAGCGGCCCCGAAGATGGCTGCCGACCGTGACTGGCGGGAAGGGTCCAGTCGGCACTCTGAATTCCATCCACTCCTGTTTAAATTCGGGTTGACAGCGCAATGGGAATACGTAAATCGGCATCCGCCGTGTTCGGCGTCCTGCTGTACGCGCTCTGCGGGGCCGCTGGGGCGCAGATCGGAGAAGGCGACTACTACACCGTGCAGCAGGCTCGGGGGGCGCCGACGGTTTCGCTCGGCGGCACCGTGATCCCGTACAAAGAAGTCACGCTATCGGCGCAGATCCCAGGCCGGGTCAAGTACCTGGCCGGCATCGAGGGCGATGCCTTTGAGGAAGACGATCTATTGGTGGCGCTGGACGACTCGGAGCTGCTGGCGCGCCGCAATGCCGCGGTGGCGCAATGGGCCGGCGCCGATTCCCAGTTGCGCAACGCCGGCGTGCAGTACAGCCGCGAGCTGTGGTCGCCGCGTTCCAAGAACGCCCCGGGCGGAATGGGACTGCCCAATCTATTCGACCAAATGTTCACCAAGCCCATGGAGAGCTTCAGCGGCACCCGCAGTCAAGGCGCCGAGCGGAGCGCGGATCTTTACTCCTCGGGCGCACAGATTTCTCAGGCCCAGAATGCCTTGTTGCAGGCGCGGGCGGAGATTGAGGCGATTGATGCCAAGCTGCGCGATGCGCGCAGCCTGGCGCCGTTCGACGGCAAGATCATGAAGAAGTTCGTCGAGGTGGGCGACACCATGCAGCCCGGCCAGCCGCTGTTGAACTATGCCGATGTGGAGTTTCTGCAAATCGAGGTGGATGTCCCGGCGCGCCTGCGGCCGGGCATGTACGAAGGCATGTTCCTGAAGGCCGAGCTGGACGTGGGCAAGCGCGTGGTGCCCATCCGCGTGGCGCAGATCTTTCCGATGGCCGATGCCCAACGGCATACAGTCAAGGTCAAGTTCGACCTGCCGCAGGGCGAGTCCGCCCCGGGCATGTACGCCAAGGTGAAGGTGCCCGATTTCACCGCGCCCTCCAAAGACTATCCGGTGATCCCCTCCTCGGCGATTCGTTACAACGGCAGCCTGCCGGGCGTCTATGTGGTGGGAGAAGACGGCAAGCGCGAGCTGCGACTGATCCGCGTGGGCGAGAAGCTTAGCGGCGGCGAGTTCACCAGCGTGCTCTCGGGTTTACGGCCGAAAGAACGTATTTTGCGCAATCCCCCGGCTTCGATCGCCTCGGGCTGGTCCGGCTCGGGCGGCGCCAAGCGCTGAGCCGGGAACATCGATAACCACGAAATCCCTAGCCGTGAGGGCCGTCCGCGGCCGGTCCGCGGCGGACTGATGCCGAAATTTCCGACCCGATGACTGATCAAAACCCCCACCCAGAAAAGACCAACGAATCCGCGGCGCTCAGCGACGAGCAGCTCGGTTTGGCCGGGCGCACCGCCCGCTTCTTCATCAATTCGCCGCTGTCGCCGCTGCTGTTTCTGGCGATGTTGGCCATGGGCTTTCTGGGCTTGGTGATGACCCCGCGGCAGGAGGATCCGCAGATCTCCGTGCCCATGGTGGACATCTTCGTCCAGTACCCAGGGGCTTCCGCCGAGCAGGTCTCGGCGCTCGCGATTGAGCCCCTGGAGCGGATCATGAGCGAGATCCAGGGCGTGAACCACGTCTACTCGGCCTCCGAGCGCGGCCAGGGCATGGTGACCGTGGAGTTCGAGGTGGGCGAGGAGATGGGTCCGTCATTGGTGAAGGTCAATGACAAGCTCGACTCCAATATGGACAAGGTCCCGCCGGGGGTGATGCCGCCGCTGGTCAAGGCCAAGGGCATCGATGACGTGCCGGTGGTGAACGTCACGCTATGGTCCAAGGACGTGGATAAGGACGGCGTCCCCGACGTGGACGACGGCCAGTTGCGGATGCTGGCCCACGACGTATTGCAGAGCGTGAAGCAGATCCCCGACACCGGCAACAGCTTCGTAGTGGGCGGGCGCGCCGAACAAGTGACCATCGAGGTGTTCCCCGAGCGGCTGTCGGGCTTCGGCATCAGCCTCGATCAGGTGGCGCAAACCATCCGCACCGCCAACAGCGAGCAGCAGGCCGGCGGCGTGGAGTCGGGGGGGCGACACCTGAGCGTGATTACCGGCTCCTTTCTGACCTCGGCGGATGATATCGCCCGCTTGGTGGTCGGCACCCACAACAACGTGCCGGTGTATGTGCATGACGTGGCCCGGGTGAAGAAGGGTCCCGAGGATGCCAAGCAGTTGGTGGCGTATTACACCGGCCGGGCCGCGCCCGAGGGGCTGTTCGCCACCGGCGCGCCGGCGGTTACGGTGGCCGTGGCCAAGAAGCATGGCTCGAACGGCGTCACCGTGGCCGAGGCCGTGATTGCGCGGGTGAACGAACTCCAGGGCAGCCGCATTCCGGACAATGTTGAGGTCAGCATCACCCGAGATTACGGCAAGTCCGCCGATGACAAGGTCAACGACCTGATCTTTAAGCTGTTCGTGGCCACCGCCTTCGTGTTCCTGCTGGTGTGGGCCGCCTTTCGGGCCTTGCGCCCGGCCATTGTGGTGATGCTGGTGATTCCGGTGGTGTTGCTGTTCACCATCTTCAGCGCCTGGATCGGCGGCTTGACCATCGACCGGGTGAGTCTGTTCGCGCTGATCTTCTCCATCGGCATCCTGGTGGACGATGCCATTGTGGTGGTGGAGAACATCTACCGGCGCTGGCTGGAGGAGGGCAAGACCGATGCGGACACCGCGGTGGACGCGGTCCGCGAGGTGGGCAATCCCACGATTCTAGCCACCTTCACCGTCATCGCCGCATTGCTGCCGATGGGCTTCGTCACCGGCATGATGGGTCCCTATATGGCGCCGATCCCCGCCCTGGGTTCGGTGGCGATGCTGGTGTCGCTGTTTGCGGCCTTCGTGTTCACGCCCTACCTGGCGATCTCCAATCTGCTGCGCCCCACCATGCGTTATCTATCGGTGGCGGAGAAGCGCGAGCACGCCGAGGCCGAGAAGATGGAGCGCCTGTATCGGCGCATCCTCACGCCGTTGATCGAAAACAAGGGCAAGCGGCTGCTGTTTCGGGTGGTCCTGTGGGGCGCCTTCTTCCTGGCTTGTTCGATGTTCTATTTCCAGTTGGTCGCGGTGAAGATGTTGCCGCTTGACAACAAGCCGGAGTTTTCGGTGGTGCTGGACATGCCCGAGGGCACGGCGCTGCCGGTGACCGCGAACATGACGCACAAGATCGCGGAGCAGATTCGCCAAATGCCGGAGGTGACCGCGATTCAGGTCTATGCCGGCACCGCCAAGCCGTTCGACTTCAACGGTATGGTGCGGCATTACTATCTGCGCTCCAAACCCTGGCAGGCCGAGGTGCAGGTGCAGTTGCTGGATAAGCGCGAGCGCGCAAAGTCCAGTCACGAGCTGGCGGTGGAGGCGCGCGAGATGGTGCAGGGCTTGCTCCGCGACACCGGGGCCAAGGCCGCGGTGGTGGAAATGCCGCCGGGGCCGCCGGTGCTCCAATCGGTGGTGGCCGAGGTGCATGGCCCCTCGTCGGAGGTGCGGCGGGAGTTGGCCCGAGATCTCACCGCCTACTTCGAGCAAGCCGAGAGCCTGCGTGATGTGGATAACTACATGCGGGAGCCCTACGATTACTGGCGCTTCTCGGTGGATACGGAAAAGGCGGTGCGCCGCGGCATCTCGGTGGATGCGATCAACCGCAATCTGTCCATGGCCCTCGGCGGCAAGGTGCTGGGGGATGTGAAGCAACGCTCGGGACACGAGCCCACCAATATCGTCATCCAGGTGCCTCTGGCCGAGCGTTCGCAAGTCACCCGGCTGGGGGACTTGCCGATTCAATCCGGATCGGGCATTACGGTGCCGTTGCGTGAGCTGGGCCAGTTCGAGAAGGTGCCCGAAGAGCCGATCGTTTACCACAAGGACCTGCGGCCGGTGGAGTATGTGGTGGCGGACGTGGGCGGCGCATTGGCCGCCCCGGTGTACGGCATGTTTCAGGTGCAGGACCTGCTTGCCGCGGATGACTACACCGCCCCGGACGGGGTGCGACTGCACGCCGAAGACCCGGCCGAAGATGGTTTCTTCTGGTTCGCTCCGCCGCCCAACGACTCCCGCTCTTCGGTGGAGTGGACTGGCGAGTGGACGGTCACGTTCGAGACCTTTCGCGATATGGGCGCCGCCTTTATGGTGGCGTTGGTGCTCATCTATATCCTGGTGGTTTGGGAGTTCGGCAATTTCCGCATCCCGCTGGTGATTATGGCCCCCATTCCGCTGACCCTGCTCGGCATCATTCCGGCGCACATGCTGTTCTTCCAAATGGGCTGGGGCGGCGAGTTCACCGCCACTTCGATGATCGGCTGGATCGCGCTGGCCGGCATTATCGTGCGCAACTCCATCCTGCTGGTGGATTTCTCGGTCCACGAGATCCAACGCGGCATCCCGGTGGCCGAGGCGGTGATTCGCGCCTGTAAGACAAGGACCCGGCCGATTATGATCACCGCCTTGGCGCTGGTTTGCGGCTCTTCGGTGATCTTCTTCGACCCCATTTTCCAAGGCATGGCCATCTCTTTGGCCTCCGGGGTGATGGTTTCCACCATCCTCACCTTGGTGGTGATCCCGCTGGGCTGCATTTCCGCCTCTAAATCGCTGTACGAGGTGGCGGCCGCGGGCGCCGACGGCCCCGTTGGGGCGGAAGTCGAGCGCGCGCAGGAAAGCGATCCGCAGATGCGGCACGCCGCCGCGAGCGCGGGTCCGGCATCCGCCGAGCCAAAAGAGTCGCTGGGCATGCGGCTATGGGGCAAGGTGGCGGGGGCGTTGATGCTGTTGTTCTATGGCGGACGCGGGGTCTTCCTATTGCTGGGGCAACTGTTCCGGAAAAAGCCGTCGAGTCGGCCGCCGGCGCCCGCCCCAGCCCAACCGGCTCAACCGCCGGCGCCGCTGGACGAGGCGAAACCTAAGGCCCCGCCGGCGGCGGCGCCCCCCGCGGCCGAGACTGCGGGGCAACCGGCGCAACAATCGGCGGCGCAACAGCAGACGGAAAGGACGACATCCGCACCGGACCGCCCGGCGGGGTCCGAGCAGCCTCAGGAGACCGCAGCCGAGGCCAAGACGGACCAGGCCCAGCCTGCCGCCGCGCCGGAAAAAGGCCCGGCGGCCACCCAGTCCGCCAACAAGAAGCCGACGACCAAGAAAAAGACCGCGGGCGGCAAAAAGCAGGAGGCGCAAAAACCCACAACGACCAACAAAAAGCCTGCGACGGGGGGCGGCCGTCGCGGTATTCGGTTAAAGAAAGGCACGGATGAAGATTTCGAGCTTTAGGCGATTGCCGGCAAAGAAGATACCGGTTCGCGCAGGATTTGGATTCCCCAACAGGGCGCGGCAACCGCCGCATAGCGCGCGAGGTAACGGTGGTCACGGCGCCGTTGGCGGGCGTAAACAGCGGCAAGGCGATGGGATTTTCGGTCGCAACCGCATGAAGCGCAGCCTTCCAGGTCTGCTGTTACTGCAAATGATCTTCGGCGCGATGCCGGCGATGGCCCAGCAGGACTATCGCCCGGATTATTACGATTCGCCCGACCGCTATGGTGCGCAGGTTGGTCAGGCCGATCCCCGGCCGGACTGGGGTTCCTCCGGCGGGCCGGCTTGGGATGAGGCTGCCTTCGATGCGCCCAAGCAGCCGGGCGCCGGCTATCGCTGGCGGGGTTTCGACGTCCGTCAGGGCGGCGCGAGCGGGCGCTGGGGCGATCAAGCCTACCGGGGTCGGCGCAATTCGGGGGCGCGACGAGGCGGGGACGAGTACCAGGGGTTTCGGTTCCGGGATGCGCCGGAGCTTGAGCAGGCGCGACAGTCGGCGGGCGAGCACCGTTTTCGGCCTCCGAGTGCGCGCGAAGGGGCTGAGGCGCACGGCTGGGGCGTCCACTATCCGCAGAATGCCAGCGGTGAATACCCGCAGCCTTCGCCGGTGTTTCGACCCTGGGAGGAGGGCGAGCGCGGGCCGGCGGACCGGGGGCGGCCGTCGCGCTTTGACGACGGCCAGCCCCGACCCGATGGCTTTTCGTTCGATGAGCAATGGCGGCCCGCGGCCGGATACCCGGATTCCGCGCCGCAGTGGTGATACCCTGGCTTGGCGGCTAGGGGGCCGATGGTGTCGATGTGTCTTTTGAGGTGAGAGATGATGAAGCGAGTGCTCCGAGGGTTAGCGGCCTTCCTGATCATGGCGCTGGGGGAGGCGGCGCTGGCGGCGTCCGGCCCGGCGGCGGCGGAGTTTTCCGCGGATATGTTCCAGCGCACCCCCCAGGGGCAAGAGATCCACGGTAAGATCTTCGTGGGCGACGAACGAATGCGCACCGAAATGGAACAGAACGGTCAGGAAATGATACAAATCATCGATAGCGCCAATGGCAAGCAGTGGATGATCTTTCCGGCCCAAAAAACCTATATGGAACAACCGGCGCCGCCGGGGGCGCCCTATGTCGGCGGCGGCGAGACCAATCCTTGCGCCGCCATGCCGGGCGCCGAATGCACCCGGCTGGGCGAGGAAGAAGTGGACGGCCGGCCGGCGGAAAAATGGGCGGTGACCTTTGTGCGACAAGGGCAACAGCAGCGCCTCGTGCAGTGGCTGGATAAGGAAAGGGGCCTGCCCCTGCGCCAAGAGCTGCCGGACGGGCAACGCATGGAGTTGGCCCTGGCGGGGGAAGAGCAGCTGGGCGGCCGCCCAGTGGAGAAATGGGCGGTTACCCTGTATCAAGGCGATCAAGCCCCCGCCCGCTCGGCTCAGTGGTACGATCCGGAGCTGAAAATCACCATTCGGGAGGAATACCCGGGCGGCTTCGTAAGGGAGTTTCGCAACATCCAGGTGGGTGAGCAGGCGGATGCGCTGTTCGAGTTGCCCGCGGGCTACCAGCGGATGCAGGCGCCGAGTCAAGGATCACGCTAGGGGGTTCTGATGATCACAGTGGTGGGCAGTCTCAAGGGCGGTTCGGGCAAGAGCACGGTAACCTTCAATCTAGCGGTCTGGCTGGCCCGCGCGGGCAAGAAGATTCGGGTGGTGGACATTGATCCCCAGGCCACCTTGCGGGACGTGGCGGAGATCCGCGAAGAGGACGGGTTTGAGCCGAGCATCAACGTCGAAGACAAGGAGGCGCTGGATGACGACGACCTGGTCAAGGCCTGGGAGGTGCTGGTGGATATTGGCGCCGCCGACCTCGACGCGATGAAGAAGGCCCTCAAGCTGGCGGATCGGGTATTGGTGCCGGTGCCGCCGAGCCAAGCCGACATCTGGTCCACGCAACGCTTCGTGCAGTTCGTGCGGAATTTGCGCGAAGGCGAGCAGATGCCCGAGATCCTCGGGTTCATCAACCGGGGCGACACCCATCACGCAGTGCGGGAGACCGAAGAGACCGCGGCGGCGCTGGTGTCATTGTCCGGGCTCAAATTCATTAAGCCGCGGCTGGCCCAGCGCACGGTATTTCGCCGTTCCTTCAGCGAAGGCCTGGCGGTGTTCGAGATGCACGGCCAAGGCAAGGCGGCGCAGGAGTTCCATGGCTTGTGCGCCAAGCTGTACCCCAAGGTGGTGGGCAAGTAGTGCGCGCTAAAGGCTATTTCTGGAAATTCTCATACCATCTTGCTGGTCTTTTGGTCCGTCTTCCGCAACGGCGCCTGCCCTTGCATAAGCCCGCTATGCGCGGGTAGCGCGCCTTGAATACGAATCAAAAATCCGCCGGGAGCGGATTTTCGCGCAAGCCCCGCAGGGGTGAGGCGCATGGATGCGTCGAACAAAAATCCGCCGGGAGCGGATTTTCGCGCAAGCCCCGCAGGGGTGAGGCGCATGGATGCGTCGAACAATAATCCGGCGCAATCTTGGTTTAAGAATTCCCGCCAATAGCCTAAGCGCTTTTTTTGATACGCCTAAGTCGAGAGGTTAACTAAATGAGTTTTATTCGCAATCTGCTTGCACTTTTGGGTCTGATCGTGCTGATCGGGGGCGGGGTGGCGTACTACAAGGCGCAGCCGTTGCTGGAACAGGTTGATCAGGAAAAGGTCAAGAGCTATGTCGAGCTGGGCAAACGGATCTGGGCGGTGCGCGATGAGTTCGATCCCAAGGCCGAAGAGACCTACATGAGCCTGGCCGAGCGCCTGGTGGAGACCAAGGACGGGGCGGAGGCCACGGTGTGGCGGCGCAAGGTGGAAAACGATCAAACGCCGGAAGACGTGGAGATGACCATGAAGTTCGTGGCCAACGAGCACAATATCGCCAATGTGGGCGAGCTTCCGCTGTATCAGGATGTAGAGGCCAAGACCGGCGAGCCGTACCGCTTCGCCAAGATTTACATGTTTTGCAATTCGCTCACCGCAGCCATGATGATGGACTACAATGATGCCTATTCGGCCTATCTGCCGTGCCGCATCTCGTTGATCGAAGACCAGCAGGGGCAGCTCTGGCTCTATGCGTTGAATATGGATTTAATGATTCACGGCGGCAAGCCGCTGCCCGAGGGCCTGAAAACGGAGGCGATCAAGGTGAAGGAGATCATCCTGGATATGATGGATCGGGCCGCCACCGGGGCGTTCTGAAGGCCCCGGAGCCGCTGCGGCGGCGTGTCGGACGCCAAAGATCGGTCGCCGCTGCTCGTGGGCAAGCGGTTTTAAACCGGGATCAAGCTTGGCTTGATCCCCTCGCCCGCACCTGCGGCGGTTGCCTTGAAGCGGGGGCCGCAACGCCCCGTTGGCGGGTGCCGAGACCTGCGACTTGGCGCTCGCCGGATGCCGGGCATGGCCGCCGCTGCGATTGAGCTGATTGGTGCGGCGTTTTTTTGCAGACAGGAACCCTGGTTTCAGGGATATGTCTGAAGAAGTAGTCGGCGGGCGAAGCCCCCAAGTCCTGGGGGCTGCGTGGGAGGCCACGGTTTGCACGCTCGACGTCTGTGAGAGGGGTGGTTCCGAATGACTGATTATGACAAGCCCGGCAGGGCGGACGAGGCCGACGAGCAAGAGACGGACGCGGACCTCGGCACGGTCTATTCCATGGATCGGCTTTCCACCGCCTTTGAGAACAGTGCGCGACGCTGGGAACTCATCGTTTACCCCTCATTGTTTGCGTTCATCATCCTCGCCGCCTATGGTTTTTACCTGGTGTTCAGCCTGGCCAAGGATGTCCATTTCCTGGCGATTAGCGTGGATACCAATATGACGGTGATGTCGAGCAATATGCAGGCGGTGTCCGAGAACATGGTTCAGCTGACCTCCAATATCCGGACCATGACCGCCAGCGTGGAGAACATTTCCGGCGATGTATCCACCTTGGAGCCCATGCTTACGAACATGGATTCCATGCGCGATTCCACCCGCGCCATGTCGCAGGCCATGCATGATTTGCGCAACGATATGTCGGTGATGAACAAAAACATCTCGCGCCCGATGTCCGCAATGAACGCTTTCATGCCTTGGTGAGGCCGGCCGGGACGAGGTTCGGCCGAGTACAGCTGCGCCTAAGCGCCTAAGTGTCGGAAACAACCCAGGCGCCCTCGGAACGCAGAGCATGCGGAGAGCCGCAGAGGGCGCAGAGAGGCGTTTCGATTGAAAGGATAAGCGCCGCCCCCGACAGCCGCCGCTTCAGCGGCGAATGCATTTCGCTTGCCCGCCCCCTGTATGACTGCGGGCTCGGGGCGTACACGCCTTGGCCCGGACGCGTAGCCGGAAACCGGCACAGCCCGAGGGCTGTACTCCAGGCGGCTAGGCGAGGCTTCAGCCGGGCAGGCATCCCCGCCCTTGAACGCGGGGACGATCAAGCAAGAATCCCTCTGCGTTCTCTGCGTTCCTAAATGGCGATGGGTGCGCAGGCGTACTAGCTTGGCCCCCGGGCGATTCAGCGCTTTTGCGATTCTACGATACAGTCCGTTAGCCATAGGCATTGTGTCTGGTCGCAGCTTTTTTCCTTATCCGTACCGAAGCAAGGCGTATTGCCTTCGGCTAGTTGGATGGCCTGAATCATCTGCCCCTTGCGAAGCTTGCCGGTTTTCACGGCGTGCTTTTTGGCGATTTCTCGAATCTCTTGGACGTTCATCTGGAGGTCTCCAAATTGAGCCTGATGCGGTGATCGTACACCCCGATTGTTACACGGCGTGATCGCACAAGGCGGCATATCGCCGCAAACAGCAAAGTGTAATGCAGAAAGCGAGTGCCGGGGAGGGGGCGGATAGGGTTGCGTACAGCGGCCGGGGGCCGCTGAACCGAGTGCAACCGCTCAGGACCGGAAATAACCCAGGCGCCTTGCGTTCCCAAGCGTCGTTTTTTGCGTTATCTATAGCTTGCGAATGGCCTCCAACTGGTCGTTCAACTGGCCCAAGGCGCGTTGCAGCTCGGCGAGCTTGCCCTGCTCCTTCTGCACCACCGCGGCCGGGGCCTTATCGACGAAGCTGCTGTTGGAGAGCTTTTTCTCGGTGCGCTCCAGGTCGTTATGGAGCTTGCCGATTTCCTTCTCCAAGCGGGCCGATTCGGCGGCCTGGTCGATCAGGCCGGCCATCGGGATCAGTACCTCCATCTCGCCCACCAGGGCGGTGGCCGATTCGGGGGCCTGCTCGCCAGGGCTCAGGACCTGCGCCGACTCTAGGCGGGCCAGGAAATCCAGGTAGCGGCGGTGGCGCTCCAGCCAGCGCCGATCCTGCTCCGAGGCGTGGCGCAGGATCACCGGCACCGGCTTGCCCGGGGCGATGTTCATTTCGCCCTTGATACGACGCACCCCCAGGATGAATTGCTGCACCCATTGCATCTGGGTGACCGCGTCGGCATCGATTTGGCCCGCCTCGGCCTGGGGGAAGGGCTGGTGCATGATGGTTTCGCCGCGCTTGCCGGCCAGCGGCGCCACGCGCTGCCAAATCTCTTCGGTGATGAAGGGCATGATCGGATGCGCCAGGCGCAGCAGCGCCTCCAGCACCCGCACCAGGGTGCGGCGGGCGCCGCGTTTGGCCTCGGCGGAGGCGTTATCGTCGTTCAATACCGGCTTGGATAGCTCCAGATACCAGTCGCAGTATTCGTTCCAGGTAAATTCGTAGATCGCCTGCGCCGCACGGTCGAAACGGTAGCCTTCGATGGCCTGAGCCACCGCCTGTTCGGCGGATTGCAGGCGGGAGATGATCCAGCGGTCCGCCACGCTCAGTTCCACTGGTTCATCGTGCTGGCCGCAGTCCCGCCCCTCGGTGTTCAGCATCACATAGCGGGAGGCGTTCCAGAGCTTGTTGCAAAAATTGCGGTAGCCCTCCACTCGGCCCAGATCGAAGTTAATGTCACGCCCGGTGGAGGCCAGGGCGGCAAAGGTGAACCTTAACGCATCCGTGCCGAAGCCCGGGATGCCATTGGGGAAGTCTTTGCGGGTCTGCTGGGCGATCTTCTCCGCCAGGTGCGGCTGCATCATGCCCTGGGTGCGCTTGGTGACCAGTGCTTCCAGTTCGATGCCGTCGATTAGGTCAATGGGGTCGAGCACATTGCCCTTGGACTTGGACATCTTCTGGCCGTGGGCGTCGCGCACCAGGCCGTGGATGTAGACCTCTTTGAACGGGACCTCGCCATCCATGAACTTCATGCCCAGCATGATCATGCGGGCGACCCAGAAGAAGATGATGTCGAAGCCGGTGACCAGCACAGCGCCGGGGTAGAAGGCATCAAGACGATTCGTCTGCGCCGGCCAGCCCAGGGTGGAGAAGGGCCACAGCGCCGAGCTGAACCAGGTGTCGAGTACGTCCGGGTCCTGCTCCAGCGCATAATCGGCGGGCAGGTTGTGCCTTTCGCGCACCTCCGCCTCCGAGCGGCCCACATAGACATTGCCCTCGGCGTCGTACCAGGCGGGGATGCGGTGCCCCCACCAGATCTGGCGGCTGATGCACCAGTCCTGGATGTTGCGCATCCAGTCGTAATAGGTGTTCTTCCAGTTGTCGGGCACGAAGCGGATGCGGCCGTCTTCCACCGCCTCAATGGCGGGCTTGGCCAGGGGCGCGACGCGCACATACCACTGATCGGTCAGGAAGGGTTCGATCACCGCGTTGGAGCGATCGCCGCGGGGCACCATCAGTTTGTGATCGACGACCGTTTCCAGCAGCCCCTGGGCCTCCAGGTCGGCCACGATCTGCTTGCGCGCCGCGTAGCGGTCCAGACCGGCATAGGCGGACGGAATCAGCTCGCCTTCTTCCGGCTGGTTCTCCCGCACCGCCGCATTCGGGGTGAAGATGTTGATCAGGCCGCCGTGGGGCATCTCCGAGATCAGTTTTTCGTCCCGATGACGCTGCCATACCGTGTAGTCGTTAAAGTCGTGGGCCGGGGTGATCTTCACACAGCCGGTGCCGAACTCGGGGTCGGCGTGCTCGTCGGCCACGATGGGGATGCGGCGGCCGGTGAGCGGCAGCTCCACCAGCTCGCCGATCAGGTGCTTGTAGCGCTCGTCCTCCGGGTTTACCGCCACCGCGCAGTCGCCGAGCAGGGTCTCGGGGCGGGTGGTGGAGACGATTACATGCCCCTGGCCGTTGGCGAGGGGGTAGCGCATGTGCCACATCTGGCCCTGCTCCTCCTCGTTCAGCACCTCCAGGTCGGAGACCGCGGTGTGCAGCTTCGGGTCCCAGTTGACCAGCCGCTTGCCGCGATAGATCAGCCCCTCCTCGAAGAGGCGCACGAAGACCTCTTTCACGGCGTTCGAGAGGCCTTCGTCCATGGTGAAACGCTCGTGCTCCCAGTCCAGCGAGGAGCCTAGGCGGCGCAACTGGCGGGTGATGGCCCCGCCGGATTCCGCCTTCCACTCCCACACCCGCTCGATGAAAGCGTCGCGGCCCAGGTCGTGACGGGTCTTGCCGTCGCGCTCCAGTTGCCGCTCCACCACCATTTGGGTGGCGATGCCGGCGTGGTCGGCGCCCGGCTGCCACAGGGTCTTCTCCCCCTTCATGCGGTGGTAGCGGATCAGGGTGTCCATGACCGTATTGTTGAAGCCGTGGCCCATGTGCAGGCTGCCGGTGACGTTGGGCGGCGGGATCATAATGCAGTAGCCCAGGTCGCCTGGCCCCTGCATTTGGGGGGCGAACCAGCCGTTCTGCTCCCAGGTCTGATACCAGCGCTGCTCGATGTTCTTGGGGTCGTAGGTCTTGTCCATGGGCTCTCGGTGCTGCGGTTGCGGGTGGTTGGAATCGGATAGATAAGGGGGGTGGATTATACCCGAAGAGGATATAGTGTAGGGGGCGAATTTCCCCGATTTTGCCGTGTGGATAGGAGTGATCGGTCCGTTTTGGGTTACACTCCGCCCAATCCCGGCTTTTCCCAGGATATAGAGTTATGACGCAGATCACAGTGACATTGCCTGATGAGTTGGCGCGTCGCCTTGAGGTTATGCCAGACCCCGAACGCTTCGTTGTAGAGGTCGTGCAAGAGGCGCTCGGCGGCAAGCAGCAAAAGCCTCGCGCCACTAAGTGGGCACGGCTTACGGAGCGCATCGATCGGGACAGCCCGGGGCTAGGGGACTACACCGAGCAGTTCAAGCGGGATATGCAGGAGGTGCGTGAGGGGGTTGAGTTCGGAGAAGATGGGTGAGGTATCTGTTGGATTCGAATACCGCCTCGGATTTCTACAACCGGGATTCACCAGATCATGCTCGAATTCGGGATCATATCGCGTTATTGGCAGACGAGGATCGGGTTTTGGTGTCGATTCTCACGCTTTACGAAATGGAATTCGGCTATGCCAATGCGCCTGAGATGCTCAAGCCGAGTATTCGAGTGCATATCGAGTCGTTGAAAGCGGATTTCGAGTTGGCGCCGCTTCCGCCTCAAGGTGCTGAAGCATATGGCGTGCTTAAACAGCGGCTTAGAGACAGGAGAGGTCTGAAACCGCGCCAGTTGAGAAAACGCAATGTCGATCTCATGTTGGCGGCTACGGCCATTAGCATTGATGCGGTGTTGGTTTCAGGTGATGGTTTGTTCGGTGATTCGCTGGAGCTGATTCCCGGTCTTGCGGTTGAGAGCTGGCTAGAGACAGCGGGGTCGAATAGCGGGACGGCAGATCAGCGGTCCGAAACCGGCGACCATGCAAACCCTTCTCAATGGGTCCGAAAATTAAGGAGACTCCGTTAACCGCTGCTGATGATCAACCTCCGGATAGGGTTTTGTCTTCGGTTTTCTGGCTTTTGTTTTGACCTTCCGCACCCAAATCTTCTCGTTTTTCTTCCTGTTCGCAGTGGCCCCGTTGCTCACCGCGGTGGTGATCAATCTGCCGTTGGTGCTGGATCGCACCGAGCTGTTTCACCGCAAGGCGCACCTGCAGAATCTGCGGGCGGATTTTCGGGATTTGGATCAGCATTTGGCGAGTCGCCAGGAAATGGTGCGGCTGCTGGCCAAGCTGCCGGAGCCGGGGGCGGTGTTGGGGGATACGGACCAGCAGTCCGCGGACGACATCGATTTGGCGCGGGCGCGCTATACCGCCTGGATCAACCGAATTTTTCAGGATCAGCGGGACATCATTCAAATCACCTTTCTGAACGAGGCCGGACAGGAGCGGTTCTGGCTGGCGCGAGACCCCGAGAACCAGGGTTGGCAGCCCACGCGCCGGTTGCCGGACCGGCCGCCGGCGGGCTTCTTCGAGGCCGGCATGGGGCTGCGGCACGGCGGGGTGCTCGTGAGCCCCATCAGCATCAACCGCGAGGCGGGGGCGGAGGATCCTCGACGCTTGATGACCCTGCGGCTGATCAGCCCGGTGCGGGCGGAGGCCGAGAGCGACCCGGTGGGGGCCGTGGTGTTGCATGTGGATGTGGGTGATATGGCGGGGGCCTATCGAGACACCTATTGGGTCTACCACAATGGGGTCTTTCTGAGCCCGGGCGGGGAGGCCGCGCCCCGGGGCGATGCCTTTGCGCGCTTCGCGGGGTTGCGCGAGATCTTCGCCGAGGCCAAGCCGGCGCTATGGCAGGACGACGGACAGCAGGTGATGTGGGTGCCCTTGTTTCGCACCGAGCAGTCGGGGCCTTTGTGGGTGGGGCGGCGGGTGGACCCGCTGCCCATGGCTCAGTTTCGCAATGCATTGGTGGTTCGGGTGTTGTTTATCATCCTGCTGCTGGTGATCGTGATCTGGCTCGCCGCGCGGTGGATCGCCCGCCGCACCGAGCGCATTAGCCAAGAACTCACCGATGGCATTCGACAGGTCCTGGAGGAGGCGGGGCCGATCGATTTCCATTGGCGGGGGCCGCAGGAGCTGAAGGCCTTGGGGCGGAACCTGTCCGAACTGGCGGAGCGCCACTACAGCAACACCCGTAATCTGCGCAAGCACGCGCGGGAGCTGGAGGAGTCGAACCGCTACAAGAGCCAGTTCCTGGCCAACGTGAGCCACGAGCTGCGCACCCCGCTGAACTCCATCCTGCTGTTGTCCAAGATGCTGTCGGAGCGTGAAAACGGCTTGAGCGACGAGCGCCGTGAGCAGGCGGCGGTGATCCATGCGGCGGGGCGGGACCTGCATTCGCTGATCGATAACATCCTCGATTTATCCAGGATCGAGGCCCAACAGACCGCCTTCCTGCTGGAGGAGATCGACCTGCCGCGGCTGCTCCGGGAGCTGGCGCACTTGGTGCAGCCTCAGTTCGATGCCAAGGGCTTGCCGCTGGTGTTGGCGCTGCCGACGAGGGCGCGCTGTCGCATCCAATCGGACCCGGACAAGGTGCGCCAAATCATTAAGAACTTCCTCTCCAATGCGGTCAAGTTCACCGCCGGCGGGCAGGTGACCTTGCGCCTGGAATGCGACCGCTTGGGGCGGGAGTCGGCGTGCCCGGTGCGTATCGCGGTGGAGGACACTGGCATCGGCATCCCGGAGGCCAAGCAAGGGCGGATCTTTGAGGCCTTTCGCCAAGCGGACGGTTCCACCAGCCGGCGTTACGGCGGCACGGGCCTGGGGCTGGCCATTAGCCAGCAGTTGGCGCAACTGCTCGGCGGGCGGATCGAGGTGAGCAGCGAGCCGGGGGCGGGGGCCGTCTTCACCCTCGGCCTGCCGCGCGAGCCGGATCGGGCGCGATTGGCCCAGGAGCAGCAGCTGATCGGGCCCGAGGAGGAGGCGCTGGAGGAGGTCGAGGCGCCGGATCCGCCGGACAGCCGCTTGCAGGGCCTGAGCCTGTTGCTGGTGGACGAAGACGTCAACGACCTGCTATCGCTGGCCCCGCTGCTAGAGCGCTGGGGCATTCGGGTGAACGCGGCCGGCGACCTTGAAGAGGCGCTGGAGACCCTGGAGGACGAGGATATCCGACTGGTGCTGGTGGACACCCGGGTGCCGAACGGCGGGGGCTGTGATACGATTGAAAAAATCAAGGCCCAAAAACAATTCGAGGCCCTGCCCATCGTCGCCCTGTGCGGCGAAGAGAGCGAGGCCCAGCCGCCGCCCCGGGTCGATGACTGCGTGCGCCGTCCAATCGATCCCGCGTTACTAAAGGAGGTTCTTGTCCGGTGTTTGACCGGACCCGTCGATCTATGAAACGCTATCAAGGCTTTAAGCTTCTGATCGTAGACGATCACGAGCATAACCTATTCACCCTGCGCACCCTGATTCAGCAGCAGATGGACGTGGAGATCCTGGAGGCGACCTCGGGTCGGCAGACCCTGGATGTCGCCCTCGGCGAGCCCGGGATCGATCTCATCATCCTGGATGTGCAGATGCCGGAGATGGACGGCTTTCAAACCGCCTCCATGCTCAAGATCCGCAAAAAGACCCGCGACATCCCCATTATCTTCCTCACCGCCGCCTTTAAGACCGAGGAGTTTCAGCAGCGGGGCTATGACGTGGGCGCGGTGGACTACCTGCTCAAGCCCATCGACGACAACCAGCTGATCAACAAGATCAGCACCTATTTTCGGTTAATCGAAAAGGAGCGCAATCTCAATCGAGAACTGGAGCGCAAGGTCGCCGAGCGCACCGCCGAGCTGGCGCAGGCCAAGCAGCACCTAGAGGGCATCATCGCGTATATGGGCGAGGCGCTGTTGATCCTCAACCCCGATGGCCGCATCACCGAGGCCAACCCGGCCGCCTGTCGCATGCTCCACTACACCGAGGACGACCTAAAGGGCATGTCCATCGGCGACGTGTTCGAAGAGGAGGCCCGGGAGCAGGCGGGGGCCTTCATGGGGACCTGGCTGGAGGCCCTGATTCGGGTCGGGGCGCTGAGTCAGATCGAGGCCTGTCTGATCGCCAAGGACGGGAGGCGGGTGCCGATTTTGTTTTCCCGAAGTGCGATAATGGGGGCCGATGGCGCCATTAGCGACATCATTTGCATCGCCAAGAATATGAGCGGCTATGTGCGCGAACATGACGACGAAGAAACGGCGGCAGGCGTCGCCGAGCCGGCCGGGGTCCTGCCGAGCCCGGCGGAACAGGAGCATCAAAGATGAGTGACCCCCAGGTCCCGAGCGGACCCGAAGAAGACACCGTACTCACCGCCAACGCGCTGAAGGCCATGGCCCATCCGCTGCGTTGGAAGATCCTCTGTTCGCTGGGTGATAAGGAGCTCTCGGTGGGCGAGATCGTGGAGCGCACCGGCACCTCTCAGAGCAACATCTCACAGCACCTGGAGCAACTGCGCAACAAAAACATCGTTATCTCTCGCAAAGAGGCCAACCGGATCTTTTACCGCATTCGTAATGCGCAATTACTGACCCTGATCGGCACCATGCGCACCGTGCTGTGCCCGGCCAACCTCGATGACCGCTATCCGATGCAGATGCCAGGGGACAAGAAGGGCAAAGATTGATCCAGTGGGCCTGCGCACAAGCAGCGGCGTTCCTAAATGGCGTTTTTTCCGTTATTTGAGCGCGGCCGTGGTCAGATGCCGCGATCAGGCCGCGCACCGCCCTTGGGGGTTGGCCGAATGGCGATTCATCGCGTTAACGACGGCATAGATCATGGCCCCGACGCTGTCGCGGTGCACCGCTACCCCGGTTTCCGTCCGCTCCCCGCAGCGTAAGCGCAGGTAGCAGGCGGCCTCGGCATCGGTGCCCCCGGAAACCGCATGTTCGTTGTATTCCTCCACCGCGAAGCCCTGCCCGGTATGCCGTTCGAGACCGTCGAACAAGGCCTCCAGCGCGCCTTGGCCGCGACCGCGAATCCGCGCCGCGCCCTGCGGGCCTTCCAGCTCCAGCTCCAGCTCCACCTGTTCGCTGTCATGGCGGTCGATGCGGTAGCCCTGCATGCGATAAGGCCCCGCTAGCTGCATATACAGCTGCTGGAACAACCGCCACACCGCGGCGCTGGTGAGTTCGCCGGCGCTGGACTCGGCCCGCTGTTGCACCGCGCGGCCGAACTCCGCTTGCAGCCAACGCGGCAATTGGAGCCTGTGGCGGCTCTGCAGGATATAGGCCGCGCCGCCCTTGCCGGACTGGCTGTTGATTCGAATAATTGCCTCGTAGCTGCGCCCGAGGTCGCGCGGGTCGATGGGCCGATAGGCCACCTCCCAAGGCGCTTGCTGGTCGCGTGCGTTGAGGCACTTGCGGATCGCGTCCTGATGGCTGCCGGAGAAGGCGGTGTAGACCAGCTCGCCCGCATAGGGGTGGCGCGGATGCACCGGGATTCGAGTGCAGGCCTCCACCGTTTCCACGGTGCGGTCGGCGGCGGACAGATCCAGGCGCGGATCCACGCCCTGACTGTAGAGGTTCATCGCCAGGGTGAACAGGTCCGCATTGCCGGTGCGCTCGCCGTTGCCCATTAAGGTGCCTTCCACCCGATCCGCGCCGGCCATTAGCCCAAGCTCGGCCGCCGCCACCGCGCTGCCGCGGTCGTTATGGGTATGCACGCTCAGGATCAGCGCCTCGCGGTCGCGGATGTGATCGGCGAACCACTCCACCTGGTCGGCGAACACAATTGGGCGTGCTCATCTCTACCGTGGCCGGCAGGTTGACGATCATCGGCCGTTCGGGCGCGGGTCGCCAGACCGCCATTACCGCCTCGCAGATCTTGGCCGCGAAACCCAACTCAGTGCCGGTGAAGCTCTCCGGCGAGTACTGAAAAACCCGCTCGGTGTCCGGGTAGCGGGCGGCGCAGCGCCGCACCGCCTCGGCCCCGCGCACCGCGATCTCGATAAGGCCCTGGCGGTCCATGCGGAACACCTGCTCGCGCTGAACCTTGGAGGTGCTGTTATACAGGTGGACCACCGCCTTTCTCACCCCATGCAGGGCCTCAAAGGTCTTTTCGATCAACGCCTCCCGGGCCGGGGTGAGCACCTGCACCGCCACGTCGTCGGGGATGCGCCGCTGTTCGATCAGGCGTCGGGTGAAGGCATAGTCCGGGGCCGAGGCGGCCGGAAAAACGATTTCGATCTCTTTAAACCCGACCACGCACAGCAGATCGAACAGGCGCTGCTTTTGCCCCGCGTCCATCGGCTGCGCCAGGGCCTGATTGCCGTCGCGCAGGTCCACCGCGCACCACCGCGGGGCCTGCTCGATTGCCTGATCCGGCCAGCGTCGGTGCGGCATGGGAATCGGCGGAAAGGGCTTGTACTTGGTGTGATCGAAGCGTTTCATCGACGTGTCCTCGAACGGGGTGTGATTGGGCTGACTGGGAAATCAGTCTATAGCGAGATCCAGGGCGGTTGATTGCGAATCCCGGGCCGGTTGGGGGCATTTGCGCTAGATGTTGGCGGGTTTCGCCAAAAATCCGCAAGAATATCGCGTTCCCCGGTTTGCATGCGGGTCGGGCCGACGCCCTGGGGGCGCGAACGGATGATCTAAGGCATCTTGGGGTGCGACAATCACAGTGGGGTTATGGCGCGAAATGCGCTATAGTTTTGGGTAATGAAAGACTCTTTGCGTTTGGATCGCTACGATCGGGCCATTCTCGAAAAGCTGCAACAAGAGGGCGGGATCAGCAACCAGGAGTTGGCGCAGGCCATCGGCCTGTCGCCGTCGCCTTGTTCGCGGCGGGTGAGGCGTCTGGAAGAGGCGGGGGTGATTCGCGCCCGGGTGGCGCTGTTGGGTGCAGAGCCCCTGGGGCTGACCCTGACCGCCTTCATCCATATCCGGATGGATCAGCACACGGAAGAGCGCTTCGCCCACTTCGAGCGCACGGTGAGCGCTTATCCGGAGGTCATGGGGTGCTTTCTGATCACCGGGCAGGATGCCGACTATGTACTGCAGGTCGTGGTGCCGGACATGGCGTATTACCGCTCCTTTTTGTTGGAGCGCATTACGCGGATCGAAGGCGTATCCGGCGTGCATTCGAGTTTCGTGCTAAACAAAGTGGTGGATAAGACTGCGCTGCCGCTGGGGCATATCCGTTGAGGCGCGGCGCGGGCGACGCCATGCCAAACAAGAAAAAACTTCCAGGATCCAATATGGCCTTCCAAAATCTCAAGGCGATGCTCCAACCGCGGTGCGGCGGATGGTTCGGCGTGATGCTGCTGGCGGCGGAGCCGGCCTGGGCCGCGGGCGAGAAGATTGGCGGTTTCGCCCTCTCCACTCTGGTCATCGTCGCCATCGCAGCGGTGATCGCCACGGCCGTGCGGCGTGCGCTCTACTCCCGCTTCACTAACGGCGATCTGGAGATTTCGCTGCTCGGTCTCGGCGCGGTGTCGCTGCTTGAGGCCCTGTTGTTTCTGCTCGCGGTGCAGGTGGCGGTGGAGTTCAGTCCTTGGCGAGAGCCCGTGAGCCTGCTGGCGGCGGGCAGCGTGCTGGCCGCCCTCCTGGCCCTGTTGCCCAATGGCCTGCTGTTGTGGCCGGCGCGGGTCGATTTAGGCCGCATCGTGTTGTCCACCGCGGTTTTTCCGCTCAGCTTTTGGGGTCTGACCGCGGCGCTTTTCGTGCCGTTGTATTTCTATTTCATGGGGCTTTAGGCTATTCGGCCGGATTTTTTCGCAAGCGCCGAAGCGGGCAGTCCCGAAGGGGGTTGGCTGTTGAACAGGCGCGCCCGAGCGCCTGGGTTGTTTCCGAAACTTAGGCGCAGGCGCACTAGCCTTTGCGGCGCCCAAACGTGGGTTCGGCGTTCAGTCTTGGAACACGTCTTCGATGGTCTCGGCGGTGAGGATGCGCAGGGACCAAGCGGCGATGGCCTCGGAATCGGCTTGGTCCACCTGCTCGCGGTGCGCTTGGCTATAGGCATCGCGAAATTTTGCTTGCAGGAGGCTGTGCAGAAGCCCGCTTTGGCCTTGACGGTGTCCTCGCTGTTCCCCGCGTTGTTCGCCGATGCGTTCGATGCTGGTGATGTAGGGCATTTTTTGTTCCTCTTCAAAACGGCTGATATCTTGTTCGAGCTGAAGTTCGAGTTCGGGCGGCAGTTGCAGGATCCAGTCGATGACCCGGAAGAGTTCGAGGATTTGCTGCTTGTCGTAGCCGCGATGGTACAGCATTCGGATCAGTTGCAGTTTGGCGTTTTTGCGTTGCTGGCCGTCGCGTTGGAGGATGGCGTTGAGCTGGGCGAGGACGACGATGGCGAAGGGGTTGTCGTTGGCCTCCAGCGCCGGGAGGTCTTTTGCCCAATCCAAGAGTTTCACTGCGGGAAAGCGAAATTCGGTCTCGCAGCCCCAGCGTGCGCGGCGGAAGCCGCCGGGACGGAAGCTGCGGGTGTCGTCCGCCAGCACGGCGAGGCTGACGATGTCTATTTGGTAGCGGTCGTAAAGCCGGTAGTTGTAGGTGTACATGCGGTGGCTGAAGCCGGTCTCCGAGTCGCCTTGCACTTCGATATGGATCAGCACCCAAGTCGCCGTGCCGTCGAGGGTGGTGACTTTCACCAATTTGTCCGCATAGCGGCGCCCGAGTTTCCCGTCGCGGACCACTTTTTGCAGTTCCTTGTCCATGAAGATGTACGGGACGCCCCAGTCGATTTCCCGGTAAATATCGGGGAATAGGAGTGCCATGCACTCGGGAAACCATTGCTCCAGGGCCTCTTTCCAGGGGCTGTCGTAGTCGGCGGATTCGGTTGTCATTGGGGGGCCTCGGCGTTGGAACTGGGTTGTTCGTTGTCTCCGTGGGAGCGGTTTTTAGCTGTAATTAGCCGCGCGAGCGCGCGGCGATTGGGGTTATCCCTGTGCAAGCGATTTTTGCTGCGCCTCCAGGATTTCGCCGATGCCCTTTTCCGCCAGGGTTAGCATGTCGTTGAGTTCCTGGCGGCTGTAGGGTTGCGCCTCGGCGGTGCCCTGCACCTCGATGAAGCCGCCCTGGGCGTTCATCACTACGTTCATGTCGGTCTCGGCGCTGGAGTCTTCGGCATAGTCGAGATCCAGCACCGGGATGCCGCCGCAGATGCCTACGGACACCGAAGCCACCATCCCGAGTAGCGGGCTCTGCTTCAGCAGGCCCTGTTCCATCAGGCCGCTCAGGGCCTCGGTGAGGGCGATGCAGGCCCCGGAGATGGCGGCCGTGCGGGTGCCGCCGTCGGCCTGGATTACGTCGCAATCCAGGGTGATGGTGCGTTCGCCGAGGGCGCTCAGGTCCACCGCCGCGCGCAACGAGCGGCCGATCAGGCGCTGAATCTCCAGGGTGCGTCCGCCCTGTTTGCCGCGGGCGGCCTCGCGCCCCATGCGCTCGGTGGTGGAGCGCGGGAGCATGCCGTATTCGGCGGTGATCCAGCCTTGGCCCGCGCCCTTCAGAAAACGCGGCACGCGTTCTTCGATGCTGGCGTTGCACAGCACCCGGGTGTCGCCGAATTCCACCAGCACCGAGCCTTCGGCGTGCTTGGTGAAGTTGCGGGTGAAGCGCACCGGGCGCATTTGGTCGACTTGTCGGCCACTGGGTCTCATGGGGTGAATCCTTATGGGTTCGGGTTTTTTCGGAAAAAGGTTGCCATAACCGGTGCGCAGGGTTTATTTGCGCCCCTTGGTTTCGAATTGGTCAATCACGCTGGTGAGTTCTTCGATGGCCTTGTGCAGGCGGTCTTTTTCGGCCAGGTCGCGGGGGATGCCGGTTTGCTGGCCCGCTCGGGTCTTGGCGGCCGCGTCCTGCGCCGGCTTTTTGTGGCCTTTCCAGCGCAGCGCCACCGCGGTGACGTTGTCGCTATCGGGAAAGGCCGCCAATTCCGCCTCCCGCACCAGGTTCGTCAGGGCCTCGTGCAGCGACAGTTCCGATTGAAAGGCGGCGACCATTTCCTCTTCGTCGATATGCCCCCAGAGCCCGTCGCTGCACAGAAACAGCACGTCGTCATGCTCCAATAGCACGGCATCGCCCAGGGTGACGCCGGGGGCCGAAAAGCTGCCGCCGAGGCAGCGGGTCACATAGTGCCGCTGGGGATGCTTTTGCTGGTCGGCCTCCGAGATCATGCCCTCGCGTTTAAGGTGCTCGACATAAGAATGATCCAGGGTGCGGGTCTGCACATTGGCCCCGCGGATGAGATAGAAGCGGCTGTCGCCGACATGCGCCCAGTACGCCTTGCGGCCCTGAATCAGCGCCACCACGCCGGTGGTGCGCGGGTCGATGGCCGGTTCCTGGTCGAAGCCGTAGGCGGTGATCTCGTCGTGGGCGTGGATGATCATCTTGGACAGAAAGTGCCGCGGGTTGGCGATCGGCTTGGAGGCCTTGAAGAAAAAGCTCTCGCAGGTATCGACGAAGATCTGGGCCGCCAGTTCTCCCTTGGGGTGCCCGCCCATGCCGTCGCCCAGGGCCAGCAATGCATAGTGCTGGGACTGGATCGCCACGCAGCGGTCCTGGTTGGTGCGCCGGTTGCCGATGCGGGAGGCCTTGGCGGTGTCGAATAGGCGGCTGTTCATGCGTCCTTTTCCCGCGAGGATAGGATGCGCCGCCGCTGCGAAAGCTCGTCCACCGTGGGTCGGCCCTGGTCGCTGCGCAAGGCCTCCAGCATTTCGCCGGCGTTTTGCGGGCGCAGCAGCGGGTCCACCTCCAGCGCCCAGTCGATCACCTCCAGCAGGTGGGCCGGATAGCGGCGCTTCACCGCCGACACCGCGGTCAGGGGCTTCATCGCGTCTTGGGCGTGGCGCTCAATGGCCGAGGGCGGCGGCTTGCCCTCGATGCAGGTGCGCATGGTGGCGCCGATGGCATAGACGTCGCTCCAAGGGCCGACATAGCCGGCGACGTAATATTGTTCGTAGGGTGAGTAGCCTTGGGTGATCACTTGGGAGCGCTGATTGCTGCGGGTGGTGGCCATTTGATGCACGGCCCCGAAGTCGAGCAGGATCGGACTGCCGCCGGGGCGTAGGTGAATGTTGCTGGGTTTGATGTCCAGGTGCAGATGGCCGCGGGCATGCACCAAGCTCAGGGCGTCCAGCACTGGCGGGAATACGGTGTTAATGAAGGCGGTGCTGAGGCCGCCCTTGCGTTGCTTGACATAGGCGCCGAGGTTGGTGCCGCGCTCGTAGTCCATCACCAGATAGGCGGTGCCGTTGGCGAGGAAGAAGTGCCGCACCTTGACGATGTTGGGGTGCTTCAGGGTGCCTAGGGCCTTGGCCTCCTGGTAGAACAGCCGGCGCCCGTTGTTAAAGGGCTCCTGGCGGGCGTCGTCGGCGATCTTCACCTCCATGCCCTGATCCCGCACCGCGAGCTTGCGCGGCAGATACTCCTTGATCACCACCATATCGTGGGTATCGACGTCTTCCGCCAGGTAAATTAGGCTGAAGCCGCCGCGCCCGATCAGGCGGTTGATCAGGTAGCAATCGATATGGGCGCCGGTAGGGAGGCTTTTGCGATGCTCGCTCATGGAGTGTCTGATGCAGAAAAAATCAAGCCCGTCTATCATACACGGTTTTCGCGCAAAAGCCGTCGGAAACCTGGGGCGCGCCGGTTGCGGGCATCCCCGGCGGACCATGCACGCCAAGCAACAGGACAAAAAGACTATGATTAGCAGTATGACCGCGTTTGCCCGCGAGACCTATCGGGGCGAGGAAGGCGAGTTGGTTTGGGAGCTGCGTTCGGTGAATTCCCGCTATTTGGAGATCCACCCCCGTTTGCCCGACGAATGGCGGGGGTTGGAGCCTAAATTGCGGGAATTGCTGGGCGCCCGCCTGGGCCGCGGCAAGGTCGAATGCGGGCTGCGGTTCAAGCCCGCGGCGGCGGCCGGGGGCGGTCTGCGGCTCAATACCGACCTGGTGGGGCAAGTCCTGGAGGCGGCGGCGCAGGTGGACGGCCTACTGTACGAAACCGCCCCCCTGCGCACCATGGAGGTGCTCAACTGGCCGGGGGCGGTGGAGACCGCGGAGCAGGACCTGAGCCGGGCGGAGGCGCGGGCCATGCAGACCCTGGGGGCGGCGGTGGACACCTTGCTCGACACCCGCCGGCGCGAGGGGGCGCGCTTGGAGCAGGCCATCCGCCAGCGCTTGCAGGCCCTGCGGGTCCAGGTGGGGCAGGTGCGGGAAAAGATGCCGCAGGTGCTGGAGTCGGTGCGCGAGCGGTTGCGTGAGCGCCTGTCCGAGCTGGCCGGGGAGCTGGATGCCGGGCGGCTGGAACAGGAGATGGCGCTGTTGGCCCAACGCCTGGACGTGGATGAGGAGATGGATCGCCTGGCCGCGCACCTGGACGAGGTGGAGGCGGTGTTGGAGCGGACGGAGCCCGTGGGGCGGCGCCTGGATTTCCTGATGCAGGAGCTGAATCGGGAGGCCAACACCCTGTCCTCCAAATCCGCCGACGTGGAGGTGACCCGGACCGCGGTGGAGATGAAGGTGCTGATCGAGCAAATGCGCGAGCAGGTGCAGAATATCGAGTAGCCGTTGCAGCGCTGTTCACGCCCGGGCGCAGTAAACCCACGCGAAGCGGGTCGCGTGAGGCGCGGCCTGTCCCAGCGCGCGACGCCGGGGCGGGATCGCTTGGCGGCGGCAACCCGCCCCGGGGCCTTCGGCTAGGAGCGGGTGGTCCGGTGCGATCCAGCGCTTAAATCGCCTCTTTGATCAGCTTGTCATAGAGGATGCGCAGCGCATCGTCCGCCACCGCCTGGTTGATGCCGATATGGAAGCAGATCTGGGACGGGGCCTGGTCGATCATTTCGATCGGGATATGCGCCTCGCCCAAGGCCCCGAGGGCGTCCACGATGGGGTAGGAGTTGCCCTTCAGGCCCAGCCCCACCGGGGTGATGATGGAGAGGTTGTACACCACGTCCATAAAGTCCGGCTTCAGCTTCTTTTCGATGCTGCGGCGCAGGTCGTTGATGCTCCCCAAGAGGTCGTCCTGGTCCACCAGCACCGCGATATCGTCCTTGTCCGTCGGGTAGTGATAGGTGTTGATGCCGAAATCCTGAAAGATGGTCAGCAGCGATGCGGTGAACCCCACCTCTTCACCTAGCATGTCCTTTTGCAGGTAGATGTAGGCCATGTTGTCCAGTCGCGCAATGCCCACGATGCCCTCCTCGGGCACGCGCTCGTTCAGGATCACGGTGCCGAGGGCGTCCGGGCTGTTAGTGTTGCGGATGTTGATCGGGATCTTGCGTTCCTTGCAGCGCAGCATGGCGTTCAAATGGAATACGTTGAAGCCCTTGGAGGACAGCAGGCGGATCTCTTTAAAGGTCAGCCGCGGGATGGCCCGCGCCTCCGGGATCACGCCGGGGTCCGCCTCGAACACGCCGCTGACATCGGTCCAGTTTTCGTAGGTCTGGGCCTCAAGGGCGTAGGCCAGGTCGCCGCCGGTGAGGTCCGAGCCGCCGCGGGAGAACACCGCCACTTCGTCGGCTTCGGTCACGCCGTAGTAGCCGGGGATGATGCAGATGCCGGTCTCCGCATCTAGGGCCGCCATGTTTTCATAGGCCTCGGGCAGCACCTTGGCGTCCAGGAAATCGCGGGTCACCCGCAGTCCGAATTCCTCCGGCAGGCAGGCCTGGGCGTCCAGCTCGCAACTGCGAAAGAACTCGGCGATCACCCGGGCGTTGTAATGCTCGCCGCGGGAGGCGAGAAAGGCGGTGCGGCGGTCGTCGGCGAGGTCGGTGTCGAGGTCGCGTTTGAGCGCCCCGAGGATCTCCTCGCCATCGATGCCCAGGCCCTTGATGATGCGGGCGAATTTGTCGATCACCGCGTTGCGGCTGTGGGCCGGGGTGAGGTCCAAGCGCTGGTCGCGAAAGTGTGCGCCTGCGGTGGCGATATTGATCAGGTGGTCGGTGACCTTGTGCTCCCCCGAGGCGCTGCGCCCCGGGGCCGAGACCACCACGAAGCGGCGGTCGGGGTCGCCCTGTACGATGTCTCTGATCTTCCGAATTTGATCGGCGTCGGCGACCGAACTGCCGCCGAATTTGCATACGATGGGTTTTGTCATGCGGGGGCCGTTGTTGGCTTGGGTGAAAAGGTCCGCGAGCATTCTCTCTTCACGGCTGACGCCGCTATCATACCACGCTGGCCGATTCGCTGCCGGGCCGGCCGCGGCGCCGGCTGGCCGCACGGGCCGGGATCCGCGCCCCGAGTTGTGGTTTAATGCCTCCTATGTTCAAGCCCCTCGAAATCTTTATCGGCCTGCGCTACACGCGGGCCAAGCGGCGCAATCACTTCATTTCCTTCATTTCGCTGAGTTCCATGCTCGGCATCATGCTGGGGGTGACCGCGCTGATCACCGTGCTGTCGGTGATGAACGGCTTCCACAAGGAGGTGCGCGAGCGCATCCTGGGCATGGCCTCCCATGCCACCATTAAGGGCGTGAGCGGTGAGCTGGCGCAGTGGCCCCAGGCCATCAAGCTGGTGCAGGATCACCCCGAGGTCACGGGGCAGGCCCCCTTTGTGGAGGCCCAGGCCATGCTCGCCAACGGCCAACAGGCCAGCGGGGCCATTGTGCGCGGCATCCTGCCGGAGCGCGAGCCCCTGGTGTCCGACGTGGGCGAGCACATGCGCTACGGCGCGCTGGCGGACCTGACGCCCGGGGCCTGGAACATCGTGCTAGGCCGTGAGCTGGCGTTGGTGCTCGACGTAATGCCCGGCGACAAGGTCACCCTGGTGACGCCCAACCTCAACGTCACCCCCGCCGGCCTGATGCCGCGCCTGCGCAGCTTCACGGTGTCGGGGATCTTCGAGGTGGGCATGGGCGAATACGACCGCGGCGTGGCCCTCATGGCGATGCAGGACGCGGCGCGGCTGTTGCGCATGGGCGACAACGTCACCGGCATCCGCCTGAAGCTGCGCGACCTGTACGACGCCCCGCGCATCTCCCGCGAGCTGGCCAACCAACTGCCGGGCCTGTACCGGGTCAGCGACTGGACCCTGGAGCACCGCAACTTCTTCGCCGCCTTGCAGACCGAAAAGCGCATGATGGGGCTGATCCTGTTTCTAATCGTGGCGGTAGCGGCCTTCAATATCGTCTCCACCCTGGTGATGGTGGTCACCGACAAGCAGAGCGATATCGCCATCCTGCGGACCCTGGGGGCCTCGGCGGGTTCGGTGATGATGATCTTTATCGTCCAGGGGGCCACGCTGGGGCTGCTGGGCACCCTGTTGGGCATGGCCGGCGGGGTGGGCCTGTCGCTGAACCTGGAGGCCATCGTGGCCTCGGTGGAGCGGGCCTTCGGCATCCACTTTCTGGATCCCAATATCTACTACATCAGCCGCTTTCCGTCGGACCTGCATTGGAACGATGTTGGCCTGATCGGCGCCAGCGCCTTTGTCATCAGCCTGTTGGCCACCCTCTATCCGGCCTGGCGCGCGTCCCGGGTGCAACCGGCGGAGGCCCTGCGTTATGAATGAATCCGTTATGCAGACGTCAACCCCGGTGCTGGAGGGCCGCGGCCTGTATCGCAGCTTCCGTGACGGGACCCTGAACGTAGAGGTGCTCCGGGGCGTGGACCTCAGCATTCGCGCCGGCGAGCGGGTGGCCATCGTCGGCGCCTCCGGCTCCGGCAAAAGCACATTGCTGCACTGCCTGGGCGGCCTGGAGCGGCCCACCGCCGGCCAGGTGCGGGTCCAGGGCCGGGACCTGCTTGCGCTCAATGGCCGCAAACAGGGCGAGCTGCGCAACCGCAGCCTAGGCTTCGTGTACCAGTTTCACCACCTGTTGCCCGAGTTCACCGCGCTGGAGAACGTGGCCATGCCGCTACTGATCGGCGGCGCGGCGGTGGCCGAGTCGCAGGAGCGGGCCGCCGCCATGCTGCAACGCGTCGGCCTGGGTCCGCGCATTCAGCACAAGCCCGGTGAACTCTCCGGCGGCGAGCGCCAGCGCGCCGCCATCGCCCGCGCCCTGGTCACCCGCCCGCTGTGCGTGATGGCCGACGAACCCACCGGCAACCTCGACAGCATCACCGCGGGGCGGATCTATGAGCTGATGCTGGAACTCAACCGCGAGATCCGCACCAGCTTCGTGGTGGTCACCCACGACACCCAACTGGCCGCCCGCATGGACCGCACACTGCACCTGCGGGACGGGCGCCTGGAGGGGTAATGCGGGCGCTCAAAGACCGCCGAAACGCTTGCTGGGAACGCAGAGAACCGCAGAGGGCGCAGAGCGTTTGCCCCTAGGCTGTCGAAATCGGGCCAGTATTCGAGCGAAGAAACCCCCGGTTTTCGGCTTTGGTCTCGGGCATAGAATGCCTGCCCGTTTTTTGCGCTAAGCCTAGAGAAATAAGGGGTTTTCTTTGCGCCCTTTGCGTCTTGGCGAGAGAACCTTCGTTGCCGATCTAGGCGTGCCAGGAAGGGGCTGTGCCGAGGAGCGGGCGCATCGGCTGGGCTCGTGCGGGACCGCGGCGAAATGGGCCATTGAACCGCGAATGGAGGCGAATAAACGCGAATACTCACTTCGCTACAGGCGGAACCTGACGCGCCTTGCGGGTGCGCGACTAGTACAGCCGCGCCCAGGTATAGGAAGCAACCCAGGCGCTCTTAGAACGCAGGGCGCACGGAGAACTGCAGAAGGCGCAGAGATGATTTCGATTTCATACTCGTTCCCGCAGCCTCCTTGGGAACGCCTGTCTCGCAAGCTCTAACTTGCCGAATGGCTCGGGAAGCTAGAGCTTCCACGACGTGGGTCCCCAAGCTGGAGCTTGCGGACCAGCGGTGTTTCAAACTCGCGTTTGACACTCCGTTTAGCGAACGGCAATCCAGGCGCTTTTGGAGTGCCGAGCACACACAGAACCGCACAGCCCGAGGGCTCCAGGCGGCTAGGCGAGGCCGGAGCGGCGGACAGGCATTCCCCCCCTGGAACGCGGGGACGCGGCTCAAGCAAACCCCCCTCCGTGCCCTCTGCGTTCCTAAATGGCGTTGGTTCCGTTATTTGAGCGCAGGCGTACTAGCGTACTATTTTGACACCCCGGTATTGAGGCGCCCCCGCTCAGCGCATTCGCACCTGGGCCCCCGCTTCGGCGGAAAACCCCGGTCCGGCGCGAATGCTCCAGGCCTCCAGGTCCAGCAGGCCGCCGGGGAGCACCCTGACGCGGCCCTGGATCTGTAGGTGATCGGCGAAGTTGCAGCGGAAGTCGCCTGCGATGTCGAGGGCCGCGAGCACCCCGTCGATGATGAAGTCGCCGCAGGCGTCGGGGTGCATCGGCAGGGGGTCGGTGGCGTCGCTGACGCCGTCGCCGTCGCTGTCCGGGTTCATCGGGTCGGTCCCGGCGAGGTATTCATCCACATAGGTCCAAGAGTCGCCGTCGATATCCTGGCGCGCGTCGGTCGGGTCTTCCGGGTCCAGGCCGTGGGCGGTTTCGTAGTCGTTGGGCAGGCCGTCGCCATCCAGGTCCGTGCCGTCGGGCGCGGTCACCGAGACCACATAGACGGTGTCGTCGATCGCCAGGTAGGCGAGGCCGTAACGGGGGTCGAAGGCGGCGGCGTCAAGCGCCCCGTAGGCATAGTCCGTGAGGGCGGTTACACTGTTCACCACGGCGCCGTTACGGATTTCGCGCAAGATCAGGGGCGATGGGGCGTTAAAGCCGTCCGCCACCGGCACGAACCAATGCCCGGGGTCGGCGTAATCGGGCAGCAGCAGGTTCTGGTCGCGCAACACCGGATCGATGACCGTGCCGGTGAGGCGGAAGGTGTCCACCGCGGCCACAAAGCCGTTTTGAAAGGACTGAATGCCGGTGGCCGCCCACAGCTCGTCCAGCCGCGGCGCGGTGTAGAGGCTCTCCGCGCCATTGGCCAGCATGCCGTCGTAGACGGACAGGTCGATGGGGGTGAGTTCGCGGGCGGTGAACCATTCCAGCGATTCGCTGATGCGGATGCGGCGCACCTGGGACTTGGAGCGCAGCGGATCAAGCAGATAGACCTCGTCTTCGATGTGCAGATTCGGGCCAGCGGAGTTCTTGCGGGTGTCGAAGCGCCATTCCAGGGCCAGGCCGTTGCCGGCCAGGCCCATCCAGCGGCAGGTGTACCAAGGACCGGGGTCGATGTCCGGCCATTCGCAGCCGTCTTCGAGCCGATCTCGGTAGGAGTAGCGGACCTGATGCTGTAACCCGAGCCCGACGGCATCGAGTTCCAGCAAATCCAGGTTGCCCTTGACGGTATCGTCCACGATCAGGATGGGGTTATTGTAGTCCTCGGACCAGGCCGGCTTGATGGTGAAGCCGTTCACCGCATAGCGGTAATCCAGCGGGGCCGTCCAGGGTTCGTCGCCCTGGACCGGATCGGCGCCGTTGTAGTTAATGGCCTTGAGCTTGGCCCGACCGGCGATGATGTACAGCCACATCTGCTGCCAACTGGAGACGCCCCATGCGGTGGTCTTGGTGTTGGCGGATAGGGCGAATAACAGGCCGCCGTCGCGCACCATCCAGCCCTTTAAGTTCGGCGCCTCGCCGTATAGGGTCACCGTCTCGGGGGCCTCCTCGACGGTCAGCTCGCCGCCCTGCGGATGGGTGGCCTGAAGGAACCGGATCAGGCCGCCGTTGGCCCCGGGGGTGCGGTCATAGAGGGCGACTTCGCCGCCCGGCCCGGCTGAAATGCCCGCAATGGCGGCGTCGGGGAATTGAAATACCGCGATTACCGCATCGCTGGGCGTCGCGGCCTCTGTGGCGCCGGCCGCCAGCAGGAAGGCGGCAAGGGTGCATCGGGCTCGGGTTTTCGCGTGTCGCATCGGGGCCTCCGGTCTGTTTCGGCGGGTGCCGGGGTTCGCCGTCGGGCGCCGGCCTTGCGGCCGGGTCTGCGGCGATTGCTGTCTTCAATAATAGCCCAGTCGGGGGATTTTGCAGCGCCGGTGAACCTTTCGTCCCCGGGCTGGTCTACGCTGCATCCTGCGGCTTATGGCGGCGGCAGGGGCTGCGGTGAGATTGACGCAAGCGGGGGATGTGTCATAATCCCCGCCTTTTTCGGGCATAAATCCAGGTGTTTCTATGAGCTTTTTTATCTCCGACGCAATGGCGCAAGCGGCCGATCAGGCCCCGGCGGGCGCTGGGCTGGGCGGTTTGATCCTGCCCATCGGGCTGTTGCTGGTGCTGTACTTCTTCATGATCCGGCCGCAGGTGAAGCGGCAAAAAGAGCACCAGAAGATGGTGGAGGCCCTTTCAAAGGGCGACGAGGTGCAGTTGGAAGGCGGCCTAATGGGCAAGATCATCGACCTCGGCGACAACTTCGCCAAGGTGGAGCTGGGCGAAGGCATTGAGGTGAAGGTGCGTCGCCAATCGGTGGGCGCGGTGATGCCTAAGGGGACGCTAAAGGAGATGTAACCGCCGCACGCCGGGGGCATCCCTTGGCCCGTGCCGGATCCGGCCTAGGATCGCGGCCGCGGCCTGGGTTCTTGGGCGCCCCCGAAACGCACCGTCATCGCACCGATGGATTTAATCAAAAACGCCGAAATGAGCCTATGAATCGTTATCCCCTTTGGAAGAACCTGCTGGTTCTGTTCGTGTTGCTGGCGGGCCTGTTGCTCGCCTTCCCCAACGTCTTCGATCAAGACCCCTCCATTGAGGTCTCCGCCGCGCGCGATATGGAGGTCGGCACGCAGACGGTGCAGCAAATCGAGCAAACGCTGAATCAGGCCGGGCTGAAATACAAGGCGGTGGAGCTGGACACGGAGCAGAACAAGCTCTTGGTGCGGTTCACGGATTCGGATTCCCAGCTCAAGGCCCAAGACGTGCTGCAGGCGGCCCTGGGTATGGATCACACCCTGGCGATGACGCTGTCTCCGGACCTGCCGGACTGGGTGCGGGCGATCGATGCCCAGCCCATGTACCTGGGCCTGGATCTGCGCGGCGGCATCCATGTGTTGATCGATGTGGATATCGAGGCGGCGGTGACGCAGGCCATGGATCGTTTCGCGGGCGATATTCGGACCCTAATGCGGCAGGAGAAGGTGCGCTATAAGCAGGTGATCCAGCAGGGCGATGACATCCTGCTGACCTTTAACGACGCCGCGGTGCGCGACGAGGCGGAGCGGGTGATCGGCAACGAGTTCCGCGAGTTGGAGCTGGACGCTACGGACGAGGCGGACGAATATCGCCTGAGCGCGACGCTTGGCGAGAACCAGCGCGAAGAAGTCCAAACCTTCGCCCTCAAGCAGAACATCACCACCCTGCGCAATCGCGTCAACGCCCTCGGCGTGGCCGAGCCGGTGATTCAACGCCAAGGCGACCGGCGCATCGTAGTGCAACTGCCGGGGGCGCAGGATCCGACCAAGGTCAAGGACCTGTTAGGCGCCACGGCCACCCTGGAATACCGCCTGCAAGACACCGAGCGCGACGTGCAGGACGCGCTGCAAGGCCGTGTTCCGCCGGGGGCCAAGCTGTATCACACCCGCGACGGTCGGCCGATCCTGCTGAAGAAGTCGGTAATCGTCACCGGCAACCAAATCACCGACGCCTCCTCGGCCATTGATCAGCGCTCGGGCTCCCCGGCGGTGGTGGTTCGCCTAGATGGGGCCGGCGGCCGGCGCATGCGCGACGTCACCCTCGACAATGTGGGCAAGCCGATGGCGGTGGTGTTCATTGAGACCCGTATCGAGACCTACGAAGAGGACGGCGAAATCAAAAAGCGCAAGGTGCCGGTGGAGGAGGTCATTAGCGTGGCCAACATCATCGAGCCCTTCGGCGCCCGCTTTCAAACCACTGGCCTCGACAGCATGGAAGAGGCCCACGACCTGGCGCTGCTGTTGCGCGCCGGCGCCCTGGCCGCGCCCATCGAGATCGTGGAAGAGCGCACCATCGGCCCCAGCCTGGGGCAGGACAGCATCGACCAGGGCTTCGCCTCGGTGATGATCGGCCTGGGGCTGGTGATGGTGTTCATGGTGTACTACTATCGCGTGTTCGGGCTGGTGGCGGACCTGGCCCTGGTCACCAACCTAGTGCTCATCGTGGCCGTGCTGTCGCTGCTTCAGGCCACCCTCACCCTGCCCGGCATCGCCGGCATCGTGCTCACCGTGGGCATGGCGGTGGACGCCAATGTGCTGATCTTCGAGCGCATCCGCGAGGAGATCCGCAACGGCAACACGCCCCAGGCCAGCATCCATGCGGGTTATCAAAAGGCGCTTTCCACCATCCTGGACGCCAACATCACCACCCTAATCGCGGCGGTGGTGCTGTTCAGCTTCGGCACCGGCCCCATTAAGGGCTTTGCGGTGACCCTGTTCATCGGCATCCTGACCTCCATGTTCACCGCCATCATCGGCACCCGGGCCGTGATCAATTTGATCTACGGCGGCAAGCGATTGCAGCAGATCACCATCTGAGGCCGGCCCGAGGAGACGCATCATGCAAGACCAATCGATCAAAATCATCGACCCGAAGAAGACCATCCCGTTCATGGAGAAGCGCCAACTGGCGACGATCTTCTCCGCGGTCTTGATTCTGGTCTGCCTGGCCTCCATCGCCCTTCAGGGACTGAAGCTGGGCATCGACTTCACCGGCGGCACCCTGGTCGAGGTGGGCTATGAGCAAGCCGCCGATCTGACCGTGGTGCGCGCGGCGCTGGATCAGGCCGGCTTCGGCGATTACACCATTCAGCATTTCGGCAGCAGTCGCGACGTACTGGTGCGGCTGGCGCCCCAGGGCGACTTGGAGGAAGATGCGGCCCAGCTCAGCGACCGCGCCTTCAGGGCCATGCAGTCCGCCTCCGAGGGTCCGGTGGACCTGCGCCGGGTGGAATTCGTCGGCCCCCAGGTGGGCGAGGAACTCACCACCCGCGGCGGCCTGGCCTTGCTCTACGCCCTAGGCGCCATCCTGATCTATGTCGGGCTGCGCTTCGAGTATCGCTTCGCGCTCGGCTCCATCGTCGCCCTGGTGCATGACGTGATCATCACCGTAGGGCTGTTCTCGCTGTTTCGGGTGGAATTCGACCTGCCGGTGCTGGCCGCAGTGTTGGCGGTGATCGGCTACTCACTCAACGACACCATCGTGGTTTACGACCGCATTCGCGAAAACTTCCGCAAGATGCGCAAGGGCGGGGTGATCGAGATCGTGGACAGCTCCCTGACCCAGACCCTGGCTCGCACCCTGGTGACCTCGTTCACCACCCTGCTGGTGCTGCTGGCGCTGCTGATCTTCGGCGGCGAAATCATCTTCGGCTTCGCCCTGGCGCTGATCATCGGCGTGCTGATTGGCACCTACTCCTCCATCTATGTGGCGAGTGCGGCGGTGATCATGCTCGGCATCAGCAAGGAGGACCTGATGCCGGTGGAAAAAGAAGGCGCAGAGGGCGACGGGTCTCAGGTCTGAGCCCTGGTCTCGGACCGGCTTTTAGAGTCGGGCGCGCGGCGCGCGTAAGGCGTCGAGCCCGAACAGCAATACCAAGGCCAGGATATAGACCGCGGCGAAATAGCCGATGATACCGTTATACGCGCCCACCAGCGCCGCGCTGTCGGACGCGGCATTCACCCGCGTGGTCTCCTGCACCAGCCGAATCACCAGGATCCAGCCGGCATGCAGCCCGATGGCGAAGGCGAGCCCCCGGCGTTGTTCGCGCACCATAGCAAGCAGCACGCCGGCGGCGAAAAGGGCCGAAAAGGAGTCAAGGATCGCCCCGGGGCGACTGAACTGCCAGAAACCGCCGGCCAGCAGATGCAGCCCGGTGTCCCACAGCAGGGGCGCATCCGGGGGCAGCGGGCGCGGATCGACGAAGTGCAAGGCCGCGTAATAGACGCTCGACAGGCCGATGGCGGCGGCCACCCCGGATTCGCGCCGGGCGGCCCCGTACAGGCCGCCGCGGAAGAACACCTCCTCGATCCAGGCGATCAGGAAACCGGCGACCAAGGCGCCGGCGGCGATGCCCGCGAGGCGCCAGGCCCAAGCCTCCGGCAGGGGGCGCAGGCTGCGCGCCTCCAGCGTAATCAGCAGCGCGCACAACACGCCCAGCATGGCCACGCCCCAGAGCCAACCGCTGGCCGCCTCGCGCCAAAAGCCCCGGCCCGGCTGGCGCAGCCCCAGGGCGGCGGCGGAGAGGAGATCGAAGCGGGCCAGGAGCCAAAGGAAGAACGGCACGGCCACGAGCTTCGCCAACTGGTCCAGCAGTAAATGCGGCGGCACGCTCAGGCGCGCACCCAACACCCAATACAGGGGCGGCAGCAACAGGGCGGCGACCAGCATGGCGACGACGAACAAGAGCACGAAAGCGGCGAGGCTGCGCATGGAAAAGCTCCTCCTGAATGAAAAAGGGGTTACACCTGTGCGATCAAGGATTGTATACTGGAACGTTCTGGTAGACCCAACACAAACGCGAAAGTGGCGGAATTGGTAGACGCGCTGGATTTAGGTTCCAGTGGGGTGACCCGTGGGAGTTCGAGTCTCCCCTTTCGCACCAAATCTCGGCAAGCCTGAGCCCCGTGGACCCAGGCTTTTATCTTGAAACCCATTATCGGAGGGGTGGCGACGGCCGCCCGAGAGGTAGATGCAAGTTACCATCGAATCTGCTGAAGGCCTGGAAAAACGCATGACGGTAGAACTGCCCGCGGAGCGGGTGGACCCGGAAGTCGAAAAGCGCCTGCGCGAGATGACGCGCAGCGTGCGCATGAACGGCTTCCGCCCCGGAAAGGTGCCCCTTTCCGTGCTGCGTAAGCGTTATGGCGAGCAGGTGCGCCAAGAGGTATTCGCATCGCTGATACAGAGCAGCTACTACGAGGCCCTGGAGCAGCAGGCCGTCACCCCGGCGGGTCCGCCCAAGATCGAGCCGGAAGACAAAGGTCCGGGGCAGGTCCTGGCCTACACCGCCACCTTCGAGGTGGCCCCCGAGATCGTGCTGGGCGACTTCGGCGCCGCCGAAATCAAAAAGCCGGTGGCCGAGGTCACCGACGCCGACCTGGAGGAGATGATCCGCAAGCTGCGCAAACAGCGCGCCGCCTGGGAAGAGGTCGAACGCCCGGCGCAGACCGAGGACCGCCTCACCATCGACTTCGAGGGCAAGATCGACGGCGAGGCGTTCGACGGCGGCGCCGCCGCCGACGCGTCGCTGGAGCTTGGCTCCGGCAACATGATCGAAGGCTTCGAGGCCGGCCTCGCAGGCGCGACCCGGGGCGAGACCCGCAGCCTAGACGTGCGGTTCCCCGATGACTATCAGGCCGCGCACCTGGCCGGCAAGCCGGCGGTGTTTGAGGTCACGGTGAAAAAGATCGAGCAGCCGGTGCTGCCCGAGATCGACGCGGCCTTCATCCAGGCCTTCGGCGTCGAAGAGGGCGGCGAAGAGGCCTTCCGCAGTGAGGTTCGCTCCAATATGGAGCGTGAATTGAAGGAAAAGATACACCAAAAAATCAAGGACGGGGTGATGACCGCGATCCTGGAGACCACGCCGCTGGATGTCCCCAAGTCGCTGATCGAGCAAGAGGCCGAGGCCCTGCGTGAGCACACCCGCCAGTCCATGGGCCGGCAGGCCCCCGGCATCGAGCTGCCGCTGAGCCTGTTCGAAGATCAGGCCCAACGGCGGGTCAAAATTGGCCTGTTAATTGCTGAGATCGTAAAGGCCAATGGGCTTAAGGTGGATGCCGAGCAGGTCGAGGCGCGTATTCGGGACGCGGCCCAGAGCTACGAAAACCCGGACGAGGTGGTCGAATTCTACAAAACCAACCAAGAGCAGCGCGGACAGATTGAAAACCTGGTGCTGGAAGATCAGGTAGTGGATTGGGTGATGCAGCAGGTCCAAGTGGCGGACGAACCCGTCGGCTTTGAGGAGCTGATGGATCCCAAGCGGCAAACCGAAAAATCCTAGGGGATAGCGACGTATGATTGACAAGCCTGCGCACGGTGCGCTGGACGCCCAGGCCCTCGGCCTGGTGCCCATGGTGGTGGAACAGACGGCGCGCGGCGAGCGGGCCTACGACATCTATTCCCGCCTGCTCAAGGAACGGGTCATCTTCCTGGTGGGGCCGGTGGAAGACTACATGGCCAACCTGGTGGTGGCTCAGCTGCTGTTCCTGGAGTCGGAAAACCCGGACAAGGATATCCACGTCTACATCAACTCCCCCGGCGGTTCGGTCAGCGCCGGGCTCGCGATTTACGATACCATGCAGTTCATTCGGCCTCATGTCAGCACCATGTGCATCGGTCAGGCGGCGAGCATGGGCGCGCTGTTGTTGACCGGCGGCGAGGCCGGCAAGCGCTACGCGCTGCCGCATTCGCGGATTATGATTCACCAACCCCTAGGCGGATTCCAGGGGCAGGCCTCGGACATCGAGATCCATGCCAAGGAAATCCTCCTGCTGCGGGATCGATTGAACCGGATTATGGCCAAGCACACCGGCCAGCCGCTGGAGAGCATCGAACGGGATACCGAGCGTGATAACTTCATGAGCGGCGAGGACTCGGTGAACTATGGCCTGATCGACAGCGTGCTGACCACGCGGCCCTGAAGCGGCGCCGCCGAGGTCGGGTTTTGAGGGTTGCCGGTGGAACCCTCCTCGGCTGTAGGCGGATCCGCGGGGCAAAATTTTGTGATTTTCCGGCCATGGGGCTATGATTGGACCCATGGTCGGAAAGGCGAGAGTTCGAAGGGGACGGCGTAATGAGTAACGATAAGGGCAAGGGCGACGACGGTAAGCTTTTATACTGCTCCTTTTGCGGCAAAAGCCAGCATGAAGTGCGCAAGCTGATCGCCGGGCCTTCCGTTTTCATCTGCGACGAGTGCGTAGAGCTGTGCAACGACATCATCCGCGAGGAGATTCAGGAGGCCGGCGGCGAGGGCCGGACCTCCCTGCCGAAGCCGCAGGAGATCTTCGACCTGCTCGACCAGTATGTGATCGGTCAGGCGCGGGCCAAGAAGACCCTGTCCGTTGCCGTCTACAATCACTACAAAAGGCTGGAGTCGGGCAGTAAGAACGAGGAGGTCGAGATCGCCAAGAGCAATATCCTGCTCATCGGCCCCACGGGCTCCGGCAAGACCCTGCTCGCCGAAACCCTCGCTCGCATGCTGGAGGTGCCCTTCACCATCGCCGACGCCACCACCCTCACCGAGGCCGGCTATGTGGGCGAGGACGTAGAGAACATCATCCAGAAGCTGCTGCAAAAGTGCGATTACGATGTGGACAAGGCCCAGAGCGGCATCGTCTATATCGATGAAATCGACAAAATTTCCCGCAAGTCCGACAACCCCTCCATCACCCGTGACGTGTCCGGCGAAGGGGTGCAGCAGGCCCTGCTCAAGCTGATCGAAGGCACCGTGGCTTCGGTCCCGCCCCAGGGCGGCCGCAAGCATCCGCAGCAGGAGTTCCTGCAGGTCAATACGGCGAATATCCTGTTCATCGTCGGTGGCGCCTTTGCGGGGCTGGATAAAGTGATTCGCAACCGCTCCGAGAAGGGCGGCATCGGCTTCAGCGCCGAGGTCCGCAGCAAAAAGGATGAGCGCAGCCTGGGCGAAATCTTCAGCGCGGTGGAGCCCGAGGACCTGATCCGCTACGGCCTGATCCCGGAGTTCGTGGGCCGGCTGCCGGTGGTGGCGACCTTGGAGGAGCTCGACGAAGCGGCCTTAATGGAAATCCTCACCCAGCCCAAGAACGCCCTGGTGAAGCAATACCAGCGACTGTTCGAGATGGAAGATTGTGAGCTGGAGTTTCGCGAGGACGCGTTGTTGGCCATCGCCCGCAAGGCGATGGACCGCAAGACCGGCGCCCGCGGTCTGCGCACGATCCTCGAAGGCACGCTGCTCGACACCATGTACGACCTGCCGTCGCTCGATAACGTCAGCAAGGTGGTGGTGGATGAGGCGGTGATCGCCGGCGAAACCTCACCCTACATCATCTATGACGGCGGTGAAAAACAGTTAGCGGCCTCTTCGGATTGAACCGAACCGGTCATCGCGGGCCGAGCGCCGGCCACCGTCTGGGCGGTGGCCGGCGTTTTCATTTTGGCGATTTCCGGGGATTCTCATACCATTTTTCTAGGCTTTGCGTCCGCCAACGGCGTTGCGGCAAGCGCTGCATAGCCCGCTCTGCGCCGCTCGCCGCGCCGGGCCGGCGAACCCAACCCCGGCGCAATTCGGGTATAAGAAGCCCCGCCAACCGCCTGAGCCCGACGGTGGCTTGAAATGCATCGCCAAAGCCCGCAGTCTATAAACAATCCACTATGGCGCCGTCCCCCCAAACGGCCTCAGGCCCGCCCGGCCGAGCAAACCCCCGGAGTCGCCCCGATTCGCCGCATCCCGCTGATGAGTACGGCGGCCTCTCCCCTATCATGAGGAAGCATCCCATGGGCCAAGAAGACACGATCGACACGCCCCGCCAGATCTCCAGTCGGCCGATCCCGGTCTTGCCACTGCGTGACGTAGTGGTCTATCCGCATATGGTGATCCCGTTGTTCGTGGGGCGCGAAAAGTCCATTAAGGCCCTGGACGCGGCCATGGATGACGATAAGCAGATCCTGCTGGTGGCGCAGAAGAGCGCCGAAACCGACGACCCGGCGGAAAAGGATATGTACACCGTGGGCGCCCATGCCGAGATCCTGCAATTGCTCAAACTCCCGGATGGCACCGTGAAGGTCCTTGTGGAAGGGGGGGAACGCATGCGCGTAACCCGCATGGTCTCCGCCGACCCCTACTTTACCGCCGAGTCGGAGCTGATGGGCGACGAGGAGGTGGCCGACGAGCGCGAGGCCGAAGTCCTGATGCGCTCCGCCACCACCCTGTTCGATCAATACGTCAAGCTCAACAAGAAGGTGCCGCCGGAGGTGCTGACCTCCATTGCCAACATCGACGAGCCCGGTCGCCTCGCGGACACCATGGCCGCGCACATGGCCCTCAAGCTCGAAGAGAAGCAGAAGGTGTTGGAAATGGCCGACGTGCGGCAGCGTTTCGAACACCTGATGGGCGTAATGGAGGGCGAGAACGACCTGCTGAAGATGGAAAAACGCATCCGCGGGCGGGTGAAGCGTCAAATGGAGAAGAACCAGCGCGAATACTATCTGAACGAGCAGATGAAGGCGATTCAGAAGGAACTCGGCGAGCTGGAAGACGCCCCTAACGAAATCGAAGAGCTGCAACAGCGCATCGACAAGGCCGGCATGCCCAAGGAGGCCAAGAACAAGGCCAACTCCGAACTCAACAAGCTCAAGCTGATGTCGCCCATGTCCGCCGAGGCTACGGTGGTGCGCAATTATGTAGAGACCCTAACCAATGTGCCGTGGAGGAAGCGGAGCAAGATCCGCAACGACCTCAAGGCCGCGGAAGATGTGCTGGAAAAGGACCACTACGGCCTGGAGAAGGTGAAGGAGCGCATCATCGAATACCTCGCGGTGCAGCAGCGGGTGCGCAAACTCAAGGGCCCCATCCTGTGCCTGGTGGGCCCCCCGGGCGTGGGCAAGACCTCGGTGGGGCAATCCATCGCCCGCGCCACCAACCGCAAGTTTAGCCGCATGTCCCTCGGCGGGGTGCGTGACGAGGCCGAAATCCGCGGCCATCGCCGCACCTACATCGGCGCCCTGCCGGGCAAGATCGTACAGAACCTGTCCAGGGTGGCCACCCGCAACCCGCTGTTTCTGCTCGACGAAATCGACAAAATGGCGATGGACTTTCGCGGCGACCCGGCCTCCGCGCTGCTTGAGGTGCTGGATCCGGAGCAGAACCACACCTTTCAGGACCACTACCTGGAGGTGGATTTCGACCTCTCCGAGGTGATGTTCGTCGCCACCGCCAACTCGCTGAACATCCCGCCCGCGTTGCTCGACCGGATGGAGGTGATCCACCTCTCCGGCTACACCGAGGACGAAAAGGTCAACATCTCCACGCGCTACCTGCTGCCCAAGCAAATGCAGAACAACGGCCTCAAAGAGGGCGAAATGCAGATGGGCGAGGCGGCGATTCGCGACATCATCCGCTTCTACACCCGCGAGGCCGGGGTGCGCAACCTGGAGCGCGAAATCTCCAAGGTCTGCCGCAAGGTGGTGAGAGACCTGCTGCTGGGCAAGAAGGACGGCAAGATCAGCATAACCGCCAAGAACCTGGACAAGTACCTCGGCGTGCGCCGCTTTCGGTACGGCCTGGCCGAGGAAAACGATCAGGTGGGACAGGTCACGGGCTTGGCCTGGACCGAAGTGGGCGGCGAGCTGCTGAGCATCGAGGCGGCCTTAATGCCCGGCAAGGGCCGGCTCAGCCACACCGGCAAGCTCGGCGAGGTGATGCAGGAGTCGATTCAGGCCGCGATGACCGTGGTGCGCAGCCGGGCGCATGCGTTGGGGCTAGAGGACGACTTCCACCAAAAGCACGATATCCATGTGCATGTCCCCGAAGGCGCCACGCCCAAGGACGGCCCTAGCGCCGGCATCGGCATGTGTACCGCGCTGGTGTCCGCCCTCACCTCGATCCCGGTGCGGGCCGAGGTGGCCATGACCGGCGAGATTACCCTGCGCGGCGAGGTGCTGCCCATCGGCGGCTTGAAGGAAAAGCTGCTGGCGGCCCACCGCGGCGGCATCACCACCGTGGTGATCCCGCACGAGAACGAGCGCAACCTAGTGGACATCCCGAAGAACATCAAACAAAGCCTGGAGATCATCCCGGTGCGCTGGATCGATGAAGTGCTCGACATCGCGCTGCGCGAATCGCCCAAGCCGCGAACGGCGACCGGTGAAACGGAAACCGTCGAGCCGCCCGAGGATGCGGTGGACGCCGCCAAAGACGAACAGAAAGAAAAGGGCGCGAATCTGCGCCACTGATGCAACGCCGGGGCCGCCCCGCGACGACCAAAACCGCCGCTCCGACCGCCCCTGGGAGACATGTTCCAGGGCTGAGCGCAGCGGCGCAGCCGAGTTCACGCTTGGGCTTCGCCAAGCTCCGGGTTGTGCGCAGGCGTGCTAGTGCGTCTGGGCGCAAATAACGGCAACAACGCGATTGAGGGGCGCAGAGGGCGCAGGGCACGCAGGGGGATTTTGCTTGAGACTCCCCGCGTTCCAGGGCGGGGATGCCTGCGCTCCGGCCTGGCCTAGCCGCCTGGAGTACCGCCCGCGGGCTGTGCGGTCCTTCGTGTGCTGCGTCTCGCGGGCGGCTAGGTTGTTTGCCGCTACTGAGGCGCAACGGTACCAGCGTGGCCGATCGCGGCATAGGAACCGCCCCCACGCAGACAAACAGCCGAGCAGCCCGCACGCCCAGCACCACAGGCCCGCTGCAAGACCTCAATCGCGCTGTGGTTCAAAAAAAGACAGCCGTTTGGCAAAAACCCGCGCTGAACGGTTTGCAAGCGCCTGCGGAGTCGTTATCATAGGGACCAACCAAGCAAGGAGCAGCCGGGGATTAGCGCAAGAATGGATTTGACAAGGAGCCGTTGCGAAGGTATAAAGTAGACCGTTTTTCGCCCCCGAGAATACCGAGGCCAACAAAAACACGACTCTTCGCGATGAGCGGGGTCAAGAGGAGAGATAGCTATCCATGAATAAGACGGAATTAACCGAAGCGATGGCCGATGCGGCCGATATCTCCAAAGCCGCCGCCGGTCGGGCGTTGGATGCGATGGTGGAATCCATCACCGAAGAGCTGAAGAAGGGGGAACAGGTGACGCTGATCGGTTTTGGCACCTTCTCCGTTCGCGAGCGCGCCGCTCGCACCGGTCGCAACCCGCAGACCGGCGACACCATGCAGATCGCGGCTTCCAAGGCGCCTGCATTTAAGGCTGGCAAAGCTCTCAAAGATGCAGTAAAATAGCTGCTTCGCTTGAGGGGGTGCTTAGCTCAGCTGGGAGAGCATCGCCCTTACAAGGCGAGGGTCGCAGGTTCGATCCCTGCAGCACCCACCAAAGATTTTGGAGTGGTAGTTCAGTTGGTTAGAATACCGGCCTGTCACGCCGGGGGTCGCGGGTTCGAGTCCCGTCCACTCCGCCATTTTTGACGCAAGCGGGGTATCTTCGGATACCCCGTTTTCGTTTGTCCGCACGCCAAAGAAACAGTTCTCACCTCTAGCAGGGAATATACGCTCATGCTGCAATCGATCCGTGATCGCGCTCAGGGTTGGATCGCCTGGGTTATCGTTTTCCTGATCAGCATTCCTTTCGCCCTTTGGGGCATTAGTGAATACATTGGCGTCGGCGGCGAACCAGTCGTTGCCACCGTGGGTGATGCGGAAATCACAGAACGCTCATTCGAGCAGCAATATCGTGATTTCCGCCAGCGCCTGCGCCAGCAATTCGGGGAAAACTTCAATCCCGAAATGCTCGATGAAAAAATGCTGCGCGCCCAGGTGCTCGACGGCATGATCGAAGAAGAGGTGGTGTTGCAGGCGGCGGAGGATAACGGCATGCGCGCCGGAACCGTGCTGGTGCAGGACGCCATCCGCAATATCGGGGCCTTTCAGATCAACGGCGAGTTCAATCAACAGGCCTATGAGCGGGCGCTATTCGCCCAAGGCATGCGGCCTTTGGAATTCGAAGAAGAGGTCCGAAAATCCCTGGTCAGGGCGCAGTTGACCGGCGCGATTCGCGACTCCGCGCTGGCGCCGCAGGCCGAACTCGAAGAAATGGCCCGCTTGCGCGAACAACAGCGCACCTTTGCCTATTTGATCCTGCCGCCGGCGGACTATATGGAGCAGGCGGAGCTGGAGACCGGGGCCGCCAAGTCCTACTACGACGCCCATCACGATGAATTCATGGCCCCCGAACAAGTGCAGCTGGAGTACCTGGAGCTGGACATCGACCGCATCGCCGAAAACCTCGAAGCGGGCGAAGAGATCGTGCGCGGCTTCTACCAAGAGCACAAGCAGGACTACACCACTCCCGAGCAACGCAGCGCCAGCCACATCCTGATCACCGTGCCCGAAGACGCCGAAGAGGCCAAAGAGCAAGAGATCCTGGAGCAGGCGCAGGCCGCGCGCCAGCGCATCCTCGACGGCGAGGATTTCGCGGCGGTGGCCAAGGCGGTGTCCGAAGACCCCGGCTCCGCCGACCTCGGCGGCGACCTGGGCGTAATCGACAAGGGCGTGATGGTGGCCCCCTTCGAGGAGGCCGTCTACGCGATGGAAAAAGGCGCCATCAGCGAACCGGTGCGCAGCCGTTTCGGCTTCCATATCATCCGCCTCGACGACTTGCAGCCGGAGCAGGTTCGCAGCTTCGAGGAGGCGCGTGAAGACGTCGCCAAGGCCTACCTCAAAATCGAGGCCGAGCGCCTGTTCTACGACTACGCCGATCGCCTGGCCAACCGCGCCTACGAAGACCCGGGCAGTCTCCTGCCGGCCGCGGACGCGCTGGAAATGGAGGTTCAGACCAGCCCGTGGATTAGCCGCATAAACCCCCCCGAGTCCTTCTCCTCGCAGAAACTGCTCAACGCCGCCTTTAGTGAAGACGTACTGCTGGAGCGCAACAACAGTGAACTGATCGAACTCGGCGACGAGCATGTGATCGTGGTGCGGGTGATCGAGCACCAACCCGCCGAGGTCAAGGACTTCGCCGAGGTGGAAGAGACCATCACCCGCAACCTGCGCCGTGAACAGGCGCAGGAGATGGCGCGCGCGGCCGGCGAGGCCTTGTTAGAGCGTATCCGCGCCAGGGAAATCACCCTGGAAGCGGCGGCCGAGGAAATCGGCAACCCCCTGCAACGCCAAGAGGCCGCCAAGCGGGTGGGCGCGCCCGTGCCGCGCGAGGTGCTGAACGCCGCCTTTCGCATGCCCAGGCCCGAAGGGGAGACGGTGCGCTACGCCTCGGCCCGCACCGCCGCGGGCGGCTACGCCATTATTGGGCTGGAGGGCGTCACCGACGGCAGCCTGCAAGAGATGGACGACGCACAGCGCCAGCAACTGCGCCGCAGCATCACCGACTCACGCGGCCAAGTGCAGTACAACGCCCTGACCGAACTGTTGAAGGCCAAGGCCGACATCGCGATTAAGAAGAAAGACCTGACCCCGGAACGCTTATAACCTCGCGGTCCTTGTGACTGTAACGCACCATCCCCGCCCCGCCAGCGGTTTGGGGTTTGGTGCGATGCATACGGTTTGCGGGGTATTCTGAATGCGGGGGCCTTGTGATAGGCAGGGCTAAGCATCCTGTCAGCTATAACGCAAGGGGCGCGAAGGTTTTTATGGGCTTAATCATCAAATCGGCCCTAATCCGCGTCCGGAACGATGATCAGGGCCAATACCCGGCGGACGCATGCAAAACTAAAGCTTTGCACCCCAGCCGAAGGCCCGGCGCTTGGAGTGAAAAACTTTAGTTTTTCCCGAGCGAAGCGAGGATTTGGCAAAGCCCCCAAGGCGGGCTACGCGAATATAACGCAAGGGGCGCGAAGGTTTTTATGGGCTTAATCATCAAATCGGCCCTAATCCGCGTCCGGAACGATGATCAGGGCCAATACCCGGCGGACGCATGCAAAACTAAAGCTTTGCACCCCAGCCGAAGGCCCGGCGCTTGGAGTGAAAAACTTTAGTTTTTCCCGAGCGAAGCGAGGATTCGGCAAAGCCCTCAAGGCGGGCTACGCGAATATAACGCAAGGGGCGCGAAGGTTTTTATGGGCTTAACCCGCCGGGAGTGAAAAACTTTAGCTGCCTGGTGCGTTAGGCGCGCCAACCACGAAACCCGAAACCAACCCCCGCATTGCCGCGTGCCGTAACGCACCATCCCCGGCCAAGCGCTGACACCGCCTCCGCGCCCTCTGCGTTCCTAAGAGCTTTTTTTACGCGCAGGCCGAGCCCGCCCAGGGGCTAGGCGCGGACTACAGGTGGTCCGAAGCGAAGTCGGCCAAGCGCGACCGCTCGCCGCGCAGCAAGGTGATGTGGCCGCTGTGTGCCCAGCGCTTGAAGCGATCCACCGCATAGGTCAGGCCTGAGCTGGTCTCGGTGAGGTAGGGGGTGTCGATTTGGGCCACATTACCCAGGCAGACCACCTTGGTGCCAGGCCCGGCGCGGGTGATTAGGGTCTTCATCTGCTTGGGGGTGAGGTTCTGGGCCTCGTCGATAATCAGGTATTTGCTCAGAAAGGTGCGGCCGCGCATAAAGTTCAGCGAGCGGATGCGGATGCGGCTGCGCAGTAGCTCTTCGGTGGCGGCGCGGCCCCATTCGCCGCCTTCGGTCTGGGTCAGCACCTCCAGGTTGTCCATCAGGGCCCCCATCCAGGGCGTCATTTTTTCCTCTTCGGTGCCCGGCAGAAAGCCGATGTCCTCGCCCACCGGCACCGTAACCCGGGTCATTATGATCTCCTTGTAGCGATTCTGATCCAGGGTCTGGGCCAGGCCGGCCGCCAGGGTGAGCAGGGTCTTGCCGGTGCCGGCGGCCCCGAGTAGGGACACGAAGTCGATCTCGGGGTCGAGCAGCAGATTGAGCGCGAAGTTCTGCTCGCGGTTACGCGCGTGGATGCCCCAAACCGCGTGCTTGGGGTTGGCGTAGTCGGCGAGCAGCTCGATTTTGGCCCCCTCCGGGGCGCCGGCTTGGCGCACCATGGCGTCGAAACCGCTGCTGTCGGCCAGGAATAGGCATTGGTTGGGATGCCAGTCGGCGACATCCGGCCCGCTGACCCGATAGAAGGTCCGGCCCTCTTCCTGCCACGAGTCCATCTCTTTGCTGTGGGTCTCCCAAAAGTCGGCCGCCATCTCCAGGGCCCCGCTGTAGAGCAGGTTGACGTCGTCCAGCACTTGATCGTTGGAGTAGTCCTCCGCATGCAGGCCCACCACCGTGGCCTTGATCCGCATATTGATGTCCTTGGACACCAGGGTCAGGCGGCGCTCGGTTTGCTCCTGCTGCAAGGCCAGCGCGAACTCCAGGATGCTGTTGTCCGCCGTCTTGCCGGGCAGGCTGTCGGGCAGCGCGCTGCTCAAGTTTCGGGTTTGGAAGAATAGCCGCCCCTGGGCGCCTTGGCGCAGGTCCAATTCCTTTTCGGTGGCGGGCAGCGCCAGCCCGGCGTCGATCTCCGCCTTGGTGACGCCGGTCATCAGCTCATCCAGAAAACGGCTCACCTGGCGCACGTTGCGCGCCACCTCCGACATGCCTTTCTTGCCGCGATCCAGCTCCTCCAGCACCACCATGGGGATGTAGACATCATGCTCCTGAAAGCGGAACAGGGCGGTGGGGTCGTGCATCAACACATTGGTGTCGAGCACGAACACGCGACGTGAGGCCGTCTGATTCATAATGGGTTTAGTCCGCCTGGGTGAGTTCTTTGACCGCTTCCAGCACCTCTGCGGCGTGTCCCTTCACCTTCACCTTGCGCCACTCGCGGCGCACCGCGCCCGCGGCGTCGATTAAAAAGGTGCTGCGCTCAATGCCGCGCACCGGTTTGCCGTACAGGTTCTTGAGCTTGATGACGTCGAAGGCGTTGCACAACTGCTCTTCCTTGTCCGATAGCAGATCGAAAGGAAACGCCTGCTTGGCCTTGAAGTTTTCCTGCGCCTTAATGCCGTCGCGCGAGGCGCCCAAGATCACCGCGGACTGGCGGCGGAATTGATCCATCGCGGCCGCGAAGTCGAGGCCCTCCTGGGTGCAGCCCGGGGTGCCGGCCTTGGGGTAGAAATACAGCACCACCGGCCTGCCGCGGAAGTCGGAGAGCTTCAGGCGTTGGTCGCCGGTGGCGGGCAGCTCGATATCCGGGGCCGGCTCGCCGATCAACATCGTGGACATGGTTCTAGTCTCCTGGGTGGCGGCGCTCAGCCCTTGATAGGCTCCAGCACCGCGTCGAGGTTAAGGGAATCGCAAAAATCCATGAACTCGTCCCGCAGCGGGGCGATATACAGGTCCGCCGGGATCCCCACGCTCATGTGGACCGAGAACATCGGCGCCCCGGTGTGGGCCGCCTGGTAGCTGCTGGTGACCATGTCTTCAATGTTGATCTGGCGCTCGGAGAAGAAGCCGGCCAAATGATGCACGATGCCGGGTTGGTCCAGCGCCACCACATCCACCCCGTAGGGCAGGAGGTTGCTGGAGGCGTTGCGATCGGCGGTGCGTTTAAAGGTCAAATTCAGCCCCAGCCGCTTGGACAGCTTGGGCAAGGTGTCTTCCAATTTGGCCAAGGTGTTCCAGTTGCCTTCCACCATCACCAGGATGGCGAACTCATTGCCCAGCACCGACATGCGGCTTTGGGCGATGTTGCAGCCTTGATCGAGAATGGCGCGGGTGATGGCCTCCACAAGGCCAGGGCCGTCGTCGCCGATGGCCGCGAGGACCAGATAGTTCTTGGGTGCGGACATAACGGGTTTCGGTTGCTCCGTTCGGGCTGAGAATGGACCAGAGTTTAGCGGTTTCCTGACCGGTTTGTCTCCCCCTGCGGTGCGCTGGTCGCCGCTTGAAGATCAGGGCGAGCGCACCCAGGTTCTACCGCATCCCCGGCTTACAGAGAGATTATGACGGATGAGTGAGGCATTGCATATCGTTTGCCCGGCCTGTGACGGGCTGAATCGGGCGCCGACGGCGCGGCTGCACGAGGCCCCGCGTTGCGGCAAGTGCAAGGCGCCCTTGTTTCAGGGGCGACCGCTGGCCTTGGACCAAGGAAATTTTCAGCGCCATTTGGAGCGCAGCGACTTACCGCTGCTGGTGGATTTCTGGGCCCCCTGGTGCGGTCCCTGCCGGATGATGGCCCCGGCCTTCGAGGCCGCGGCCGCCGAGCTTGAGCCGCAGCTCCGCCTGGCCAAGGTGAATACCGAAGAGAACCAACCGCTTGCGATGCAATTCGGCATCCGCAGCATCCCCACTTTGGCGCTGTTTCGGGCGGGACGCGAACTGGATCGCGTATCGGGCGCCCTGGATCAAAGCCGCTTGACCGCTTGGGTGCGCCAGGTCCTTGCGCGTTAAGGCGATTGCCGCAACGCCGCTGGCGGACGCCATGGCCGCCGCGGCGGCCTGGGGTTTGACCGGGTCCGCCTAAGCGCTGAAGAACATGCTGATTCGCTTATTTGACTTGGGGGCGCTTCGGGGTTAGAAAACAGATGCGGTTCTTGAAGCCATGGCGGTCGGTTCTTCAGCGCGTGTTGCGGCAGGCGCCGGCGTTTGACGCGAGAGCTGCTTCGGATCTCAATAATGAATGAGGAGGATGGGTCCTGTGAAGTGCAGAGCATTGAAACAAACGGCCGTGGTCCTCGCCCTGGGCCTGGCGCAGGGCGGGTGGGTCGGAACCGCTGCGGCGGAAGGCTTCGGGCCGATGAACATGATGAATCCGAGCCGCTGGTTCGGTGATCGGGACAATGATTATCGCGGCAGGCCGCCGCCCGGTTACGGCGCTTACCCCGGGCCGGGCTATGGCGCCCCGGGTTACGGCGCGCCGGGCTATGGCGGACCCCAGGGCTATGGCGGCCCCCAGAGTTATGCGCCGCCCCAGCCCCCCGCCGCCCCCGCTGCGAATCGGGGGGCGAGCGAGAACACGCGCGCGGAAGAACGAATCCGTGAGTTAGAGGAGCGGATTCGACAACTGGAGTCCCGGCGCGCCGGCAGTTATGGTCAGCCTATGCCCGGTTATCGTCCGATGCCGGGCATGTCCGGGATGCAAGGCATGTCCGGGATGCAAGGCATGTCCGGGAGGCAGGACATGCAAGGCATGTCTGGAATGCAAGGCATGTCCGGGAGGCAGGACATGCAAGGCATGCAGGGGAGGGGCGATGACGGTGATTACCAGCAGCCCTACATTCCACTGAACACCGGCGGGGCCTATCCGCAGGAAGAGCCGGTCTGGCGCCCGAATTGACCGCCGGGGGTTTTCGGGATCTCTGAAAACCCCATTCAAACCCCCGCGGCGGCGGATGAATGCCATCGCCGCGGTTTTCCACACAACGAGGAGTTAGGCATGAAGAGGACTAGCATATTGGCCGGCGTTGCCCTAGGGGCGCTGTTTATCCAAGGCTGCGCCACCGACGACCCCAACCGGCAGGCCAAGACCGGCGGGGCCGTGGGCGCGGTGGTAGGCGCTATCGTGGGGCATCAACTGGATGACGACGCCGGCCGCTTCGTGGGCGCCGCGTTGGGCGGCATGACCGGGGCGGCGGTGGGCAACTACATGGACGAGCAAGAGCGTGCCTACGAGCGGACGCTGTCTGAGGAGCGACAGCAAAACCAGTTGCAAATGAAACGGCTGCGCGACGATACCTTAGTGGTGACCCTCGATAGCGAGGTCTCCTTCGACGTTGATCGAGTCAATGTGAAACGCGCCTTCCGGCCGGCCCTGGACAAGTTGGCGGACCTGTTGCTGCGCTACGAGCGCTCGGTGGCCTATGTGGTCGGCCATACCGACAACACCGGCGGCGCGGCCTATAACCAGGAGCTTTCAGAAAAGCGGGCGCGCCGGGTGGCGGGTTACTTGCATCGTCAAGGGGTGCCCAAGGCCCGCCTGCGCTACGAAGGCCGCGGGGAGACCGAGCCGCGCGCCAGTAACGCAAAGCCCGCCGGTCGGCAATTGAATCGGCGGGTGGATATCTATATCCGCCCGATCGTCAAAGGCCGCGAACGCGAGGCCTACCAGCCGCCCCGCTACGGGCGTTACTGAGCCATTGCGCAGCTCGCTGATGTTGCCGATACTGGGGCGCAGCTGTACGAGTACAGCTGCGCCGAAGTGACGGAGCCAACTTTTCACGCCTGATCGTTTTTCTCAGTGAACTCCGTGGTTAACAAACGCTATGGTTAACAATAGAGCGGATTTTTTGCAAAACCACAGAGGACACAGCGGGCGCAGTGAAAGAGAAGAATAACCCTATCCTGCGACCATCATTCTGTTGGCGGAAACAACTTCCCAGGCGCTCTCGGAACGCAGAGCACGCGCAGAACCGCGGAGCGCGCAGAGCGGTATTTCGATTTCATGCCCGTTCCCAAGCTGGAGCTAGGCGCCAACGGAACGCGGGGGCGATTAAGCAAAAATCCCTCCGCGCCCTCTGCGGTCCTCTGCGCCCTTAAATGGCGTTGTTTCCGTTATTTGAGCGCAGGCGTGCTAGGGCTCGGCTCAGCCCCCGGCGCCGGTGACCAACCGGGGGCGGGTCAGCGGGCGCGGCCCGGCGCCGACGCCTCCCCCCGCGGCGGCCTGTTCGTGGGTCCAATAGGACACGCAGGGGATTTTTTCCCGATCACAGTTCGCGGCGTACTTGCGCGCCACCTCTTCCACCTCCTTCAACAGCCCGGCGCTGAGGGTGATCGGCTCTAAGCCCTGTTCCAGGAACTGGTCGTTGGCCACATGCAGGTCGTTTTCGTCGTCTTCCTTGCGCGGATTCGGGATCCGCTGCACAGGCGCCCCGGTCATGCCCGAGACTAAATCGGCCAGATCCCGCACGCGATGGGTCTCGGTCATTTGGTTGTAGATCTTCACCCGCTCGCCGGGCCGCGGCGCGTTGAGAATCGCCAATTCGATGCATTTAACCGTATCCTGGATATGGATAAAGGCCCGGGTCTGACCGCCGCTGCCATGCACCGTCAACGGATAACCGATGGCCGCCTGCATCAGAAAGCGATTCAGCACCGTGCCGTAATCGCCGTCGTAGTCGAAGCGATTGATCAGCGCCTCGTCGAGGCGGGTCTCCGCGGTCTCGGTGCCCCAAACGATGCCCTGATGCAGGTCGGTGACCCGCACCCCGTCGTTCTTATTATAATAGGCGAACAGCAGTTGATCCTGGGTCTTGGTCAGGTGATAGATGCTGCCCGGATTGGCCGGATACAGGATCTCGTTTTCCACCAACTCGCCCGCATCGGTCTCCACCTTCACCTTCAGGTAGCCTTCGGGAATCTTCATGCCCGCGGTGCCGTAACCATAGACCCCCATGGTGCCCAGATGCACCACATGGATGTCTTGCCCCGAATCCACGATGGCCGCCAGCAGGTTGTTGGTGGCGTTAAGGTTGTTGTCCACGGTATAGCGTTTATGCCAAGCGGACTTCATGGAGTAGGGCGCGGCCCGCTGCTCCGCGAAATGCACCACCGCATGGGGCCGCAGATCCTGAATCAGGTCCAGCATGCGCTGGTAATTGCGCGCCGCGTTGAAGTTATGAAACGCGATCTTCCGCCCGCTCACCATTTCCCAAGCGCGCCGCCGCACCCCCATGGGGCGGATGGGGGTGAGCGACGAGACCTCCAGTTCGTTGTCGATATTGCGCCGGGACAGGTTGTCCACGATGGTGACATCATGCCCCTGGGCGGATAGGTGCAGACTGGTGGGCCAGCCGCAGAAGCCGTCGCCGCCGAGAACGAGAATGCGCATGCCAGGCTCTCCTCTCCGAATCATTGCAAAAACGCAACAGCCTAGGCGGCGGGGATGACAGGGGCGCGAACGGGGCGTGAACAAAAGATGACGGATTTTTCGGCAGACGCCTTGGGCGTGAGTTGATACAATGCCCCGTTTTTCCGGGCTTTGCGCACCAGGGGGTTCCATGTTCGACAACACCATGCAGATCAGCGGCTACGACGACGAGCTTTGGGCCGCCATTGCGGCGGAGGAGCGGCGGCAGGAGGAGCATATCGAGCTAATCGCCTCCGAGAACTACACCAGCCCGCGGGTGATGCAGGCCCAGGGCTCTGTGCTGACCAACAAGTACGCCGAGGGCTACCCCGGCAAGCGCTACTACGGCGGCTGCGAGCATGTGGACGTGGCCGAACAACTGGCCATCGACCGCGCCAAGCAACTCTTCGGCGCCGACTACGCCAATGTGCAGCCCCACTCCGGCTCCCAGGCCAACGCCGCGGTCTACATGGCCCTGTGCCAGCCGGGCGACACCGTGCTGGGCATGAGCCTGGCCCACGGCGGCCACCTCACCCACGGCGCCAAGCCCAACTTCTCCGGCAAGCTCTACCACGCAGTGCAATACGGCCTGAACCCCGCGACCGGCGAAATCGACTACGACGAAGCCGAGCGCCTGGCCCGGGACCACCAGCCCAAGATGATCGTGGCCGGCTTCTCCGCCTATTCCCGGGTGGTGGACTGGCAGCGCTTTCGCGCCATCGCCGACGCCGTAGGGGCCTATCTGTTCGTAGACATGGCCCATGTGGCGGGCCTGATCGCCGCCGGCGTCTACCCAAGCCCGGTGCAAATCGCCGACGTCACCACCACCACCACCCACAAGACCCTGCGCGGCCCCCGCGGCGGCCTGATCCTGGCCAAGGCCAACCCGGAGATCGAGAAAAAGCTCAACTCCCTGGTCTTCCCCGGCACCCAGGGCGGCCCGCTGATGCACGTCATCGCCGCCAAGGCCGTAGCCTTCAAAGAGGCCATGGAGCCCGCGTTCAAGACCTACCAACAACAAGTGGTCACCAACGCCCGGGCCATGGCCGAAGTCTTTATGCAGCGCGGCTACGACGTGGTCTCCAAGGGCACCGACGACCACCTGTTCCTAGTCAGCTTCATTAAGGCCGGCCTCACCGGCAAGGACGTGGACGCCTGGCTGGGTGCGGCCAACATCACGGTGAACAAAAACGCGGTGCCCAACGACCCTCAGTCGCCCTTCGTCACCAGCGGCATCCGCGTAGGCGCCCCGGCGGTGACCACCCGCGGCTTTGGCGAACAAGAATGCCGCGACCTAGCCGGCTGGATGTGCGACCTAATCGACGCCCGCGGCGATCAAGCCGCCATCGCCGCCGCCAAGGCCAAGGTGCTCGACCTTTGCGCCAAGCATCCGGTGTATAAGTAACCCGGCGTGCGTAACGCACCATTGACCGACGGGCAACCCGAATGGGAAAAGGTGCGTTACGCCCCGCCGGATGCGCCCGACGTGATGCGCACTAACCACTAACCACTAACCACCAAGAACTCAGCACCAAGAACAAACCAAATGCATTGCCCCTTCTGTGAAGCCCCGGACACCAAGGTGGTGGACTCGCGCCTGTTCGGCGAGGGCGCCCAAGTGCGCCGGCGTCGGGAGTGCCTGAGCTGTCACGAGCGCTTCACCACCTTCGAGACCGCCGAGCTGAACCTGCCGCGCCTGATCAAGCAAGACGGCAGTCGCGAGCCCTTCGATGCCGCCAAGCTCGCCGCCGGCATGCAGCGGGCCTTGGAGAAGCGCCCCGTCCCCACCGAGGACCTGGAAGAGGCCCTGCACCGCATCCGCCGCCGGCTATTGCGCTCGGGCGAGCGCGAGATCCCCTCACGCCAGTTGGGCGAATGGGTGATGGAGGCGCTGCGCGGCCTGGACCAGGTGGCCTATGTGCGTTTCGCCTCCGTATACCGCAAGTTCGAGCACGTCAACGCCTTTCGCGAAGAGATCGACCGCCTGGAAAAGGCCCCGCCCCCCGAGCTGAGCCGGCGCCAATTGGACCTGCTCGAAAACGGCGAGGAGGGCGGCGAATGACCCCCGAAGACGCCTTTTATATGGCCCGCGCCCTGCGCTTGGCCGCACGCGGCCTCTACAGCACCCGCCCCAACCCGCGGGTGGGCTGCGTGCTGGTGAAGGGCGGGCGCATCCTCGGCGAGGGCTTCCACCGCCGCGCCGGCGAACCCCATGCCGAACGCAACGCCCTGGCCGAAGCGGGCATGGAGGCCCGCAGCGCCACCGCCTATGTGACCCTAGAGCCCTGCTGCCACCACGGCCGCACCCCGCCCTGCACCGAGGGGCTGATCGAGGCCGGCGTCAAACGGGTGGTGCTGGCCATGCGCGACCCCAATCCGCTGGTGGCCGGCCAGGGCGAGGCCCGGCTGCGCGAGGCGGGCATCGCGGTGGACAGCGGCGTGCTAGCGGCCGAGGCCCGGGCCCTCAACCCCGGCTTCGCCAAGCGCATGCAACAGGGCCTGCCCTATGTGCGCTGCAAACTCGCCATGAGCCTGGACGGCCGCACCGCCATGGCCTCCGGCGAGAGCCAGTGGATCACCGAAGAGCCCGCACGCAAGGACGTACACCGCCTGCGCGCCCGCAGCGAGGCCGTACTCACCGGCATCGGCACGGTGCAGGCGGACGATCCCTCTCTCAACGTCCGTTTAAAGCCCGATGAAATCCCCGGCCTCGAAGGCGAGCCCCCCCAGCCCCTGCGCGCCGTGATGGACTCGGGCCTGCGCATGTCGCCCGGCGCCCGCATGCTGACCCTGCCCGGCGGAACCCTGATCCTCACCCGCCCGGACCCCCGCCACGACGCCCGCTCGGCCCTAGAGGCCGCCGGGGCCGAGGTGCGGGCGCTGAAGGGGCGCGACAACCGCGTAGACCTCAAAGCGGCATTGCACGAACTGGCCGGCCGCGGCATCAACGAGGTGCTGATCGAAAGCGGCCCCACCCTCGCCGGCGCCGCCATAGCCCAAGGCCTAGTGGACGAGCTGGTGGTCTACCTCGCCCCGCACCTAATGGGCGACGAGGGCCGCGGCCTGCTGCGCATCCCGGGCCTGGAGCGGATGGCCGACCGCATCGACCTCGAATGGCAGGACGTGCGCCAGGTGGGCGCAGACCTGCGGCTGACCCTGCGGCCGCGGCAGCCGGGTTGATTTCGGCTCGACTGCGCATCCGCGCCTGCGCAATCGCCGCTGAATCCCCGTATCAACTGCTTTCACGGACACAGAGGGCGCGGAAAACCAGAGGCCTGCCGCCTAGAGTCTCAAATGCTAGTGCAGCACCCGCTAAATAAGCAATCATACTATTTATATAAAAATCAATACCCTGTGCTTCGCATTATTCATGGTCACTTGGCGGGTGCTGCACTAGTTTGACCTCGGGAAGGTCTCAAACTGGCGTTCGACACCCCAGGCCAACGGCCAATCGAGAGAAAAGCTATGTTTACCGGAATCATCCAGGCCGTCGGACGCATCGCGGCCCAGCAGGACCGCGGCGGCGATGTACGCCTGCGGCTGCACACCGCCGAGCTGCCGCTGGCCGATGTGCAGCTCGGCGACAGCATCGCGGTGAACGGCATCTGCCTCACCGCGGTGGAACTGACCGGCGACGGCTTCGCCGCCGATGTCTCCCGCGAGACCCTCAGCCACAGCACCCTGGGCGAGCTGGCCGTGGGCGCGCCGGTGAACCTGGAAAAGGCCCTCACGCTCTCCACCCCCCTGGGCGGACACCTGGTCAGCGGCCATGTAGACGGCGTGGGGCAGGTGCTGGAGCGCCGCCCCGAGGGCCGCTCCGAGCACTTCCGCATCCAAGCCCCCGCGGCCATCGCCCGCTACATCGCCGCCAAGGGCTCTATCTGTATCGACGGCGTGAGCCTAACGGTCAACCGGCTGAATGGGGCCGAATTCGAACTCAATATCGTGCCCCATACCCTGGAACAGACCACCCTCACGCACCTGAAAGCGGGCGCGCGGGTCAACCTAGAGGCGGACGTAGTGGCCCGCTACCTGGAGCGGCTGCTCCAAGGCGAGGCCGCCGCGCTCCCCGCTGAACCGGGCGGCGTATCGATGGCACTGCTGGCCCGAAACGGGTTTCTGTAACCCAATACCCCTAAAGGCCGCAAACCCCGCGTTTTCTTTCCGGCGGCGGAAAGCTAAGATCAGGCCATGTCCAGCTCCGCCTCCGCCACGCCCCCCGACCCGGGCCTCAAGCCCCTGTTCCTCGCCGCCCTGCGCCAGCGCTTTAAGGGCGAAATCAACCGCATGAGCGGCGGCGAAATGGCCCGGCTACTGGGCGCCCACCCGGCCGCGGCCGAGCTGGCCTTCCCCTTCGCCTACCTGCACGGCTGGCACTGGCTGCGGCGCAATACCCCCGCCGCCTACCGCGCCGAGGTGCTGGCCGGCTTCAAGAACCCGGCCCGCCTCTTTCTGATGCGCCTGCTACTGGAGGCCGCGGACGCCCGGGCCTTCCTGCGCGGCTATATCGAACACTGGCGACAGGCCCCGCCGGGCCGCCTGGCCCAGCAGCAACAACTCCTGACCTTGCTGAAAGGGCAGGGCGGCGACCCGCAACGCCTCATCGAATGGATGCTCAACGCCTGGGAGGGCCTCGGCCTCGACTACAGCCCCTACGACCAGGCCTACCAAGCGCTGGCCCGCCGCGAGCGCGAGCGCTATCAGGGCATGCTCGGCCCCGAAGACCAGGAACGGCTGGCGCTGGTGGACGCGCTGCCCGATCCGGGCCCCGCGGACGAGCGCCTCGACAAGCTCGGCCTCATCCCCGCCATGGGCTGCCCCCAAACCTGCCGCCACTGCATGTTCATCTGGCGCCCGCCCATGCGCCACACCCCGGACCCCGGCGAGCTGCTGCAACAGGCGGCCGGCCTCACCGAAAGCGTGCTATTCACCGGCGGCGACCTAACCCGCCAGCTCGGCGACTTTCACCGCGCCATCACCAAAATGCGCCCGGTTCGCACCTTCGCCATCCTCTTAAACGGCGACTTCGCCGCGGACCGGCCGACCACCCAACAGGCGCTCAGCGAAATGGCCCAGGCCATCCGCCGCCGCCCCCGGGGCTGGCCCCGAGCCCAGGTGCTGTTGCAAATCAGCTTCGACGAATTCCACCAAGAAGTGATCCACGACCCCAAGCGCGGCCTGCGCGAACGCATCCCGGTGCGCAAAATCGCCCGCATCGTCGAACTGGCCCCCCAGTTCCCCGAAATCCAGCTCTGCCTCCTGCACAAGCAAAACGCCCTAAACTTCTCCATGGCGGTCTTTCAGCAAGGCGTATTCGCCCGCCTAGCCCAAGAACTCGGCCGCCGCGGCCACCAAGTGCAGGTCCTAAGCGCCGCCCCGGCCCCGCGCCAAAAGCGCAACCCCCTCAAACCCGAGCAACAAGGCCAAGTGGTGAAGGACGCCAGCTTCATCCTCGCCCAACACCCCGAGCGCCCCATCCTGCTCACCAGCTCCACCATCGACGCCTTCGGCCGCGCCGAACTCATCGACCCCGCCGAGGCCGTCCAGGAGCGCGACCGGCTCGCCGCCTACCTCCAACAAGACCGCCCCCTGCCGCCCGGCGAAGGCTTCGATAGCGACCTCATGCTTTGGTACAACGGCTGGGCCACCCTCTTCTCCGCCGTGCATATCTGCCTCGGCGACCACCGCCAAGACGGCCTCGACGCCATCCTCGCCCGCCGCCGCAAAGACCCCCTCACCAACGCCCTGCGCACCTTCGACCCCCGCCTGCTGAAGGCCTACGCCGAAACCCGCCACGACCTGCCGCAAATCATCGCCCGTTCTTCCGGCCCCCACCACCTGTTCCACCGCCTCACCGAAGAACCCGAGGTCAGGCTGCACCTGACGCGCCGGCTGCTCGGCCTGGGCTGACGGGGGAACGCAGAGGGCGCAGAGGAGGCGCAGAGGACGCGGAGGGGTTTTGAGTCTATTCCTCGTTCCCAAAGTCCCTTTGGGAATGCAGTCCGCAAGCTCGGCTTGCCGAGGCGCTGAGCTTCGTTACCGGAGGGGTTACAGTGCCGGGATGACCCCCAGTTTCAGACATAAGGGCTTGAGCTGCTCTTCCGCACTGGTCGAAAGCCCGGAATCCAGGCCAATCATGAGAAGAAACTGAGACTCATTCTCGGACAACTGAATGCCTCAACTTCCCCCGAGGATGATGCGAATCGGCTCGCGAAGGGAGATTGTCCGTTTGGCGATTACGTCTCCAGACACCGTTGTCGGTCACCTGCCGAAACGCCCCGAATCCCGGAAACGCTTTCCCGAATCGCATACGCAGTCGCCGCCCCCGTTTGTAAAGATGGGCGCCGACATAGATCAGTTCTTGGATCACAGTACGAACCCTTCTTGTTTTGGCCTTGTGCAGCACGGGGGAATCGTCGCCCATCAGGCCCGCAAGCCCGATCCATTTGAGCACGTTACAGACGAACGTGCCGATGCTCAGCATCAGCGCATGGCTGGCGAATTTCCCGGAGGGCAATCGTTCGAGGTCCAGGCGTGCCCATTCAGCCACTCGCACACTGACCGCGATAGCTCGCTGCGCGTGAGCGAAGCCTGTTCGGCATGGTATAACGGCCAGGCCAAGGGGCGCGAGGTTACGAACGTCCGTTTGAGTCTTTCGTTAGGGCAGTTGATGTTTGGGCGATCCTGATCAATGAAAGTAGTGCCTCGTTTACCGCCTCTTCTGATGGGAACGCCTTCGCAACTACAGGACTGAGAAGGACTAGGTTGTGGCCTTCATCGTATGCTTCATAATATTTACCCCGAACCCCGACGCCAAGGTCTTCTCTCTTATATTCGGACCTCACCTCATCTTGATCTTTAGCCTTTTTCATAAATATCTCTCTCGTGTTTCTGCATAATTCGAGCGCTGATGATTCGCATTGTTCCATTCCGCTCAGTATGGGAGACTATGACTAATTTTCCAGTTCTTGAGGTGCCGAATGTCAATAACCTCTGTTCGCCCATGGAATGATCTGGATCGTCAAAGGTAAGCGCCAATGGATCACCGAAGACAGACCCGGCCTCGTGAAAGGAAACACCATGCTTTTTCAGATTGCTTGCGGCCTTTCTGTTGTCCCATTCAAATTCCACGTATTGACGATCTCCTAGGGGCTGATCCGGATATTTTGAGTATAATCGGTGAATCGGGGCGGTCAAGTAGATTTTTGGGTGTACCCTAAACTCGGGCCGCCTGGCCCAGCAGCAACAACTCCTGACCTTGCTGAAAGGGCAGGGCGGCAACCCGCAACGCCTCATCGAATGGATGCCCAACGCCTGGGAGGGCCTCGGCCTCGACTACAGCCCCTACGACCAGGCCTACCAAGCGCTGGCCCGCCGCGAGCGCGAGCGCTATCAGGGCATGCTCGGCCCCGAAGACCAGGAACGGCTGGCGCTGGTGGACGCGCTGCCCGATCCGGG
>JAABTK010000015.1 GCA_011389885.1 Gammaproteobacteria bacterium | reverse complement strand
TGGATATCCACCGCCACTTCGTCGCTGTCGTTGTTGGCCGCGCGCCCGTCCACATAGGCGGTGGCGTAATCGACGCCGCCATGGGTGAATTCGGTGGTGACGGCGTTGCAGTTTTCGTAGGGGCTGGCGGCGCCGGGGGTGCTTGCGCATTCGCCCGATTGCAGGCCAGCCACGTCTTTGGCCCGCATTTTTACCTGGACTGCGAGGGTTTGGCCGGGCAGCACCGGGCCGACGTTTTCCCAAATCAGCAGGCCGTTGGCCTCGTCCACTACAGCGGGGCTGGGGGTGGCGGAGACGAATTCCAGGTTGGCGGGGTCGTAGGTGTCGCGCAGCGGCACGGGGTCGAGGACCACGGAGGCGCCCGCCTCGCATTCGGCATCGGTGGTGATGCGGTAGCCGAGGGCGTCCAGATAAAAGGTCTTGGCGTCGGCGTTGGTTTGCTTGTTGGGATTGGCCACCAGGACGGCGTCCGAACCCGCACCGTCGAAGTCGGTCCAGCCCCAGGAACCGCCGCCGGGCCTCGATCCGGTGACATCCCAGCTCAGCGCCTCGTTGGGATCGAGGGTCTCGGGCTCGCCCACATAGGACTCGATCTGGGCGGTGCTGAAAGACTTCTCCACGCTGTTGGCGCCGATCACCGACCAAAGGGTCATTTGATCGTTGGTCAGGGTCGTGCTGAAGTAGCCGTAGGCCAGGGCCTCGACCTTGGTGATATTGCCTTTTTGCGCCGGGATATAGATGCCCGAGCCTTCAATGGAGTTTTTGCCGCCGCCGTCGATCGCGGTGCTGGCCACGGTGCGATTGGGGCCGCTGGCCGAGTCCCAGGCATAAGAGGGGTTGGCGTCGAACACCTTGCCGCCCGAGGGGAGGCTGCCCGGTGAGACGCCGCTGTCCGCCCAGCCCGTGTACTGGCAGCCGAAAGGCGTTTGCACGCCCACGCTGGGCAGGCGGTTCTCCAGGGTGATCTGATAGATCACCGCGTCGCCCTCGTCTAGGGTGACGTCCGCCACCGCGTCGCCGTCGGTGTCGGGGTTGGCGTCCACTTCCTTGGTCACCACCAGCGGCGGGGCGAATCCGAAGTCGATATCCGCTAGGTGCACGGCGGCCGCATCGTCCCGGCTCTTGTCGATGGTCACCGCGAGGACCACGGTATCAAGGGCCTCGCTCATGCGCACGATGCCCTGTTCGTAGGTTTCGGGGTCCTGATCCGGGTCTACGGTGGTGTTGCCCCAGCCCGGTTGCAGGCTGTCGACGTCGTCGCTGGCGGCGGGGTCGTACTTCTTCACCACCACCAGGTATTCGCCGTCGGCGAGGTCATTCGTGGCATCGCCGTCGCCGGGCGTGCCGAAGGTGAATCCGCCATTGGCGTCGGTGGTGACCGGGGCGCCGTAGGGTACGTCTTCTTCATCCAGTTCGCCGTTGCCGTTGAGATCGAAGTAGAGGGCGACGGAGACGCCGGGGCCGATGCCCGCTTCATCGCCATCCTGGATACCGTTGCCGAAGGTTCCGGTGTTGTTGGCGTTGTCCTGAAAGACGGCCCCGGAGAGGGTGTTGTTGCCGGTGACTAGGGTGCAGTCGCGGGCCTCGGCGGCATTGGAGCCGCTGCCGAAGCCGAGTATGGCGTCGTTGCAGATGATGGGGCCGCCGTCGCTGTCGATTGTGGTCTTAAAGCCGATGTTCAGGCTCTGCCCGGCCGGCAGGGCGGTGGTTTCGACGCCGTCGTCGAAGCTGCCGTCGGGGGCGATGCAGGCGGCGCCGTCGTGTCCGCCGTCGAGGCTGATGGTGGTGGACAGTAGCCATTGAATATCGGTGACCGCGGCGGCCGCCGGCTCCGCGGTCTGCCAGGAGGCGCCGTGGTCGGTGGAGTACAATAGGGTGAAGTTGGAGGCGTCCACGCGGTAGTCGATGTCGCAGACATCAAGGCTGCCGGTCTCGTCGGTGTAGCCCTGCTTGAGGGTGTAGCCGTCGCCCACGGGCGGGAGGTCGCCGGTGTAACTCCCTGGGGCGACCGCGACGGAGGTGGCGGAGCCGGCTACGAAGGTCGTACCCTCGGGGATGGAGTCGCGCAGGGTGAGGGGCGCGCCGAGGTCGGGGGCGCCGAGGTTGACGCCGGCCTCGTTGGTCAGGTCAATCGCATAGGTGAGTTGGTTTCCCGTGGCGGCGCTGGTCAGGCCGTCGGTCTTGGCGAAGGTGAGCGCCGAGTCGAATCCGCCGCTGGAGAAGTCGAGCCCGGCGCCGTAGTCGCCAGCGAACTTTTCGTTGTCGTTGCCGGAGGCGGCTTCTTGGTAGGGCGCCATGGTGGCGTCACAACCGGCGCCGATGGGCAGGAATTGATAGAAGACGAGGCCGACTACGCCGGTGTTGTCCGGCAGGTTTTCAAAGTAGAGCCGGTTTTGGAATGGAATCAGCTCTTCGCCGCCGCCTTTGAGCTTGACCACGATGATGCCGTAGGTGTTGACTAGGCGAAAGCAGCCCGAGTCGAATACCGCGGCGTCGCCCACGGGCTGCAGCCAGGCGTTTTGATCCGGCACTAGGTCGCCGTCGTTATCGAACCCCGCATTGACATTGCCCAGATCGTACCAAATGCCTTGACTGGTGATCACCCGCTGCCCCGGATAGAGCGGGCTGGCATCGGAGAGCGGCTGGCCGTCCGGCCCGAGGGCGCCCCAGCCGAGGCTGGAATCGATGGCGCTGAGGTATTCGGCCGGGACCTTGCTGTCGGTGTTGGGCCAGATTTTGTTGGCCGAGGTCGAACTCACGCTACGCATGGTGAAGGTGCGATCATCATGCGCCGCGGCTACGCTGTCGCCCTTGGCCCAGACGTGGTAGCTGAGTTCGAGGTCGTCGTCGGGACCATTGCCGCCGTAGATGGCCGCGTCACAGGGCGGGGACTGGGCTTGGTATTCGCCGTCGGCGTCTACGTTGACGCATTGCGGATAACTGACGAGCCAGTATTGCATGCGGCATTGGCCCGGACCGAGCGTGCCGATATAGCGGGTGGCGTCTTCGAGGCCCGCGGAACCGCCCTGATGGGTGATGGCGTAGGTCCCGGTGTCGGTGAGGTGGGGGTAGGTGGTGTCGCTGGCGGAATCGAATACCGGGTATTGGCCCGGCGTGCCGGCGGTGCGGTTGCCGATGTAGGCGAAGACGTCGTCCACCGCGGCGTTACCGACGTTGCAGATCTCGGCCCCGAGATAGGCTGCGCTGGGGGCGAAGGTGGAGGTGGCGGTGACGTTGGAATCCACCACCGCGTTGTAGGCGGCCATGATCTCGACATTCAGGCTTGCGGCGCCTTGGGCCCAGGACGCAGCAAACCAAAGCGGAAGCGCGAGGATGAAGGCTTTCGCTGCGGAAAAGGATCGCGCCTTTCGAGCAAAAGTTTCGTCCGAACCCGTTTGCGCACGCACGGGGGCCTGAAGAGCATTGAGCTTCAGGGCCGAGATATATTTGATCACCGCACTTCCTCCACGTTAGAACAGGGAGGCTTGGTCCGTTGGCCCTCTACGGGTTTGTTTGCAATTCTAGCTGCCTTCTTTGAAGGCGTATCGCAACGCAAAAAAGCCAATTAAGAACCCGACAGCCAAAAAACAACCGATACCGATTAAAATTTAGCACATTTGATAATTCTCTGCTAGACATTTCCGTCGTTTTATGATTGAAGGTTTTGTCGAGGCCTATGATGTTTGGATTTTGGGTATTTCAGCGGAGATTGGGGGGCGTTCGGCCCGGCTAAAGCCTCGGCGTCCATTCGGGGGCGGCCTCGCGTTGGAGTACACGCCTTGGCGTGTGCGGGCCGGCACGCACAGCCCGAGGGCTGTACTCCAAAGGTCCGCTCGTCCCCTCGGGCGGCTTGGGGCTTGGGCGGTTGAGGCTTGGGCCGGGGTTGGGGGCTGTATGACGCAAAGGACGCGAAGAAGGGGCGCAAAGGGGTTGAAAGTTTGGTATGGCGCCCCAGGGGTGCTTGGCGCAGCGCGCCGCGGCTGCATCCCCACGCGGCGTGCGGGGACGAGTGCAAGGGGCGTAGACGGGTTAAAGTTTTAGGGGTTGGTTTTTGAAATCCTCTGCGTTAAAAAAATTTTGGTTTCTTTGCGTTGTCCCTTGGCGCCCTTTGGGTTATGCGGCCGCGGCGATGCGCCTCGTTTCTCTCGGCACATCCTATACCAGTTGTGAGGAGCGCAGGATGGGCGCGGCGCTGAAAGGTTGGCGGATCTTTGTGGGTTTTGGTATGGCGCCCCAGGGGGGCTTGGCGCAGCGCGCCGCGGCTGCATCCCCACGCGGCGCGTGCAGACGAGTGCGAGGCGTGCGGTGCGGGGTGGTGCGTTTCGGCGCCTGCGTTAGAGTCGGAATCCTCCGTAGCGTCTGCGGATGCGGTAGTTGCGGTAGGCGATGCCGCCGATTAGGCCGGTTAGGGTGAAGATTAGGGGGATTAGTAGGTGCCAGAGGCTGAAGCGGTAGCCGGGGGCTTCGGCGGGGTCTGGCAGGGGGGCGCTGAGTTGGGCGCTGGCTTGGAGGATGCGGTCGCGCAGGATGCGGTTTTCTTCCCATAGGGCTTCTAGGCGTTGCTGCTGTTGTGCGTGGTCTTGCTGGTTGTCGGCGGGGGCTTCTTGTGCGGGGCAGTCGCGCCGCTTTTCAAGCTCTAGGCGGGCGGTGGCGAGCTGGGCCTTGGCGGTTTTGAGTTCTTTGTGCTGTTGGGCGGCACTGGCATCGGTGCGTTGGTCGAGTCGGGCTTGGGCCTTTTTGAGTGCGGTTTGGGTCTGTTTGAGGTCTTGGCGCAGGTTGCCGGTCTCGGCCTGGAGTTGGAGCAGGCGCGCCCGGGCCGGGGTTTCGTCGGTGATGAAGCGGCGTTCCACCCAGCCGGTGGCGCCGTCGCCCAGGCGCACCTTGACGTGTTTGTCTTTTTGCTCCAGCACCTCCAGCGGGGTGCCGCTGGGCAGTACGCGGGCCGGTTCTTCGGCCCCGGGTTGGTCATAGAAGCCGGCCAACAATTTATCGGTGATATGCGCCGCCGGGGCCGCTAGGGTCCAAAGCGCTAATAGTCCGCCGAGGAGGAGAGGCAAACGCAAACCCGGCCCCTCAGGCCGCGATGCCGCTGTGGCGCAGCAGGGCGTCGATTTGGGGTTCGCGGCCGCGGAAGGCGGTGAATAGTTCCATGGCGGGGCGGGAGCCGCCTTTTTCGAGTACGTTGTGCAGGAAGGAGCGGCCGGTGTCGGGGTCGAAGATGCCTTTTTCTTCGAATAGGGCGTAGGCATCGGCGGACAGGACCTCGGCCCATTTGTAGCTGTAGTAGCCGGCCGCGTAGCCGCCGGCGAAGATGTGGCCGAAGCCGTGGGCGAAGCGGTTGAAGGCCGGCGGGCGCACCACGGCGACTTGGTCGCGCACGTCGTCGAGGGTTTGGTAGATGCGTCCGCCCTGGGACGGGGCGTATTCGAGGTGGATGCGGAAGTCGAATAGGGAGAATTCCAGTTGCCGCACCATTTGCATGGCGGATTGGAAGTTGCGCGCGGCGTTCATGCGCTGGAATAGTTCTTCGGGCAGGGGCTCGCCGGTCTCCCAGTGGCCGGCGATGAGGTCTAGGGCCGCGCGTTCCCAGCACCAGTTTTCGAGGAATTGGGAGGGCAGTTCCACCGCGTCCCATTCCACGCCGTTTATGCCGGCCACCGCGGGGTAGTCGATCTGGGTGAGCATGTGGTGCAGGCCGTGGCCGAATTCATGGAACAGGGTTAGCACCTCGTCGTGGGTGAATAGGGCCGGGCGCTCGCCGAGCGGCGGCGAGAAGTTGCAGGTGAGGTAGGCGACCGGGAATTGGGCGGTGTCGGCGGTGACGAAGCGGGTGGCGCAGTCGTCCATCCAGGCCCCGCCGCGCTTGTTGCGGCGGGCGTAGAGGTCGAGGTAGAACTCGCCGCGCAGATCGCCTTGGGGGTCGCGGATTTCGAAGAAGCGCACGTCGGGGTGCCAGGCGTCTACTTGCTGCGCCTCGCGGACGTCCATGCCGAACAGCCGCTTCACTACCGCGAATAGGCCGGGCAGCACCTGGGTCTCGGGGAAATAGGGTTTGAGGTCTTCTTGCGAGATGGCGTAGCGCTCTTGGCGCAGTTTTTCGCTGTAGTAGGTGAGGTCCCAGGCCTCTAGCTCGGCGGCGCCGAAGCGTTCGGCGGCGAAGGCCTTTAGCTCGTCTAGCTCGGTCTGCGCCTGCTGGCGGGAGCGCATACCCAGGTCCAGTAGAAAGCCCAGCACTTCGTCGGTGGAGGGGGCCATTTTCATCGCCAGGGAGAGTTCGGCGAAGTTTTCGTAGCCCAGCAGTTGCGCCTCCTCGTGGCGCAGTTCCAGGATGCGGTCCATGATTTCGCTGTTGTCCCAGCGCCCGGCATGGGGTCCTTGGTCCGAGGCGCGGGTGGAGAAGGCCTGGTAGACCTCGCGCCGCAGTTCGCGGTCGTCGGCGTAGGTCATTACCGGCAGATAAGAGGGGTATTCCAGGGTCAGCAGCCAGCCGGTCTGGCCGTTTTGCTCGGCGGCCTGGCGCGTTAGGTCGAGCGCCGACTGGGGCAGGCCCTTGAGGGCGGATTCGTGCTCGATCAGCTTGGACCACTCGTTGGTGGCGTCGAGCAGGTTTTCGGAGAACTTGTTGGCGAGCTTTGAGAGTTCCTGACTGATGGCCTTGAAGCGGTCCTTTTGCGCCGGCGGCAGGTCTACGCCGGATAGGCGGAATTGCTGCAAGTTGTCCTCCAGCGCCTTGCGCTGGGCCGCATCCAGGGCTTTATCGGTCTCCAGCACCTGCTTGTAGGCCCGAAACAGCCCCTCGTTCTGCCCCATTTCGGTGCCGTAGTCGCTGAGCTTGGGCAGGCAGGCGTTATAGGCGGCGCGCAGTTCTTCGGTGTTGATCACCGAGTTCATGTGGCTCACCGGCGACCAGGCCCGATTCAGCCGATCCTCCGCTCGCTCCAGCGGCAGCACCAGGTTGTCCCAGGTGAAGGGGTCCGGCTGGGCCAGGAGGGCCTGTACCAGTCGGCGGTTCTGCGCCAGCAGGTCATCCACCGCCGGCTCGACATGCTCCGGGCGGATTTTGGAAAAGGCCGGCAGGCCTTGCATTTCGGTCAAGGGGTTGGTTTGTTCGCTCATCGCTGCCTAATCTTCGGAAAACACTTGAGATAGTCGATATTGTGACATGCTTGCCCGGTTACAAACAGGGGTCGGTTATTACGCAAAGGGCGTACAGGGGGCGCGAAGGGTGCGAGGGGTTTGAATCACGGGGCTGGTACAGCGGCGCCTCAGTGTCGGAAACAACCCAGGGGCTTTCGGAACGCAGAGCACGCGGAGAGCCGCAGAGGGGCGTTTCGTTTGCAAGGTTTAGCGCTGCAGCCGGCATCCGCCGCTTCGGCGGCGAATGCCCTTCGGCGGCCCGAACCCGCTCGCGGCGAGCCGGGCTTGCTGCATCGCATGGCCCAATGGAATTAGGGAACGGGTACAATGGGGCGTTGGGTCCTGCGGGGTCTTGATGGGCCAGGCCTTCGCTTTTGGATTGGGGGCGGTTTCGGCCTTTTATCGTTTTTCCCGGCGGGGCTGACGCACGCTACGACTACCGGAGTCTGCTTTGTTACAACATCTTTTCGTCACCGCCCCTAAGGGCCTGGAGGAGTTGCTCGCCGAGGAGCTTGCGTCCTTGGGCGCGCTCGGGGTTAAGCTCGCGCGGGCCGGGGTGCATTGCGACGGCGATCTGGCGAGCGCCTATCGCATTTGCCTGTGGTCGCGGTTGGCCAATCGCGTGCTTTGGCCGCTGGCCGAGTTTGAGGCCGCGGACGCCGACGCCCTCTATGCGGCCGCCCGGCAGGTCCCCTGGTCCGCCCATCTGACGCCGGAGGACACCTTGGCGGTGGATTGCATCGGGACCAACCAGGGCATTCAGCACAGCCATTTTGGGGCCTTGCGGGTGAAGGATGCGGTGGTGGACCATTTTCGGGAGCTTAAGCAGGATCGGCCCTCGGTGCAGCGGGATCAGCCGGACCTGCGGATCAATCTGCACCTGCGCGGCAAGCACGCCGCCTTGAGCCTGGACCTGTCGGGCGATAGCCTGCACCGCCGCGGCTATCGCGCACAGGGCGGGCCGGCCCCGTTGAAGGAGAACCTGGCCGCGGCGATCTTGCTGCGCGCCGGCTGGCCGGAGGCGGCGGCCGACGGCGGGGGCCTGTTGGACCCGTTGTGCGGCTCTGGCACGCTGTTGATTGAGGGGGCCTGGATGGCCGCCGACCGCGCCCCCGGGCTGGATCGGCGGCATTACGGCTTTCTCGGCTGGCGGCAGCACGATGAGGCCCTGTGGCAGGGGCTGCTGGAAGAGGCTCGGGGGCGCGCTTTGGCCGGCCTGGCCCGGCTCCCGCCGCTGCTCGGCCTGGATCGTCATGCGCGGGTGCTGGAGGCGGCCGAGGCCAATGCCGAGCTGGCCGGCCTGGGCGGGCGCATTCGCTTTGAGCGGCGCGGCCTGGAGTGGTTGCAGGCGCCGGATTGGAAGGGCCTGGCGGTGACCAATCCGCCCTATGGCGAACGCCTGGGCGAGCGGGACGAGGTGGAGGCCCTCTATGCCACCTTGGGCGAGCGGCTGCGCACCGGTTTCGCGGGTTGGCGCGCCAGCGTGTTGACCGCCGATGTCGAGCTGGGTAAGCAGATGGGGCTGCGCGCCCACCGGATGCACAAGCTCTATAATGGGGCCCTGGAGTGCCGCCTGCTGCACTTTGAGGTGACGCCGGAGAACTTTGTCACCCCGGGCCCGCCGGCGCCGCCGGTGTTTGATGCCGAGCAGCTCGCCGACCACCCCTTGGCCAACCGCCTGCGCAAGAACCTCAAGCACCTGCGCAAATGGGCCAAGCGCGAGCGGACCGAGTGTTATCGGGTCTACGACGCGGATATCCCCGAGTACGCGGTGGCGGTGGACCGTTACGGACCCTATGTCCATTTGCAGGAATACGCCCCGCCGGACGATGTGCCGCCCAAGAAGGCCGAGCGGCGCCTGCTGGAGGCCGTCGGCGTGGTGGCTGGCGTGTTGGAGAGCGCGCCGGAGGCCATTTTCGTGAAGGTCCGCCAGCGCCAAAAGGGCCAAAGCCAGTATCAGATCCAGGACCGCAGCGGCCGCTTTTTCGAGGTGCAGGAGGGTCCGGCGCGACTGTTGGTGAACCTGGCCGACTACCTGGACACCGGCCTGTTCCTGGACCACCGCCCTACCCGTGCGCTGGTGCGCAAACAGGCCCAGGGGCGGCGTTTTCTGAATCTCTTTTGCTACACCGCTAGCGTCACCGTGCATGCGGCCCTGGGCGGGGCCGCCGAGACCACCAGCGTGGACCTGTCCGCGGTCTATTTGGACTGGGCCCGCCGCAATCTGACGCTGAATGGCTTCGACGATAGCAACCACCACCTGATGCGGGCCGACTGCCGCGAATGGATCGCCGAGGACCGGGGCGAATACGACCTGATCTTCCTCGATCCGCCCACCTTCTCTAATTCCAAGCGCATGGAGGGCACCCTGGACGTACAGCGCGACCATGTCGATCTGATCCGCCACTGCATGGCCCGCCTCGCCCCCGGCGGCGAGCTGATTTTCTCCACCAACCACCGCCGCTTCAAGCTTGACACGGCCGCCCTCGCCGACCTGCAACTGGAGGACATCAGCCGCGCCACCCTGCCCGAGGACTTCAAGCGCAACCCGCGGATTCACCACTGTTGGCGGATGCGTCCGGGGCAAGGCTAGTACGCCTGCGCCGAAGTAACGGAAACAACGTGGGGCTATTGTTAACCATAGGGGGCACAGAGTACACAGAGAAAAGCTATAAACACAGATAGCTATAGCCGCTGGCGGGCCGTGCGCTCAATGGGCCTGGAATGGAATTTGAACCGCTAATGGACGCGAAAAGACGCGAAAGGATACGAATGTTTATTAGGTTGGGGGAAAGGCTGATAGGGATTTTGGGCCTTGACCATCCCTCCAGCCGCTGCTTCAAGCTAAAGTGCGAAAGCTCCGCTTCGCTAGCCGGAAGCCTGGAGTGAAAAACCTTGGTTTTTCCCGAGCGAAGCGGGGCTGGCCAAGCCCCAAGGCGGGTTTATCCCGGCCTCGGGCGTTTTCGGATAACCGAAACCCCTGGGCGGGGGCCTGCAAAACTAAAGTTTTGCACTCCAGCCGGAAGCCTGGAGTGAAAAACCTTGGTTTTTCCCGAGCGAAGCGGGGCTGGCAAGGCCTCAGGGCGGGTTTATCCCGGCCTCGGGCGTTTTCGGATAACCGAAACCCCTGGGCGGGGGCCTGCAAAACTAAAGTTTTGCACTCCAGCGTATCTTGGCCGGTACGATGATCAAGGTCAAGGCCGGATTTTGAGCCGCCAATAGACGCTAACGTTTGTTATGTTGGGGGGGCTGATACGGATTTTGAACCGCGAAAAACGCGAAAGGACTGGAATTTTTGTTATGTTGGGTGGGTGGCTGATATAGTTTCGCATCCGATAATGAGACAAATAAGCCCCTGTTTTTTTGCTTTTTCTTTTTTTCACGTTTATTCGCGTTTATTCGCGTTTATTCGCGGTTCAATAATCTATTCAAGCGGGCCTGAGCGCAAATCGGTCGGGGCGGGCGATTACCTTAAACCCGTTCTCGCAATAGCACCGCTGGGCTGAGTTTCAGCCTGCGCAGCAAATACATCGCGCCCAGGTGCAGGGCCAGGTAGCTGACCCCCAGCGCGGTGAGGATGCCGGCCCACAGCGGGAACTCCGCCGACAGTTTGAGGCGGTACTCCAGCAGCGGCACGGCGATGGCCGAGCCGATGAGGATGGCGAAGGCGGAGGTCACCACCGCCAGCAGCAGGTATTCGCTGTAGAGGCTGTGGCGGATGGCCCCGGGGCGGGCGCCCAGGGCGTGCAGGATGGCGGCCTCGTAGACCTGGCGGGCGCGGTTGGCGGCGACCACGCCGGTGAGCACCAGCAGGCTCACCGCCAGGCTGATGGCGGCCACCACCGCCAGCCCCGCCACCGCCTTGCCGAGCAGGTCGCGGGCGGTCTCCAGCAGCTCCGCGGTGCGCACCGTGACCACGTTGGGGGCCAGGGCGGCGATCTCCCGCTGGGCGGCCAGCGCCGCCGCGTCGGACATGTAGGCCGCGCCCACATGGCGGTGGATGAAGGGATCCAGCGCCCCGGGGGAGAAGATGCCCTCGAACCAGAAGCGGGTCTGAATCCCCTTTTGACGATAGATGCCGGTGAGGTTGGCCTCCAGCTCGGCCCCGGCGATGGCGAAGCGGAGTTTGTCCCCGGGTTGCAGTCCGAGTTGATCCGCCTCCCGGTCTTCCATCACCACGCTGACCGCTGCGGTATCCACCGCCAGCCACGCACCCCGCACCAATTCCACATTGTCGATATTATTCGCCGGGTAGGTGAGCTTGTGCTCGTCCCGGGCCTCCTCACGGCGCCCCTCGTCCTGGCTCTCGCCCAGGGGTTCGCCGTTCACCGCCGCCAGCCGCCCGCGCACCAGGGGCGCGATGTCGATGCGGGTCGCGCCGGCCTGTTGCAGGGCCTGTTCCACCGCCGGGCGCTGGTCCTTCGAGATGTCATACAGCACCAGCGCCGGGGCCTCCTCGGGGATGGTGTTGGCGATGGTGTCGATCAGCGCGGTGACCAGGATGGCGCAGACCACCAGCAGGGTCAGGGCCGAGCCCAGGGAGAGCAGCGACGAGCGCAGCGGCGAGCCGGGGCGGCGCAGGTTGGAGAGGGCTAGGCGCAGGGCGAAGCGCTTGCGCACCCAGGGCAGGTGCTTGCTGCGTTCCGCCAGCCGGCGCAGGCCGCGCACCACGCCTTCGAGCAGCGCCAACACCAGCCCCATCACCAGGATGAAGCCCAGCGCGAAGAGCGGGTCCGGCAGGGTGAGCAGCACCAAGGCGACGATGGCGAGACAGCCCGCGGCGGTGGCCAGCCACCAGGCGCGGGGGGTATCGGCCATGCGGTGGCCGAGGTCCCGAAACAGCGACGCCGGGTCGGTGGCCAGGGCGCGACCCACCGCGGGAAAGGCGAAGGTGAAGGCGGTGAGCAGGCCGAAGGCCATGGCCAGCAGCGCCGGGGCCAGGCCGCTGGCGGCGGCGGTGGTGAGCTGCATGCGGTCTTCGGCCACCGCCGCCCCGCCCAGGGCGATCAGGTAGCCGATGACCGCCCCCAGCAGGCAGGCCGCGCCGGCGAGCATGCCGATCTGCATCAGATAGACCGCCGCCAACCGCTTGCGCCGCAGCCCCACCGCGCGCAGGGTGGCGATGGTGGCCAATTTGCGTTGAAGGTAGGCCTGCACCGAGTTGAACACGCCCAGGCCGCCGATGAACAGGGTGCTGAAGCCGATGATCATCAGCCCCGAGGCCACCTGGGCGAGTCGCCGGGCCACCCGCTCGCTGCGCTCCATGAAGGTGCGCACCTCCCACTCGCTGTCCGGGAAGGCGGCGTAGAAGGCCCGCTTCCAGGCGTCCGGATCCTGCTCGGTGCGCACCCGGTATTCGTACTCCACCCGACTGCCCCGCTGCACCAGCCCCGAGGCCTCCAGCGCCCCCTGGGCGATCAGCACCGGCGCGCCCCGCCAGTTGGCCCGCAGCCGGCGGTCCGGCTGTTGGCGGATCAGCGCCCGCACGGTCATCTTCAGATGACCTATGCCCACCTCATCGCCCACCTTGAGATCCAGCCGCTCGGCCAGGATCGGGTCCGCCGCTACGCCCCAGCTACCGTCCCGCAGGCCGGTGGTCTGGTGCAGGGTGCGATCCGGCTCCAGCTTTAGCTCGCCGTACAGGGGGTACTGATTATCCAGACTCTGCAACTCCACCAATTGAAATCGCCCCGAGGGCGTCGCCAGCATGGTGTCTAGCTCGACCATCAAGGAGGCGGTGCCGTGGGCGTTCATCCATTGGAGCACTTCCTCGGGCAGGGGGTCGCTGGACTCCACCTCCAGGTCCCCGCCCATATAGGCCCGGGTATCCGAAAGCAGGCCGTCCGCCACCTGCCGATAGAGCCCGCCGGTGGCGGCGATCAGCGCCACCCCCAGCACCAGGCAGACGAACAGCACCCACAGGATATGGCCGCTGGCGCTCAGGTCGCGCCAGGCGAGTTTGGTCAGGTATCGCATAAACTCTCTTTCCACAGTCCCAATGTAGAGTGGGTTAGGCGCGCCTTGCACCGGCCTTGCCGATTGGCACGATCCCTCTGCGCGCCGTAACCCACCATGGCTTTCCCACGACGCCGTAGGGTGGGTTACGCGGCGCTCCAGCGGTGGTGGAAACGGAAAGGCCTTCCCGTTCGCGCCGCTAACCCACCCTACAGCTTTTCATTCGGTTCGATACATCCCGGCCAGAGTCGGTTCTGTTCGTCCTGGATTACCAGGCCCTGCTGTTTCAAACGGGAGAGGTCACGCTGCTTGGTCTTGTCGGTCAATTTTGCGTAGAGCGCAAGGTACCAGGGCGCCCGGCGCAGGCTGGCCAGCGGCGCCGGCGCACCGGCCTCCATCAGCTGGGTGACGATGGCGTACTGGCGGGCGTTGATCTCTTTTTCGTCGTGACGGCGCTTGAGGTCGTTCTTGAACAGGATGAGGTTGACCAGGTGGTTCACCCGGTCGTGCAGCTTGTGGATGCTGCTGAGCATCCCTTCGAGAAAGAACAGAACGAAGTCGGTATTCGGGTAGGGTAAGTGCTTTTGCGCCTGTTTGCGACTGTGATTGAAGAGGGCGAAATAGCGGTCGATGTGCTCGAAGTAGTAGCGCGCCTGGGCGAAGGGGGCGTAGCGGAAGCCCTCGCATTGCAGCAGGGTGGCTTCGAGCACGCGCCCGACCCGCCCGTTGCCGTCCCAAAAGGGGTGGATGAGTTCATAGTAGTAATGCACCAGCGGCGCCCGAATCAGGGCCGGGACCTGTGTATCTACGAGCTGTCGGTGCCATTGGACCAGTTGCTCCAGCAGCAGGCTGACATCTCCGCCGTACTGGGGCGGCTTATAGCGGCCGCCATGGGCCGGATCGCCGACGTGGGTGGCGATCCCCTTCGGGTTGTCCCTGAACGATCCGGGGCGGTCATACTCGTGGGGCAATTGATCGGTGACCGCCGTATGGATTTGGCGGATGAAGTCGGTATCCAGTTGCCAATCGGGGGTGGCGGCCGCTTGCTGGGAGAGCTTGTAGGCCTCGCTGAGGTTGCGTGCCCGGCGTTGCTCTCTGTCCTGCACCGCGGCGGGGGGGAGATCCACGGCGTAACCAGTCTCCTCCTCCGTGAGGGTTCCGCCCTCGATGCTGTTGGTGCCGAAGATGCTGCTCGCCACCACCTCTTTCTCCAGGCGGTTGGCGACCTGGGCCAGGGGTGAAACGCGGAAACGCTGATGGGCATCGCCGATACGCAACAGATGGGTCTCCACCGCTGCGCCATCGACCCCGACCTGGAAGGCAAAGGGGCCATTGCGGGCGGTGTCCACCCTCAGAGTCAGCTCCGGTAGTTCAAGAGGCATTTGGTGTCCGCAAGTATGTCCGCCGTGGAATCGGGATAATGTATCTTATATACAATGGGATAAGGATTATCGAAATATCTTCATGTCCGGCGTTTTGTCCAGGATGCCACACTGATCTCGGGGTTACGCGGCGCGCCAAGGGTGGCGGAAGCAAATAGGCCTTGCCGTTTGCGCCGCTAATCCACCTACCCGGAAAACACCGCATCACCGCTCTTTTCGATCAGTTGCCCGTCGTCCAGGTGCAGGATGCGATCGCAGCGCCGCGCCATGGCCTCGTCATGGGTGGCCAGCACCAGGGTGGCGCCGGCCTCGGCGTGCAGGTTGAACAGCATGTCGCTCACCTTTTCGCCGGTGCGCTTGTCCAGGTTGCCGGTGGGTTCGTCGGCCAGCACCAGCGAGGGGGCATGGACCAGGGCGCGGGCGATGGCCACCCGCTGCTGCTCGCCGCCGGAGAGCTGGGACGGGTAGTGGTGCTGGCGGTGGCCCAGGCCCACGCTTTTCAGCATGCCCCTGGCGCGTGCCTCGGCGTCTGCCGCACCGGCGATCTCCAGCGGCAGGGCGACGTTATCCAGCGCGGTGAGGCTGGCTACCAGGTGGAAGGACTGAAAGACGATGCCCATGCGGTCGCGCCGCCAGTCGGCCAGTTCGTCCGGCGACAGATTGGAGAGGTCGGTGTCGTCCAGCGAGATGCTGCCGCCATCCGGGTGTTCCAGCCCCGCCAGTAATAGCAGCAGGGTGGTCTTGCCCGAGCCGGAGGGCCCCGCCACGGCGATGCTCTCGCGCTCTTTTAGGGTCAGGTTGGCTGCCGTCAAGACATCCACCTGCTCTTCCTGGAGGCGGTAGCTCATGCTCAGGTTTTTCAGTTTGATCATTGCGATGCCGCGAAAGACCCCGGAAAATAGGCATTGGAGCGGAAAAGCCTGTACATTGCAATGCCGGTTCGATTTTTGTTGAGCCTGTGAGCCCGAGGCGATATGTTCTGCAACATCTGATCTTCATTCGATAGCAAGAGACCCTAATGAGCGACGAAATCGATAACCCGGCAGCCGAGTCCCTTTTCGAGCCCACCGAGGCCCGGGTGTTGGCCTGCCTGATGGAGAAGGAGCTGACCACGCCGGACAACTACCCGTTGACCGTGAACAGCCTGACCCTGGCCTGCAATCAGAAGACCAACCGCGAGCCGGTGCTGAATCTGAGCCAGGGCGAGGTGGGGCATTTGGTGAATGAGCTGGCGGCACGGGATTTGATCAAGGTGGACTACGGCGAGCGGGCCAACCGGGTGCGGCACCGCATGGACATCGTGTTTTCAATCAACCGCAAGCAGCAGGCGATTCTGTGCATCTTGATGCTGCGCCGGCCGATGACCCTGAACGATATCCGCGCCCGCACCCAGCGCATGGCGGAGTTCGACGGCGTGGAGGAGGTGCTGCTGGTCACCGAGGCGCTAATGGAGCGCGAGCCGCCGCTGGTGGTCTGCCTGCCCAAGGGGCCGGGCCGGCGCGAGGATCGCTATGCGCATACCCTGTGCGGTGAGGTGGAGCTGGAGGTGATGACCAAGGAGGCGCCGCCGGCCCCCGCCCGGGAGAGCGATTGCGAGGACCGGGTGGAAGAGCTTGAACGCCGGGTGGAATTGCTGGAGGCCCAGGTCGGCACCCTGGTGGAGGAACTCAAGCACTTGGAGGCGGAATAGGCCTTCTGACCGCTGTTTTATGCTCGGGCCTTGCTTTGATGGCGACCCCTCGCTGGCGCAAGGCGCTAGTACGCCTGCGCCGGAGTATCGAAAACAACGCCATTTAGGAACGCAGAGGGCGCAGAGGACCGCCGAGAGCGCGGCGGGGGCTTGGGGCATCAACCACAATTGGGGCTTCGTTCAATCCGGCTAAAGCCTCGGCCTCCCCGAAAAGTTGTTTCCGTTATTCACGCGCAGGCGTACCAGCACCCAGCACCTAGCACCTAGCACCAACTACTGCCCCATAGGCGTGAGGAACAGTTCGGCCATTAGCTGTTCGACTGGCGCGTGGTCGTCGGTGAGCAGCGGCAGGTCCGCCAGCGGCGTGCCGGTGGCGAGTAGCGGTTCGGTGATGTCCAGCCAGGTGCGGGGCAGGCCGCGGGCGGCGCGCATCACTTCGGGGGTCCGGCGGTTGTCGGCGGCGGAGATTACATAGGTCACCCGTACGTTTTCTTCGGGCATTTGGTCGAGCCAGACGCGGACCTCGGAGAAGACCTGTTGCAGGGTCTTCACCATGGCCCGCACCAGGCGGCCGTCGGGAAAGGCGTCCACTACGTTTAGGGTGTAGAGCCCGCCCGGGCGCAGGTGGCGCTTGACCTGCCGGGCGAATTCCAGGGTGACCAGGTGATAGGGGATGGCGATGTCGTGAAAGGCGTCGCCCACGATTACATCGTAACGCGCCTCGGGCTGGCGGGACAGCAGCACTCGGGCGTCGAGGTGGCGGATCGTCATGGCCTCGGTGTCCACGAACAGTTGCTCGCGGGCGATGCGCGTCACCGCCGGGTCGAGTTCCGCCACCGTGACCCGATGCGCCGCGTTCTGCGCCAATACCGCCCGCGGCTGGGTGTAGGCCCCGCCGCCGATGAAGAACCAGTCCAGCGGCCGCCCGTGCGGCCAATGCACCCGCACCAGTTCGTCCATTAACTGCACATAGGGGGCGGCCAGCAGCGTGGGTTCGGTGTCGTGATTGGCCCCGTGCAGCAGGTGGTCGAGCACCAGGGAACGCAGCTCGCCGGGCGGCATGTCCCACTCTTCGGACACCACGCGAATGCAGAAATAGGCGCTTTCCTGATCGCAGTACGCGGCGTAACCCCCGCGCCCCTGGGTGAGCAGGCCGATCACCAGCGCCAACAGCACCGCACTGCCGCCGGCCCGGGGCGCGGCCCGGCGCAGCAACGGCAGGGCCAACAGGAACAGCAACACCGCCGTGCCCAGGATCACCCGCAGGCTGCCGAAGGTCTGAATCAGCCAGTATCCGGCCAGGAAGGTGCCGGCGATGCTGCCGAGCGCCGCCAGCGCATGCATGCGGCCCACGATGTGCCCGGTGCGCCCCGAAAGCTTGAGCGCCAGGGTGGTGAGCAGCGGGGTGACGACGCCGAGCAGGATCGCCGGGGCCAGGAACAGCGCCAGCACCAGCAGCAGGCTGGCGGACAATAGCCCCAGCTCCGCCTGCTGCACCACGGGGGCCGCCAGGGTCAGCAGCCAGGGGATGGCCAGGCTGGCCAGGGCCGCGCCCAGCAGCACGAATCCGGCCGCGCGCTCGCCGGCCCCGCGGTCGGCCCAGGCGCCGCCCAGCCAGTTGCCCAGGGACATGCCGGCCAGCACCACGCCCACCACCGCGGTCCAGGTGTAGAGGGAGACGCCTACATAGGGCGCGATCAGGCGCGCGGCCACGATCTCCTGCACCAGCAGCAGGGCCGAACTTAGGAAGATCACCAGGGAGTAGAGCAGAATCTTGCGCGAGGCGGGGGTCATGGGTTCTCTGTCGGGGGGGGGTTATACCGCAAAGGGCGCCAGGGAAGGCGTGCCAAGGCCGCAAAGAGTGAGGCGGGGGCTTGGGCCTTGAGGCGGACCGGCGGATCCAACGCCGGTTCGCCCAGGATAGGGCCTCAAGCGCCTATTCACTCGAGCGGCCGGATTTGGCTTCGCGTCCTTTGCGCCTGGTTTGCGTCCTTTGCGTTATAAAAAACACAGCCCGGCCGGCCTAAAACGGGATATCGTCGTCGAAGCCGCCATCGGACGCGGGCGGGCCGTCGTAGGACTGCTGGGGCGGCGGCTGGTTGGATTGCGGGGCCGGCTGAGGGCGTTGCTGGGGGGGCTGTTGCGGCTGCCCGCCGCCCTGGCCGTAGCCCGACTGGTTGGAGTCGTACTCGCCGCCGCCCCCGCCCATGCCGCCGCCGCGGGAGTCGAGCATTTGCATTTCGTTGCCTACGATTTCCGTGGTGTAGCGGTCCACCCCGTCCTGACCCTGCCATTTGCGGGTCTGAATGCGGCCCTCCACATAGATCTTGGAACCCTTTTTCAGGTACTGCCCGGCGACCTCGCCCAGGCGGTTGAAGAACACTACCCGGTGCCACTCGGTGCGCTCCTGCAGCTCGCCGGTGTTTTTGTCCTTCCAGGCTTCGTGGGTGGCCAAGTTGACCGTGGTCACCGCCCCGCCGCTGGGCATGTATCGGGTCTCCGGGTCCCGACCGAGATTACCGATCAAAATCGCTTTATTCACGCCTCTGGCCATGTGCCCTCCAAGATGATTCGGATGCTTGAAAATAGCCTTGCAGTCTAACCCTGCCGCCGAAAAAATTCATCCAACTGCTGCTCGTCGATGCGCTGGCGGTCGATTTTCAGATAGGCCACGCCCTCGTCCGCCGCCACCGCGGCCTCTTCCACGCCGTCTTGCTCCAGCAGCATGGCCTGGAGTTCGCGCGCCTGGGACTCGGTGACCTCGCCCACCTTGCGCAGGTAGCTGGAGAGGTAGCGCGGCGGCGACATGCTCAAGGCGACCAAAAACCACAGGCCGGCGGCCGCAGCGGCGAACAGAAACACCCCTTGCAGATCAAACAACAGGTGCATCACGCCGCCCGCGATGCCGCCGATAAAGGCCCCGAAGAATTGCGACGAGGAGTAGACCCCCATGGCGGTGCCCTTGTTGTCGGCCTCCGCGGTCTTGGAGATTAACGACGGCAGGCTGGCCTCCAGGACGTTAAAGGCGGTGAAATAGACCAGCAACAGCACCGCCAGCGAGACCCAGGAGGCATGCCAAAAGGCCAGCGCGAGCTGGGCCAGCGCGACCATCAGCACCGCGCCCACGAAAACGGACTTCATCTTGCGGCGCTTTTCGGCGATTACGATAAAGGGCACCATGAACCCCATGGCCAGCACCATCACCGGCAGATAGACCAGCCAGTGGCGCTCGCTCGGGAGCCCCGCCAGGTCGCGCAGCGCCAGCGGCACCGCTAGGAACACCGCGGTGAGGATCATGTGCAGCACGAAGATGCCGAAATCCAGCCGCAGCAGGTCGGGGTTGCGCAGCACCCGCCCGAATTGCCCGGGCGAGGGCTCGGCGTCGCGGTGAAAGCGGCTCTCGGCGGGGTTCGGCACCGCGAACAGCACGATGGCGATGCCGCCCAGCGCCAGCGCCGCGGTGAACCAAAACAGGCCGGGGACGCCCACCCATTGGTCCAGCAGCGGCCCCAGCACCATGGCGACGGCGAAGGCCATGCCGATGCTGATGCCGATTACGCCCATGGCCTTGGTGCGGTTTTGCTCCCGCGTGAGGTCGGCCGCCAGGGCCATCACCGCGGCGGCGATGGCCCCGCTGCCCTGGAGCGCGCGGCCCAAGATCACGCCCCAAATGGTGTCCGACATCGCGGCCACCACCGACCCCGCGGCGAACAGCAGCAGCCCGCCCACGATCACCGGCTTGCGCCCGATGCGGTCGGACAGCATGCCGAACGGGATCTGCAATAGGGCCTGGGTGAGCCCATAGGCCCCGATGGCCGCCCCCACCAGCACCGGGGTGACGCCGTGCAGGTGTTCGGCATAGAGCGCGAACACCGGCAAGATCAGAAATAACCCCAGCATACGCAGGGCGAAAATCCCGGCCAGGGAGAGGGCCGCGCGGGATTCGGTGCGCGACATGCCGTCTACGGAGTGGGCTTTGGCATCCAATTTCATCGGCTCCAGGGCTACAAAGGCGAGCCGCGCAAGATAGCACGATGCGGGAATCGGATAAACGCCGGACTGCTCGGTTTGTGTTCCGATGAGGTTGGTTTTTGCCGGGCCTGGGGCTTCGCAAGCCTAAGCGCCAGCCACTGACCACTGACCACTGACCATTCACCGCCAACCACCGCTATTCAGCCACCGGCGCACACGGCGGGTCCGCCGCCAAGTCGCTGTAGGCCGTTACGCGATTGCGCCCGAGCGCCTTGGAGCGGTAGAGGGCCGCATCCGCCGCTTCGATTAGCATCACCGCCTCGGTCTTGGGCCTGGGGACGATGGTCGCCACGCCGAAACTCGCCGTGACCCTTTCGGTCAGCTCGGACTGGGCGTGCGGGATCGCGAGTTTCAGTACGCCGTGCCGCAGGGCCTCGGCCACGCCGGTGGCCCCGTTTTCTCCGGTGGCCGGCATTAGGCAGCAGAATTCCTCACCGCCCCAGCGCGCCACGAGGTCGGTTTGCCGGGTGAGCCTGGCTTGAAGAAAGCCCGCCACGGCCTTCAGGCACTCGTCGCCCTCCAGGTGGCCGTAGTAGTCGTTGTAGTGTTTGAAGAAGTCGATGTCGCACATAATTAACGAAATCGCCTGGGCGGTGCGAATCGCGTACGTCCACTGTTCGTTGAGGTATTCATCGAATCGGCGGCGGTTGGCGATGCCGGTGAGCCCGTCGAGGGTGGAGAGGCTGCGCAACACGCGGCGCTGGCGCACCAATTCCAATTGATGGCTCACCCGGGCGCGCAGGATGGGAAAGGACAGCGGCTTGCGGATATAGTCGGCGGCGCCGAGTTCCAGCCCGCGGGCCTCGTCGGCCTGCAACAGGCAGCCGGTGACGAAGATCACCGGGATCTCGCGGGTGCGCGAATGGGCGCGCAGCCTTCGCAGCACCTCGAAGCCGTCCAGGTCCGGCATCATAATATCCAGCAGGATCAGGGCGGGTTGTTGTTCGTTGGCTAGGCGAAGCGTGTCCGCGCCATTGGTGGCGATGAGGAATTCGTAGCCGTTGCCGTCGAGCCCCGCCTGCATCATGCGTATGTTGCAGGCGTCATCGTCCACCAACAGCAAGCGTTCCAGCATCTGCTCTTGCGCCAACAGGCCCATAGCTGCGCCCTCGCTCAACCGCTTGCCGGCGGGTCAAAAACGATGCGGCCGGCCTTGCCCTTAGCAACTTGCCAAAGGGGCAGCTGCACCGCTACTGTGGTGCCGCGCTGCGGACTGCTGCACATCATGATGTCGCCGCCCTGGACCGCGGCCAACAGACGCGCGGAGTAGGCGCCTAGGCCGGTGCCCTTTTGCTTGCCGGCGGTGACGAATTTCTCAAAGAAGCGGTCCTTGATCCCCTCCGGCACGGCCCCGGGGTTATGCACCGTGACCTCGGCCTGCTGGGCGTGGCGCCGAATATCCACCGTAATGCCGCCGCCGGATGCGCCGATCGCCTCTTCGGCGTTTTGCAGCAGGTTGCCGAAGAGGGTGAAGCACAAGCCCTCCTCGCCCCGAATCCGTAGCGTATCGGCGACCGTTTCCGCTGGCGCGCCGTCGATGCTCAGGGCCACCGTAACGCCCCCGGCGCGGATCGACAACTGGCGAAAAATCGCCAACAAATCCACCGGCGTCGGCTCCAGCGCATAGACGCCGGCCTCCATTTTATACAGATCCAGCGAGCGGTTGATCATGTCCAGCATGCGATAGCCGGCCTGGCGGATGGCGCCGAGGATGCGCTGTTGCTCGGCGGCCCAATCGGCCTGGGATTCGAGTACGGCGGTGAAGCCGATGACGGCGTTTAACGGCGTTTTAAGGTCGTGCCGGGTGATTTGCTCCACCTGCTCGCGCAGTTGGGCCATTTCTTCGAGCATCTGATTGCGTTCTTCGAGGCGCCGCCGAATTTGCTGCATTTGCAGTTGATTGCGCACCCGGACCTTTAAGCGCTGCACGCTAATGGGCTTGGTGACATAATCCACGCCGCCGGCGAAGAAGCCGCGGGACTCATCCTCTTCCGAACCCAAGGCGGTGACGAAGATGACGGGTATATCGCGCAATTGCGGATTGCGCTGCAAGCATTGGCAGACCTCGTAGCCGTCCATTTGGGGCATCAGGATATCCAGCAGCACCAAATCGGGGCGTTCCGCCGCCATCAGGTCGAGGGCCTCGGGGCCGTTGGTGGCCACCAATACCTCGTGCCCTTCGTCTTGCAAGGGGTCCTTGATGACTCGGATATTCATCGGTTCGTCATCCACCACCAGGATCCGAGCGGGGGCGGCGCGCAGAAACTCCAAATCGTAACCCATTGTCTTATTCCTCAATTTCCTCAATATTCCCGTACTCGAAGGCGCCCAGCACTTCCGGCATACAGCCGCGGGCGGCGGCGAAATCGAAGTCCCTCAGGTGGTTCAGCATGCGCTCCAAAGGCGCCTCGGCCGGGGTCCCTGAGCTGTGCTGCAACAACGCCTCGGCGCATTCTTCGGCGCGAATACTCTGCCGCCTGAGGTGATCGACCAGCGCCTTCGCCAAGCGGTTGCGCGCTTGCGGGGCCTCGGCCTTGCGCCCCGCGTCCGGGCGCTGCGGCTGGCGGGGAACGGCCGCACGCACGGCGTCCAAGGCATCCAGCGCCGCCAACAGCCCCTCTGCCGCCTCATGCACCGCGGCCGGGGCGTCGGCGCCCTGGCGCGTGAAACAGCCCTCCAGCTCCGAAGCAGCGGCGTAAACCCGGTGGGCCGAAATATTCCCGGCCATGCCCCGCAGCTTGTGCGCCTGTTCACGCAAGGCCGCCGCGTCCGCGCGCTCGGCGGCCTCGGCCACGGCCGCCCGCATTGCCGCGGCACGCCCCAAGAACGCGACTAGCACCTGTTGCAGCAGCCCCAAGTCGCCATCGAATCGCGCCAAGGCCTCATCCAGCCGAAACCCCGGCAATTGGGGCGGCGGGATTTGCGGCGGCCGGGGCGTGTTGGCGACCCCGGTCGCGAGGTCTGCGGCGCCCGCGCCTGCGCTTTGGGCCAAAAACAATTCCCTGATTACGCTGAACAGCCTTTGGGGGCTCACCGACTTGGCCTCGACCGCGGACACGCCGATCCCCGGCGCCCACTTACGCCATTGCTCGATGCCGTAATCATTCAACACCAGGGTGAGCAACTGCGGGCGCGCCTGGCGGATCCAGGCGACGAATGGGGCCGAGTCCCGCACATCCCGCCGCCAGCCAACGGCCAGCAGGTCATAGTGCGCGTCCTTGGTTTCGAGTCGCGTGCGGGCGGTTGCGCAGTCGGCGACCGCCTCGACCTGCATGCCGAAGGATTCGAGGGTTCCGGCCAGGATGTCGCTGGCCGGCCCCGGCCTTTCGACCCACAGCACCCGGACCCCGGCCAGCTCTTCGGCATGCAGCTTTTGCCGCCGCGTGGTTTCCGCCCCGGGCAAGGACAGCACCAACGCGAACCGGCTCCCCGACCCCGGCGCGGAATCCACCTCCAACCGACCGCCCATCATGCCCGCCAACTGCTCGCTGATGGCCAAACCGAGACCGGCGCCGCCGAAACGACGGGTGGTGGAGTCGTCGCCTTGGGAAAAGGCGTCGAACATCCGGCCGAGGCCTTCCTGCGGGATCCCGATGCCGGTGTCGGCGACCTCGAACCGAAGCTGAACCCGCCGCCCCGCCGCGGCCTCGGCGCGCAGGCTGACCACCACGCTGCCTTGTTCGGTGAACTTGAGCGCATTGGAAATCAGGTTGCGCAACACCTGACCGATTCGCAGCGGATCGCCCTCCAGCATGCAGGGAATGTCCGGGTCGATTTGGGTCAGTAATTGCAACCCCTTGCTCCCGGCCGCCATGCCGAAAATCCCGGATAGGTTATCCAGGATGTGGTCTACGCAGAACGAGGTCTGCTCGACGCGCAGCTCGCCGGCCTCTATACGGGAAAAATCCAGGATATCGCTCATAATTCGCAACAGGTTTTCGGACGACGACACCACCCCCTTGAGATGGTCCCGCTGCTGGGAGTCCAGCGTCCCCATGCCGATTAAATGCGCAAAGCCGAGAATCGCATTTAGCGGCGTGCGGATCTCATGGCTCATGTTGGTCAGAAACACGCCCTTCGCCCGATTCGCGCGCTCGGCCGCGAGCAGTGCCTGCTCGGTCTCGGCCTGGGCGCGGTTCAACGCCTCTACCTGTTCCTCCAAGCGCCGCTCCGCCGCATCGGTATAGACCGCCGCCACCAGCCCGGGCGAGACCCGAAACACTGTATTGTCGCGCCAGCCGCGGATGCGGTCATCGACATAGAGCTTCAGCGGAAACTGCTCCGGGCGCCCGGTCTGCCACACCCGGCGCAGCACCTGGAGCAGACCGAACTCGCCCGCCCAGGGCAAGACCTCGGTCAGCGAACGCCCCAACACGTCCTCACGCCGCACCTGCTCCAACCGCTGGCCGGCCTGATTCATGTCCTCAATTAAGAAGTCCTGGCCGTTGCGGACGGGACGGTACAGCACCACGCAATGCTTGAACCGGTCGAATAAGGCCCGATACCGTGCGTCGTTCTCGTTTTCCAGCTTTCTCGCCTCCATCGGTTACTCCTGATCCCGGAACTTGATCTGCCGCCCCCGGGGCCGGCGCGCCTCTGGCGAGTGGGCAGCGCCCGGCGGCGGGCTCATACCGTCAAACCGGGCCGCCACTGTTTCGGGCGCGCCACGCCGACCAGCATGCGTTGTGCGCGAGGCTCGCAAAACGGCGACCGCAGCGCCAAAACCTCCGCCGGCGCGGCTATATCCGCAGGGGCCGAGGCCTCCGTCTCCGCCGCGCTTTCGGCAACCGCCTGGAAACGCCCATGGGTTTCGAGAAAGGCGTCCACCAGCGCGGGGTCGAACAGTGCGCCGCGGCCCTCCATAATGACCTGCATGGCGTATTCATGCGGAAAGGCGGGCTTGTAGACTCGGCGGGTGGTGAGCGCATCGTACACATCCGCCACCGCCATAATGCGCGCGGCCAGCGGGATCTGTTCCGCCTCCAGGCCCTCGGGGTAGCCGCGGCCGTCCCAGCGCTCGTGATGCGAATAGGCGATTTCCCGCGCATAGCGGAGGAGGCTTTCGGGCTCGTCGAGCAACGCCTCGGCGCCCGCAATCGCATCCCGCCCGAGCACGGTGTGACGCTTCATGACCTCCGACTCCGCGTCCGTGAGCAGTCCGGGCTTGCGCAAGATCGAGTCCGGGACGCCCGCCATGCCGATGTCGTGCAGCGCGGCGGACTTGGCGATCAGCTCCACCGCCGGCGGCTGAAGCGCATCCGCGTAGCGCGCATCGCGACTCAAGGCCGCGGCCAGGATGCGCACATAGTCCCGAGTGCGGCGAATATGCTCGCCGGTTGCGTGGTCACGGGTCTCCGCCAGGGCGCCCATGGCCGCCGGCGTGGCCTCTTGCAACCGCTCCAACCGCCGGGTGCGCACCGCCACCTTGGCCTCCAGCAGGGTGTTTTCGTCCTTGAGCCAATCCCGCGCCTGTTTGACCCGCAGATGCGTCCGCACGCGGGCCTTGAGCACCGCCGAATGTACCGGCTTTTCGATGAAGCCCTCGGCCCCGAGCTGGAGACCGTAGGCCTCGTCGTGATCGGAATTCAAGGCGGTCAGGAACAGCACCGGGATGTCTGCGGTGCTCGGATCGGCCTTCAGCCGGCGGCAGACCTCGTAGCCGTCCATCCCCGGCATGCGGACATCCAGCAGCACAAGGCTTGGCGGGTGTGCGCCTTGCACCCGGACCAAGGCCTGGGCGCCGTCGGCACAGCAATCGACCCGGTATTGCGCGTGCAGCAAGCGCTCGAACAACCGCAGGTTATCCTTAACGTCGTCCACCACTAATACTGTGGGTTTGGCATGGGAATCGGTCATCAGCGCTTCCTCCGAAAGCTGAAGCCTTGGGACCCTCAGCAAGGACCCTTAAGCGATTTTTGTCAAAGAGCAGAGCGCCTCGCTGGCCTTTGCATCCGCCAGCGGCGTTCCGCCAGCCGCTTCATCGCGCGCAGGCGCAGGCTGAGGGGGCTCTTTTATTGCCGCCTGTAGGTTAAACAAAGGCCCGAACAAAAACAGCGGAAGAAATCTCATTGCGGTGTAGGAATAGTCTGATTCTCGAAGCGGCGACCCGTGCGGGACCGAGGCGAAATGGACCATGGAACCGCGGATGGACGCGGATGGACGCGGATGGGCGCGCGTTGCGGGTGCGCGATTCTTACAACTGGGGGGTTGGTGGCTAGTAGGCCTGCGCACAAATAACGGAAACAACGCCATTCAGGAACGCAGAGGGCGCGGAGGGGGTTTTGCTTGCTCGCTCCCCCGTTCCGCTGGTCCTCAAGCTCTAGCTTGGGGGCCAGCGTCTGCGTGGGAACCCATGCCGGGGCGCTCCGCGCCCCCCGCCCGACAAGGCCCCAACACCAAGGACCAAGCGCAAATTTGGTGGCTGGTGGTTGGCGCTTAGGCGGCCGAAGCCCAAACCGGCCGAAACCCCAACCTGCAGAACCACCCCAACAGAGGTTGAGGCTTTAGCGTCGCTGGTCCACCCTGCATGACCGCGGGCTCGGGGCGTACATGCCTTGAGCTGGGGGCGGCGGACCGGCATTCCCGCCCCGGAGCGCAACACAAGCAAACACATATTCCGCGTTCTCTGCGGTCTTTTGCGCCCGCTGCGTTGCTGAACGGTGTGTTTCTGTTACTTCGGCGCTGGCGCACTCGGAGAGCGCGCTGCGTTCAGTCCGGCCCTCGGCGCGCCAAAAGCGCCGCGCCGATCACGCCGCGATGCACCCGGTCCTTGGGCACGCCGAGTTGATCCACCACGCCCTTGGCCGCGTCCACGAAGAAGTCCGGCCCCGAAATGTAGATTCGGCTGTCGGCCAGTTCGGGCCTTTTGCCGATGCAGCGGCGCACCGCCTGGCCGGCGGCGATTTCTTCGGTCAGGGTCAGGCGGTAGTCGAAGCTGTCCAGCGCGTCGGACCAGGCACGGCAGAGGTTTTCCTGATAGTGGCCCGCCTCGCTGGCGGCAAACCATTCGATGCGCAGGCTTTCGAAGGCGTCCATGGCCACGGCGTGCTCCATCATGCTCTTCACGGGCGCGAAGCCCTCTTCCCAACACAGCATCAGCACCGGGGCCGAGGGCTCCTCCTGCAATACAAAATGGCCGGTGGGGCCTTCTACGGTGATCTCGGCCCCCTTTTCCAAACCGTCGAAGACCCGGCTGGCCAAGGCCGTGTCGTCGTGGCGGACATGGAATTGCAGCACCTCGCCATCACAGGGGCAACTGGCGAGATAGGCCAAGGTCCGGTCCTGGCCCAGGGTCAGGGACACCGCCTGTCCGGCCAGAAAGCGCAGGGTCTGGTCCGCCGGGGTGCGCAATTGCAGCAGCCGGAATTGGTCGTTCAGGGCCTGAATCCGCTCCACTCGCGCGGGGATGGTCTGGAGCGGCAGGTCGTCCACGCTCGAGGCCTCGCCGGCCTCTAGGGTGACGTCGGTGGCGGCGGTGTAGGAGCACATCAGGATATAGCCCAGGTTGCGCTCGCTGTCGCTCAGTTCGTATTCGTAATCGCGGAGTTGATAGACCTCGCCCGACACCACTCGCGCCTTGCAGGCCCCGCAGTTGCCGCTGGAGCAGCCGTAGTTGACATGCAGCCCGGCGCGCAGGGAGGCGTTCAATAGCGAGTCGTTGCCCTCCACGAAGAAGTCGTGGCCCGAGGGGATCATCTTCACATGGGCCGAGATGATGCGCAGAAAGGCGTCCTTGGCCAACAGCCGCACCCGGGCGTCCGATGACTCGGGCGAGTCGCGCATCTCGGTTTCCACCCAGTCCACGATGGCGCCGACGGCTTCGGGGTCCGCGCCTTTGAGGGCCTGCAAGCGCCCCACCAATTGGTCCGCACAGCGCCGCAAATGGCGCAACTGCTCGCGGCTTTCCACCAGCTCGCGGCTTAAGGAGGTGAGCCGGCGGGAGATCACCTCGGGCAGCTCTTCGGTCTGGCCCGCACGCCCCGGCCGCGCCTTGGCCTTGATGTTCTGCACTTTTTCGATGGAGGTGGCCTCGTCGGTCTGGGCGTCGGGGTAGAGCCGCAATAAATCGCTGAGGGCGATCTTGCCCTCGAAGGTTTCCACCCCGGCCGCGCGAATCTTGCGTTGCAAGGTTCCGCGGGACACGCCCACTAAACGCACCGCACGGGCCACACTCAAATACTGCTGGGGCATCGGGGTTCTCCCTTGGGTTGCTGGTTATACTGATCGGCCGAGCAGATAATATAACGCAACTGTGCGCCTATAGGCTTTTGTTCACGATCTCGAACAGGTCCCGCGACACCCCCGCGGCGGCCTTGATGCGCTCCAGTTGGCCCTTCATCGCCGCGGCGCGGGTCTCGTCATAGCGCTTCCAGCGGGTCAGGCCACGCGCCAAACGGGCCGCCACCTGGGGGTTCAGCCGGTCCAGCTCCAGCACCCGGTCGGCCAGGAACGCATAGCCCGAGCCGTCGGCGGCGTGGAAACGCACCGGGTTGGCGCTGCTGAAGGCGCCGATCAGGGCGCGCACCTTGTTGGGGTTGCGGATGGAAAAGGCCGGATGCCCCATCAGGCCCTGCACCCGCTGCAGCGTATCCGGGCGCTTGGAGGCGGCCTGCACCGAGAACCATTTGTCCAGCACCAGGGGGTCTTGGGCGAAGCGCTCGGCGAAGTCTGCAAGCACCGCCTCGCGCTCGGGCAGGTCGCTGTGGGCGATCAGCGCCAGCGCGGCCTGGCGGTCGGTCATGTTGCCGGCCTCGTGGTACTGCGCCAGGCAGCGCTCGGTCGCGGCCTCGCCGGCGGCCTGCATCAGGTAGTCGAGGCAGCGGTTTTTCAGGCTGCGGCGGGCGATGGCGCGGGTGGTGATGGCATAGTCTTCGGTGTCGCGATTGGCGTCGTAGGCTTGCAGCAGGTCATCGTGCAGGGCCTCGGCCAATGCGCGCTTGACCGCCTCCCGGGCGCGGTGGATGCCGTCCACATCCACCGTCTGCATCTGCTCGCCGAGGTAGGACTCGGCGGGCAGGTCCAGCACCTCGGCCAGCAGGGCGCGGTCCGGGTCCGGCTCGTTCAAGGCCTGACGAAAGGCCGCGATGAAGCCTGCGGGGGCGGCATAGGCGTCGTCCTGCAGCCGCCGCAGCAGGATGCGCAGGCCCAGGGTCTGGGCCGCGTCCCAGCGATTGAAGCCGTCGCTGTCGCGGGCCATCAAGAACATCAGTTCGTCGTCGCTGAAATCGCACTGCACCTTCACCGGCGCGGAAAAGCCCCGCAACAGCGACGGCACCGGCTTGCTGGACACCCCCTCGAACACGAAGCTCTCCTGCTCCGCCCGCAGCTCCAGTACCCGCGTGGTCCCCCGGGCCTCGGCCTCGCCGGCCAGTTGCAACGGCAAATCCTCGCCGTCCGCGTCCAAAAGCCCCACCGCGAAGGGGATATGCAGCGGCGGTTTCCGCTCCTGGTCCGCGCTGGGCGGGCAGCTCTGGCGGCAGTGCAGGGTGAAGCGCCGGTCGGCGGCGTCATAGTCGGCGGTCACCGCCACCTCCGGGGTGCCGGCCTGGCTGTACCAGAGGCGGAATTGGCTCAAATCGCGGCCGGAGGCGTCCGCCATGCATTGAACGAAGTCGTCGGTGGTCACCGCCTGGCCGTCGTGGCGCTCGAAGTACAGGTCGGTGGCCTGGCGGAAGGTCTCCGGACCCAGCAGGTTGTGCTGCATGCGCACCACCTCGGCGCCCTTTTCGTACACGGTGACGGTGTAGAAGTTGTTGATTTCGATATAGGACGCGGGCCGCACCGGGTGGGCCATGGGGCTCGCGTCCTCGGCGAATTGGTGGGCGCGCAGGCGGTGTACGTCCTGCACGCGCTTGACCCCGGCGGAGCCCATGTCGGCGGAGAAACACTGGTCGCGAAAGACCGTAAAGCCTTCCTTCAGGCTGAGCTGGAACCAGTCGCGGCAGGTGATGCGGTTGCCGGTCCAGTTGTGGAAATACTCGTGGGCGATCACCCCCTCGATGCCCTGAAAGTCCTGATCGGTGGCGGTTTCCGGGCGCGCCAGCACGAATTTGGAGTTAAACACGTTCAGCCCCTTGTTCTCCATGGCCCCCATGTTGAAGTCGTTCACCGCCACGATCATATAGATGTCTAGGTCGTACTCGCGACCGTATTGCGCCTCGTCCCAGGCCATGGCGTGCTTTAGCGAGGACATGGCGTGGTCGCACTTCTCGATATTCTCGGGCTCTACATAGATGCGCAGGCTCACCGCCTGGCCGGAGGCGGTGGTGAAGCGATCCTCGATGTGTTTCAAATCGCCCGCCACCAGCGCGAACAGGTAGCAGGGCTTGGGAAAGGGGTCCACCCAGCGCGCCCGATGGCGGCCGTTTTCCAGGTCGTCCTCGACCTCTAGGTTGCCGTTGGACAGCAGGCACGGATACTTGTCCCGGTCCGCCTCCACCGAGGTGGAGAACTGGGTCATCACGTCCGGGCGGTCCAGGAAGAAGGTGATCTTGCGAAAGCCCTCCGCCTCGCACTGGCTGCAAAATAGGTCGCCAGACTTGTACAGCCCCTCCAATGCGGTGTTCTCCCGGGGTCGAATCAGCACCTCGGTCTGGAGCTTGAAGCGGTCCGGCACGCCCTTCACCGTCAGGCCGCTCGCGTCCTGTTCGAGGCGCGCCGCGGGCAACGGCTGGCCGTCCAACTCCGCCGTATCCAGGCTCAGCCCCTCGCCGTCGAGGCGCAGGAAGTCGTTGCGCTCCATGGCGTCGGGGTTGCGCCGAATCTCCAACAGGCTGCGCACCCGCGTCCGGTCTTCGTGCAGATCGAAATACAAATCCGCCCGATCGATCAGGAACTCCGGCGGCCGATAGTCTTTTAAATGAATGGCTTGAGGGGATTCATGCTGCATATAGATTCCATTAGCTTTGTTTATGATCTGGCGCCGGCCCGAAGACGGGCGAATACCGCTTAGCGGCTGTCTGAGAAGGGAAACCGTCGCGAGGGAATGCGGTTTAAGGCCGTTTTTTGCTCATTTGGGGCCGATAGCGTGGGCCATTTTAACGAAAATGAACGGAAAAATCTGACCAAAAGGGCCTTTCCGCAGTCGGTTCTCCCATTCTCAGACGACCTCCTTATCAAGGGTAGGGGCGAGGGCCGGGGAATGCAATCGGCCGGCGACCCGCGACGCGCGCCAACAACGCCAACATCGGCGCTGGGGCACGCAGCGGACGCGATGCGCCTCGTTCCTCGGCACATCCTATTCCTGACACCAGGATTCGCGTTTATTCGCGTCCATTCGCGGTTCAGTGGCCCATTTCGCCTCGATCCCGCACGGCTGCAGGCGATGCGCCTCGTTCCTCGGCACATCCTATTCCTGACATCAGAACGCAGAGCACGCGGAGAACCGCAGAGGGCGCAGAGATGGGTTCGATTTCATGCTCGGTCCCAAGGTCTCCTAGAGAATGCCTGTCTTGCAAGCTCCAGCTTGCCGAACGGCTGGGGAGGCTAGAGCTTCCAAAACAGGGGTCCCCAAACCGGGGCTTGGGGACCAGCCGCGTTTCAGGCTCGCGTTTGACGCGCCGTTTGAGGAACTGGCAATTCAGGCGCTTTCTGGGTAACGAGCACACGCAGAACCGCACAGCCCGAGGGCTGTACAGACGGCTAGGCGGCGCTGCAGCGCCGGACAGGCATCCCCCCGCTGGAGGCGACAACAAGCGAGCAAAACCTCCTCCGCGCGCTCCGCGGTCCTCTGCACCCTCTGCGTCTCCAAGGGGCTTTGCATCCGCTATTTTTGCCCAGGCGGCCTAGTCCGGTCGCCCCCTGCGGCGCCCAATCGAGCTTTTTATGACCCCAAACACTCTCCCGAGCGCCTGTTTTCCCGTAAGATAGCCGTCATACCAAACGATAAGCTCTGAAGGGGACCATCTATGCTGCGTTACAACACCGAGGCCATTCGCAATATCGCATTCGTGGGGGCCAGCGGCTCGGGCAAGACCAATCTGCTGGAGAAGATCCTGCACCAGGCCGGGATCACGCCCCAGGCGGGGAGCGTGGAATCGGGCAACGCCATCACCGATTTCGACCCGCTGGAGCGGGCCTATCAGCACTCCCTGAGCGCTTCCGTGGTCTCGGCGGACCACGACAACATCCACTTAAACTTCATCGACACCCCCGGGCTGCCGGACTTCACCGGCCAGGCCATGGCGGCCTTCCCGGCGGTGGAGACGGTGGCGGTGGTGATTAACGCCCAGACCGGCATCGAGCACCAGGCCCAGCGCTTGCTGCATTGGGCGGCCGAGCGCAAGCTGTGCCGGATGATTATCGTCAACGGCATCGACGCCCCGGGGGCGGACCTGGAGGGCCTGACGGCGGAGATCCGCCAACGCTTCGGCGACCAATGCCTGCCCATCAACCTGCCCGCGGGCGGCGGGACCCGGGTCTCCGACTGCTTCTTCCAGCCCGCAGGCGAGGCCGATTTCTCCAGCGTGACCGAGGCCCATACCCGCATCGTGGACCAGGTGGTGGAGGTGGACGAGGCCCTAATGCAGCTGTACCTGGAGCAGGGCGAGGAGCTGGACCCCGAACAGTTGCACGACCCCTTTGAGCAGGCCCTGCGCGAAGGGCGCCTGGCCCCCATTTGCTTCGTCTGCGCCACCACCGGGGCCGGCGTGGCGGAGCTTTTGCATGTGTTCGAGCACCTGATGCCCAATCCGCTGGAGGGCAATCCGCGGCCCTTCCTGCTAGGCGAGGGCGAAGACGCCCAACCCTTCACCCCGGTCCCCGATCCGCAAAAGCATGTGGTGGCGCATGTATTTAAGGTCACCGCCGACCCCTTCGTGGGCAAGCTCGGGGTGTTTCGCATCCACCAGGGCACGGTGAGCCGAGACAGCCAGTTGTTTATCGGCGACGGCCGCAAGCCGTTTCGGGTCGGCCACCTGTTCAAGCTCCAGGGCAAGCAGCAGCAGGAGATCAATCAAGCGGTCCCCGGCGACATCTGCGCCTTGGCCAAGGTAGAAGAGATCCACTTCGACGCCGTGCTGCACGACTCCCACGACGAGGACTTTCTGCACCTCAAACCCCTGGACTTCCCGGTGCCGGTGCATGGGCTGGCCATCGAGGCCAAGCAGCGCTCGGACGAACAGCGCCTGTTCGGCTCCCTGGAGCGGCTGGTGGAGGAAGACCCCTGCCTGAGCCTGGAGCACAACCCGGGCCTCAACGAAACCGTGCTGCGGGGGCTCGGCGACCTGCACCTGCGCATCGTGTTGGAGCAGTTGCAAAAGCGCTTTAAGGTGGAGGCGCAGACCCGCCCGCCGCGCGTCGCCTACCGCGAGACCATCAGCGCCCCGGCGCAGGGGGCCTATCGGCACAAAAAGCAGACCGGCGGCGCCGGCCAGTTCGGCGAGGTGATGCTGCGCATCGCCCCCCTGCCCCGCGGCGAAGGCTTTCAGTTCATCGACGAGGTCAAGGGCGGCGTCATCCCCGGCCAATTCATCCCGGCGGTGGAAAAGGGCGTGCGCCAGGCCATGGACGAGGGCTATGTGGCCGGCTACCGGATGCAGGACATCGCGGTGACCGTGTACGACGGCAAGCACCACCCGGTGGACTCCAAGGAGGTGGCCTTCGTCACTGCCGGCAAGAAGGCCTTTCAGGAGGCCGCGGCCAAGGCCAAACCCCAGGTGCTCGAACCCATCGTAGCGCTGGAGATCCAGGCCCCGGCGGACAGCATGGGCGCCATTAGCGGCGACCTCTCGGGCAAGCGCGGGCACATCCTCGGCACCGAAACCCTGCCCGGCAACCACCTGGCGATTCAGGCCCAGGCCCCGCTGGCGGAACTCTCCAACTTCGCCAACGAACTCAAAGCCCTCACCGCCGGCCAAGGCGCCTACACCCTGGTACTAAGCCACTACGCAGTGGCCCCGGCCCCCGTGCAACAACAACTCGCCGCCGGCTACGAGCGCAAGGAAGACGAGGACTAAGCCGCCAATAACCGAGCCCGGGTCCCTTAGTCCGGCCGCGCCCCGGGCGGTTGCGGCCTCGCGTTGGCATGCACGCCTTGGCGTGTGCGTGCTAAACCCCGCACAGCCCGAGGGCTGTACCAGCGGGCGGGCGCGGGCCTCAGCTCACCCCCTCTGCGGGCTCTGCGTTCCAACGGCAAACCGCTGTTGTTTGTGATCCATACCGGACTAAAGCCCGGGCTCCGCGCGATTGCCGACCGCTTAGTAACGGTTCAAAATTTACCTGCACAGCTCTAGGTCGCCCCGTCCCAGCGCAAGCGGGGATCAAAGTGCGAGTTGTACCACTCACTTTTGAACCATTCCTTAGCGGCTGTAGCGCATGCGGGTGCCATGCACCAGGGAGAGTTCGATCTCGGCCGCGCTGATGGCGGCCGGGAAGTAGGCGCCGGAGATTTTGGCGCAGTGGATGCTGGCCCCCTCCATTTCGACCCGGGTCAGGTCCAAGGCCCGCAGGTCGGTGTTGCGCAGGTAGCAATCGCGCAGGCTGATGCCTTCCGTGTTCAGGCCCCGCAGATCGAGGCCGCGGAGGTCGGCGCCGCTGAGGTCGCAGGCCTGGCCCTCGCGACAGCGGCTGTTGAATTCTTCCACCTTGCCGTCACGCAGCAGGTTGTATAAGGCATTATCCAGGGTCTTGGGTTCCGCCATAGGGGCATCGACTCCACGAAATTGCATGTCTTCAGGATGCGACCGACTCTGCGGTCGCCGCACTTGCGGTTTCGGCCTGGCGCAGCCGGCGCGAGACGCGCAGCCAGTTGCCGACGCGGCACACCACTTCTTCGGGGAAAAACGGCTTGTGGATGAAGTCCATCGCCCCGGCGCGCAGCCCCGCGACCCGCATCTCGGGGCCTTGGATCTTGCTTAGCAGGATCACCGGCACATCGGCGCAGCCGACATCGGATAGGCCTTGGAGAATGCCCAGATCCTCCATGTCCGGCAAATGCGCCTCGGCCAACACCAAGTCCGGCCGATATTTTTCGGCCCACTGCAGGGCGCTGGCGCCCGTGGCCGCCACTTCGAGTTTCCACCCTTGTTGCTTGATGCCGTCGATGAGCACATCCATCGCAGCAGGATCGTTTTCAACCAACAACACCGTAGGATCATCGTGCTTGCTCATTTAGAGGTTTCTCCGTCTGCCGAACCAACGCCTTCGGGGCAACCGAAGGCCGGTTTCATATTAGGTAAAGCCGGGCTGATCCACAAGGGCGGCGGCGCATCTCCCTGGTCTCCGGCCCGAGGCGCCCCGGTTTCGCGCCGAAACCGCAATATATCGCATGCCATTTGCAAAGAAAATGAAACATTCGGTTGTTTTCCGCCCGCCGTGTGCGCTGGTGCGAAAAAACACAAAAAATCACTTGACGCCTTGATCCGGTTTGCGGGATATTGCCCGAGAACTGGCGATTCCCACCCCGAAAGCGGGGTGAGTCGCCAGCGGAAAGGGCCTGAGGCGATTGCTGTCAAAGAACAGACCGCCGCGCCGGGTTGGCGCTCGTGAATCCTGCGCGGACCGGTCGCTTCTTGGCGACCATCGTCGGACCAGCCAGCACGTTTTTGTCACGAGGTTAGTTTTTCATGTCAGAGCAAGTCACCGGAACAGTCAAGTGGTTCAACGATGAAAAGGGTTACGGTTTCATCGAGCGAGAGGGGGGCAAGGATGTTTTCGTTCATTACAGCGCCATTGCGGGATCCGGCCGCAAAACGCTGGCCGAGGGTCAGCAAGTGAACATGGAAGTCACCCAGGGTCAGAAAGGCCCGCAGGCGTCCAACGTCACGCCGCTCTAAGCCGGCGTGCTCACCCCGCTCCCCGTTCAGCAGGGAGCGGGGCTAAGGCGATCACTGGAAATCGCCTAATAGCCCCTCAACCGCGCCATGGCCGCCTGTAGCTCCTGAAAGCGCTCTAAGCTCCCGCCCCGGTCCGGGTGGTGGCGCATCGCGAGTTCGCGGTAACGCCGTCTGATTTCTTCCGCCCCGGCGGTTTCGTCCAGCCCCAGCACCTTCAGCGCCGGCCCGCGTTCCGCCCGCGCCCCCAGGCGCGCCCAAAAATCCGCCAGCATGCGTTCCACATCGCCCCGCGTGGTCTGTTCCAGGTGTTCGGGATTCAAATAGTATTCGCGCATCGGGTCCGCTTGGTCCAAGCCCCGGGTGAGCGGCTCGCGGTATTCCCGCAAGCGGATTTGCAGCGGGCTGATGTCGAGCCGATAACGCCGCTGCGCCGTCAGCTCCTGCTGCAACGCGTACAGGGTATGAAACAGCCTGAAGTGGGCCTGAAAGAGCAACAGGGCGTCCTGGAATAGGCCGTCGGGAAAGCCCGCTTCGCCGCGGCTTTGGAAGTGCTTGAGGATTTCGTACTCGCTGCACTCCGGGCAATGCAGCAGCCGCTCTAGCAAGCGCCGCCGAAAGCCCGCCAACTCCCGCTCCGCCGAGGTCATCGGCCGGCCTTTTTGGGGCCTTTCGGGCGCACGCCGGTGATGGGCTCTGCGGCAAACGGATCTGCGGGCCAATAGTGCTTGGGGTAGCGGCCTTTGAGTTCTTTCTTCACCTCCGGGTAGGTGCGTTCCCAAAAGCCTCGCAGGTCGCTGGTGACCTGGATCGGGCGGCGCGCGGGCGAAAGCAGGTGCAGCAGCACCGGAACGGCCCCGTCGCAGACCCGGGGGGTGTCGAGCAGCCCGAACATTTCTTGCAGGCGCACGGCCAATACCGGCGCTTCGCCGGGGCGGTATGCAAGCGGCCGGTGGCCGCCGCTTGGGACCTGGATCCGGGTCGGCGCCAAAAGCTCCACCGCCTGCTGCCGGGGCCAATCTAAGCGCGCCCGCAGGATGGCCGCCAAGTCCAGTTTTTGCAGCGGGTCGCGCCCGCTCATGCCCTGAATCCAGGGTCCCAACCAAAGGTCCAGTTCGCACCACAGGCCGTGGTCTGAAAGGTCCGGCCAGTCGGCGTCGGGTTGCCAATGGCGCAGCGACGCCACCCGGGCCTGCCACTGCCGCGCCTCGGGGGTCCAGGGCAGGATCTCGCTCGGGGCCTGGCGAATCCCGTCGAGCAGGGCCGCGGCCACCGCCTCGGCGGGGGGTGCGCGCAGCCTGCGACGCCCCAGCACTAAGGCGCCCCATCGTCGCTCGGCGACGGCCTCCACGCGTTGCTTGGCGGCATCCCAGGCCACCTGTTCCGATTCGCGGATACGCCCTTCGCCGGCCCACTCCAGCTCCGCCGGGGTCAGCCGCGCGGCCTGAAAGATGCGCCCCTCGCGTTGCCCGGCATCCAGCCGCACGACCACCAGGGTTTCGGCCAGCCCCAGCGGGTCGTCGGCGGCTAGGCGCGCGGCGCGACCGGAGGCCAGGCGATAGCGCCCGTCGGCGCTTCGCTGGGCCACCCGGTCGGGGTAGGCGAGGGCCAACAGGGCGCCAACGCCCCCCTGCGGGCGGTCCAGCGCCGAGGCCCGGGGCGGCTCGGCCTGCTCCTCGCGCCAACGACGGCTCATGCGGTCGATGCGCTGCAGGGCGCCGAGGTCGGCCGGCTGCCGGTGGTCGAGGCCGCGCTCTCGCCAGTCTTGCAGCAGCCGCAAGCGATCCTCGAGGTCGGCCCCGGCCTGTCCGCGCAAGGGGTCGCGCTCTTCGATCAGCGCCGCCAGATCGGCCGCCAGGTCGCCTAGACCCGCGGCCCGCCCGCGCAACAGCAGATGGGCCAGGCGCGGATGCGCCGGCAGGCGGGCCATGGCCTCGCCGTCGGCGGTCAGCCGTCCGCGCGGGTCGAGTGCGCCGAGTTCTCGCAGTAGATCACAGGCCCCGGCGTAATGGCCGCCGGGCGGGGCGTCGAGCCAGCGCAGTTGGTCGGGCGCCGGCGTCCCCCAGCGGGCCAGCTCCAGCGCCAGCGGGGCCAGGTCCGAACGCAGGATTTCCGGCGCCGCATGGGGTGCGAGCCGGCGCTGCTCGGCCTCGGTCCAAAGCCGATAGCAGACCCCGGGACCCAGGCGGCCGGCGCGGCCCGCGCGCTGCGCGGCGGAGGCGGCGCTAATGCGGGCGGTCTGCAGGCGGTCCAGCCCGGTATTGGGGTCAAATCGCGCCACCCGTTCAAGCCCGGAGTCCACCACCACCTGCACGCCTTCGATGGTGAGGCTGGTTTCGGCGAGGTTGGTGGCCAGGACCGCGCGGCGGCAGCCATCCGGGTCTGGAAACAGCGCCTGGTCCTGTTGCGGTTGCGGGAGGTCGCCGTAGAGGGGGCAAATCCGCAACCCCGCCTGCCCGCCCAAGGCCTCCGCCAGGCGCCGAATCTCGCCCGCCCCCGGCAGAAACACCAACAGGTCGCCGGCGGTCTCTTGCAACGCCCGCTGCACGGTGCGAATCAGGGGTTGCAGGTCGCCTTGCGACCGGTCCGCGCTGCGGCTGGCATAACGCACCTCCACCGGATGAGTGCGGCCTTGGGAGTCGATCACCGGGGCCGTGTCCAACAGCCGGGCCACCGCCTCGCGATCCAGGGTGGCGGACATGATCAATAGCCGCAGATCCTCGCGCAGGCCCTGGATTACATCCAAGGTCAAGGCCAGGGCCAGGTCGGCGTGCAGGGAGCGCTCGTGGAATTCATCGAAGATAATCAGGCCGACCCCGCTCAGCTCGGGGTCGGCTTGCAGCATGCGGGTGAGAATGCCCTCGGTGACCACCTCGATGCGGGTGGCGGCGGAGGTCCGATGGTCCAGGCGCACGCGATACCCGACCCGGGCGCCCACCGGCTCGCCGAGCAGGTCCGCCATCCGCCGGGCGGCGGCGCGGGCGGCCAAGCGGCGGGGTTCGAGCATGAGGATGCGGGCGCCGCGCAGCCAGTCGGCATCCATTAAAGCCAGCGGCGCGAGGGTGGTCTTGCCGGAGCCCGGCGGGGCCGCGAGGATGGCCCGGCCGTGCGTCGCCAAGGCCTCACCCAAGGGTCCCAAGACCTCGCTAACGGGCAGCCGGGGCAGCCTTTGAATATCCACCGCCGCTCAGTGCGCCGCCGCAGCGACCTTGATCTTGGCCTCGGGGATCTGTTGCAGGAGGGTCGCACGCACGTCTTTGAGCCGATGCGCAGGCACATCGACCATGAGCAGGATTTTGCCGCGCTCGATTTCCCGCTTGAACTCATCCAGCTCGTGATTGTGTTCGTCGCACTTCATCAGCGCGCTCACCAAGGCCCCGAATAAGGCCCCCGCGCCGGCGCCAAGGGCTAGCGCCCCGTGGCCGATATCCAGGCCCGCCGGCGAAAACTTGATCGCCAGCCAAACGCCGATGAAACCCGCGACGGCCCCCAGACCGAACCCCCACTCCAGGCCGTGGAGGAGTTCGGTCTGCTGCCAAACACCGGCCCTAGGCAGGCCCTTAAGTTGCTTGGCGATGCTTGAGAAGGCATGCATACGCCGCACCGGGATACCCAGGGTGCGCAGCGCCTTGACCGCGCGGCGGCAATGTTCCACATTCGGCAGCAGAACAAACAGCCTGCGCACCCCCGTCGCGCCTCAGATCACTCGCCGGCCGCGGCGGGTTCCGTGGGCGCCGGCGGCGGCGGTGTTTCGCCGACCACCAGCTTGTCCTCGTCGCCGTCGCACTCAATGTCCAATGCGAACTCGCTGCCCGCCGGGAAGTGCTGCGCCACCACGAAGACCTGGGTGATGTCCTCGTGAAAGTCGCCGAACACCTTTAAGGTCTCGCGGGTGCGGTCTTCATCGAAGAAGGCGAAGGGCTCGTCGAGAAACAAAAACTGCTTGCCGGGAACCGCCAGCGCATGCAGTTGCTCCGCCAGCGCGAGCCGCAGGGCCAGCATGATCTGGCGCTGGGTGCCGGCGGAAATCTCGCTCAACTCCATGTAATCGCGTTTCTTGTTGGAGAACACCCGCACCGATAGATCCTCCGTGATCTGCAAATGCTCATAGCGGTTCTCGGTGAACAGCGGCAGCAGGGTGGCCACCATGTTGCGCAGTTCGGCGTTGAAGCGGTGCAGCATGTGTCGCTCGGAGCCTTGCAAAAGCTCGATCGCCAGCTCGCGATGCGCCCGTTCGTCTTCGCGCGCGTCGGCCTTTTGTTGCAGCTCTCGGCCGCGGGTCTGCAAGGCTTCGGCCTGTTCGCGCTTGGCCCGCTCGGCCCCGATGGCCTCGTCGAGTTGGTCGATGCGGGCGCTCTTTTCCTCCGCCGCGGCTCGCACGCGCTCGGCCTCCTGGTCCACCGTCTTTTCGACCTCCGCGGGGTCGGGCTGAAACTCCTTGAGCCGGCGGGTCAGGGCGTTGATTTGCTCCGCCGCCGGCGCGGCCTCGGCCCCTGCCGCGGCGTCATCATTGGCGCCCTCATCGGTCGCGCCCTCGGGCGGGAAGCGCCGGTGGGTGGATTCGAGCTTTTCCGCTAGCTCCTTGGCCGGCGCCGCGGCGGCCCCGGCGTGCTTCTTGAGGGTCGCGCTGCGCATCCAGAAGATCAAAAACAGCGCAGCCAGGACCGCGGCCCCGATCAGGAACCACATCGGCTGGGCCTGCGGCACGGCGGCGGTGATTTTTTGCCCCACAGGGTGTGCGGGCATCTTCTCCAGCAGATACCACACCCCGCCGGAGACGACGGCCAGCACCAGGCTCAAGAAGCTGAGGAAACCCGCTACGCCCTTTTGGCCGGCGACGGCCGAGGCCCTTTCGCTGGCCTCGCGATAGGCGCGCATTGCGCTCGACAGGGCGTTGCTGGCGTTCTCGCGCTCGGCGCGCTCCTTGCGCAGGCCTTCCGCCTGCCGCTCAAGGTCCCCTAATTCGTCCTCGCGCACGCCCAGGTCTTGGATTTCGCGCTCGATGCGGTCGCTGTCGCGCCGCGCCTGGTCCGCGGCGTTACGCTCGGCGGTGATTTCCTCCTGGAAATCGTCTTCCAACTGTTCCAGCACCGCGAGGCCGGCGATGGATTTCAAGGCCGCGCTTTGCGGGTGGGGCGAGATGATCTCCCGCTGCGCCAGGTAGAAGGTCTCGATAAATTCATCGAAACCGAAACCGACCAGCTCGGCCACCGCATCGGTGACCGCCTCGCAGCCGCGGGCCAGCGGCTCGTCGTCGCCTGCGCGATCGAGCCGCGCGGCGTAGTTGCCGTCCATGTCCACCACCCGCGAGACCTCATAGGTCGTGTCGCCGCCGGCGGTGAAGGTCACCTTCACCGAGCCTTCACCCTCACCCCAGGAGATCAGCTTGGCGCCTTCTCCCTCGTTGTTGGCGAAGGTCTGGCCGAACAAGGCGTAGCAGATCAGCTCGCCGATGGAGCTTTTGCCCGACTCGTTGTTGCCGCGCACCCCGATCACGCCGTGCTCCGGCAGATCGGAAAGCTGCAAATCTTCGTATTTCAGGAAATTGTTGGCCGAAATCGCCTTAATGATCATGCCCGCCTCCGGATTCGTTTTGCGTTGCGCCGTTAACGAAGTTATCGAGGCTGCGTTTCACCAAATCCCTGGCGGCCTCGAAGGCCTCTTGATCGAAGGGCTCGTCGCCGTTTTGGCGAAGCGCCAGCTCCTTGTCGCAGTAGGCGTCGAATCCCTCGGCCGCGCGGCGCACGCGCGCGGCCGAGAGCGCCCCTTGGTGGGTGGTTGAGGTCATTGTTGTGCTCCGTGGTCTGGGAGTGGGGAAAGTTCCCCGCCCAGTATAGAAAGACCCGGCGGAAAAATCGAGCGTCTTCCGCTCGATCAGCTCTTTAGGACTCGAAACCATGCGACCTGGGCCGGCACGTCGAGCTCCCGAATCTGCAACCGCAGCCAGGAATCCAGCGCCGGCTCTTGATTGAGGCGGATTTTGGTCTCCATCGCCAGCTCTGGGATCAGCACCGTCGCGCGGCGCTCCTGCACCTCCACCACCACGCCGTCGCCCTGCCAGCCGGGGTGGCGTTGCAGGAAGATCAGCTTCCAGTGCAGGTTGGAGAAGCGCTCGGCCTTGCGCAGCCCGCCGCTCACGGCCATCGCCGCGCCGATGCGCTCCGCCACCTGGTCCGCGTCCATGGGCGCGGTCCCTTGCAGGTGGGCCAGTAGTTGCTGGTGGGTCACCAGGTCCAGGTAGCGGCGCAGGGGGCTGGTGACCCGGGTGTAAAGCGGCAGGCCGAGGCCGGAGTGCGGCTCTTCCAGGGTCTTCACCTGGCTGGGCTTGAGGGTCTTGCGAAAGGCGTAGGTCTCGGCCGGGGCGCTGGGGCGGGCCGCGGTCGCCGGCGGCGGCTGGCTGACGAAGGGGATGGGCAGGGCGTTTTCCAGCGCATAACGGGCCACCGCCTCGCCGGCCATGAGCATACACTCGGTGACCATTTCGCGACTGCTGTGGCGCTCCAGCGGGGCGATGAGGATCTCCTCGCCGCGCACCCGCACCGAGGCCTCGGGCAGGTCGATATTCACCGCACCAGCCGCCATCCGGCGCTCTTGAAAACGCCGCGCCGCGGCCAGCAGTTGCGCAAACGGGGCCTCACCCATTAGGCCCTCGGCCTCGGCATAGCTGTAGCGGGTCACCCGCAGCCGGCTCTGCACCAGCCGAATCGCCTCCAGCTCGCCTTGCGCCGTGACCGTAAAGCACACCGACAGCGCCGGCGAGGTGTCTTGCAGCCCGAGCCCCAGCTCCAGGGTGGCCGCCGGGGGCAGCATGTGTACGGTGCGCTCGGGCAGGTAGAGGTTGCCGGTGCGGGCGCGGGCCTCTAGGTCCGCCGCCGAGTCGGGCGCGATCAGGGCGCCCGCATCGGCGATATGCACCCAAATGCGCTCGCCATCGAGGCTGATCGCATCGTCCGGGTCATGGCTCCAGGCGTCGTCGATGGCGAACGCCGGCAGATGGGTCAAATCCTCGCGGGCGGCCGCGCCGAGCGGCGGCATCTCCAGCGCCGGGTCTTCCAGCGGCAGGCCTTGGCGCTGGGGGTATGGGTTGTGGGTCTCGGTCCAATAGCCCAAGGACACCAGGAACCGATGGGCGAATTCCGGTTTTTCGGGGTGGCCCAAGGCCTGAAGGATGCGGCTGGATTCGCCCTGCCCCAAGGCCAAGCGCTCCACCTCCGCCAAGCGCTTGCGGTCATCGGCCGCCATTTCACCCCGTCGCATGCGCTCAATGAAGGCGCTCCATTCCTGCTCAGCCTGCGCCTTGGCCTGACGCTCCTGCTGCACCCGCGCCACCTCCGCCTCCGAAACCGCTTGGATTTTCCAGGGCTCGCCGGTGAAATAAAGCCCGTCGGCCAATAACTGCCAAACCGACCAGGCCGCATTCGGGGTGAATTCACCGAAGGCCAACTCCGCCACCTCTTTGAGATCGGTTTCGCTGCCGGCGAGCAGCTCCCAGGCCTCGCTCACGTCGCCGACGGCGGGCCGCAGCGCATCCAAATCGGCCAGCGGGCCGGGGTGCAGGATTTGCAAATCCTTCGGCCGCACGCGCTTGACGCCGCCGCCCGGCAGACTGATTTCGATTTTTTCCGCGACCGCGCCCACCAGCGCGGGGGCTTGTTTATACAGCGCCAGACTGGCGGGACGGGGGGGGTATTGAGACATCGATCACCTTGACAAAAGAGTTGGTCTGGATTTGAAATCGGTCCGCACGGACCCAATCCCGAGCTGGATACCCTAACCCAAAAAGGCAGGCTAAATGAACGCGAACTGGCAGCAAATGATCGGCGATCGGCCCCCGCGCACCGCGGCGGAAGGGCCTTCAGCGTCGCTGACGCTTTACGACCTCTCCGCATGGGGGTTGATCCGCGTCAGCGGCGAAGACGCAGAACCGTTCCTGCAGGGACAGTTTACTGTGGACGTGAAGAAAGTAAATGGGGAGGCCGCTCGTGTCGGCGCTTTTTGCACCCCGAAGGGTCGCATGCTGGCGACTTTTCTGTTGTTCCGGCGCGCGGGCGCCTATTATCTCTGGCTGCCGCTCGACAGCGTGCCGCTGATCACCAAGAAGCTTTCGATGTATGTGCTCATGTCCAAGGTGAAGATCGAGGATGTCAGCGAGGGCATGCTGGCGCTGGGGGTCGGCGGTGAAACGGCCGCGGCCGCCATCGCCGCAACGGGGGTCGAGGCGCCCGCGGATGACTGGACCTGCACCGAGGGCGCGGCCGCCTCCGTGATTCGCCTCCCCGGGGGGCGTTTTATCCTGGCGGCGGCGGATGACTACGCCCGCTCGGTTTGGAGCCGGCTGGCGGCCGATGCCGAGATCGCCGAGCGCGAGGCCTGGCTGTTGCAGGATATCCGCAGCGGCCTGCCGACGGTGTTCGCGGCCACCAGCGAGCGCTTTATACCGCAAATGCTCAACCTGCCCGCCCTCGGCGGCGTAAGCTTTGACAAAGGCTGTTATACCGGCCAGGAAGTGGTGGCCCGGATGAAATACCTCGGCAAGGTCAAACGCCGCATGTATCGAGCGACGGCCTCTGCGCTGATCTGCCCGGCGCCGGGCGAGGCCATTCATTCCGGCGCCGCTTCTAAATCCGGCCAAGGGGCCGGGTCCATTGTAGCGGCGGTCAGGAACGAATCGGGCGTATGCGAAATGCTGAGCGTGATCGAACAAGCCGGCCTGGAGGCGGACGACCTCCGTCTCGAAGGCGCCGCCGGGCCTAAGATTCAGGTGCTCGACCTCCCCTACCGCTGCGACGATTAACAGCATGATTATTCGGGATTGCGGCCGGCCGCCGGTCGGTGATCGCAATCCCGCCCCCTTATCTGAGGCGCCGCCGCAGGGGCCTCCGCCTCTTCCTCCCGCCGTCGCCGCAAAGCCTAATTGAGATTTTTCGTTAGCGCCCTTCAAATATTTTTTGATTTCTTCTGGATTTGAATTTACTATTACACCTGAATAACGGCTTTCAACCTCGGTCGGCGTAAGCGCAACCCGCCAAACCGACCTCGGCGGACGACCCGAGATTGCGCCAATATCGCCGGGCGATCCTCTTCAATCATCAACCACAGGACAACCTGCATCTATGAACACAGCGATCGAAAAAGAAATCGAATCCCTCCGTAACAAGCTGGAAAGCCTGGAGGAAGAGAAGCAGAAGGAGGAGCACGAGCGCGCCGCCCTCGACGGTGTGTATGAGGAACTCAAGAGGCGGCTGGAGCAGTCGGAAGTCTCCCTTGACGCCTTCATTATGTACATCTACAGGGATGCCAAGCGCGTGGTGAACAAGGTGGAGCGCCACCGGCTCAAGCAGGACGCCAAGGCGCAGGCGCAGACCCCAACCGCAGAAAAGCCGAAGGCCACCAAGAAACGGGCGAAGAAGAAGCGCGGCAAGAAAAAAGTCGCGATCAAGATCCCGGCCGGCAAGTACACGAACATCCCGGACGATCTGGAGCGCGTGTTCGATGTCAAAGAAAAGGGTCCGCGGCCCAAGCTGGTCAAGGCCCACGCCGAGCGGCTGGGGCTGGATCAGTTCATGGATGAGTGCCGCATCGACTAAGCGGTCGAGACTGAGGTCCGGGGCCGCCATGGCCCCGAGCGGAGATAAAAAAAGCCCTGACCACTTGCGTGGCCAGGGCTTTTTTTGTCAGCCGCCCTTTACGCCCTTTACTCCGGGCGCATGTGCGGAAACAGCAATACGTCGCGAATCGAGGGGGAGTCGGTGAACAGCATCACCAAGCGGTCGATGCCGATGCCCTCGCCCGCGGTGGGGGGCATGCCGTATTCCAGCGCCCGCACATAATCCGCGTCGAAGTGCATGGCCTCGGCGTCCCCGGCCTCTTTCTCACTCACCTGTTTGCGGAACCGCTCGGCCTGGTCCTCGGCATCGTTCAACTCCGAAAAGCCGTTGGCGATTTCGCGCCCGCCGACAAAGAATTCGAAGCGATCGGTAACGAAGGGGTCGGCGTCATTGCGCCGGGCCAGCGGCGAGACCTCGGTGGGATAGGCGGTGATAAAGGTCGGCTGCATCAGGCGATGCTCGACGGTCTTTTCGAAGATCTCAATCTGCACCTTGCCCAGCCCATAGCTGGGCTTGAGCGGGATCTCCAACCGCCCCGCCAGCGCGCGCGCGCGCTCCGAGTCATCCAGGTCGGCGGCGGTGAGATCCGGATTGAAATGCAGAATCGCTTGCTTCACCGTCAGGCGCTGAAAGGGCTGCCCGAAGTCGTACGACTCGCCTTGATATTCGATCACAGTCGTGCCCAATACCGCTTGGGCCACGGTGCGCAGCATGTCCTCGGTGAGGTCGAGCAGGTCCAGGTAATCCGCATAGGCCTGGTAGAATTCGAGCATGGTGAATTCGGGGTTGTGGCGGGTGGAGAGGCCCTCGTTGCGGAAGTTGCGGTTGATTTCGTAAACCTTTTCGAAGCCGCCCACCACCAGGCGCTTGAGGTAGAGTTCCGGCGCGACCCGCAAAAACAGCTCCATATCCAGGGCGTTGTGGCGGGTGATGAAGGGGCGCGCCGCGGCCCCGCCGGGGATCACCTGCATCATCGGGGTCTCGACCTCAAGGAAGCCCTTGAGATCCAAATAATCGCGCAGGCCTTGCACGACGCGGCTACGGATCCGAAAGGTCTCGCGCGAGGCCTCGTTCATGATCAAATCCAGGTAGCGCTGGCGGTAGCGCTGTTCCTGATCGGTGAGGCCGTGGAATTTCTCCGGCAGCGGGCGCAGCGACTTGGTGAGCAGCACCATCGCCTCGCAGCGCACCGAGAGTTCGCCGGTCTTGGTCTTGAATAACACCCCTTCGGCGCCGATGATGTCGCCGAGGTCCCAATCCTTTTTAAACGCGGGGTACAGGCCCTCGGGCAGGCTGTCGCGCTGCACGAAGAGTTGAATGCGTCCGGACATGTCCTGTAAGTGGGCGAAGCTGGCCTTGCCCATCACCCGCCGGCTCATCATGCGGCCGGCCACCCGCACCCGCAGGTTGGCGGCCTCCAGCTCCTGCGGCGTCTTTTCGCCGTATTCGGCATGCAGCTCGCCGGCCACCCCGTTGCGCCGAAAGTCGTTCGGGAATGCGACGCCGTTCTCACGCAAGCGAGCGAGTTTTTCCCGCCGCTGGGCGATCAGCTTGTTTTCATCCAACTGTTCTGTCATGAGACCTTCAGCCTGTTTGCCTTGAAATACCGGGGGGTGAGGATTAAAGCCCGCTCTTGAGGCTGGCCTCGATGAACAGATTCAAACCGCCGTCCAACACCGCCTGGGTGTTGCCCGTTTCCACATGGGTGCGCAGGTCCTTGATGCGGGATTGGTCGAGCACATAGGAGCGGATCTGACTGCCCCAGCCGATATCGGACTTCGACTCCTCCAGCACCTGCTGGTCGGCATTGCGCTTTTGGATCTCCAGCTCGTACAGCTTGGCCTTCAACTGCCTCATGGCCTGATCCTTGTTCTTGTGCTGGGAGCGGTCGTTCTGACACTGCACCACCACGCCTGTGGGGTTGTGGGTGATGCGGACCGCGGATTCGGTGCGGTTGACATGCTGGCCGCCGGCGCCGCTGGCGCGGTAAACGTCGATGCGCAAGTCGGCGGGGTTAATCTCGACCTCGATCGAGTCATCGATCTCGGGCGATACGAACACCGCGGCGAAGGACGTATGGCGGCGGTTGCCCGAATCGAACGGCGACTTGCGCACCAGCCGATGCACGCCGATTTCGGTCCGCAGCCAGCCAAAGGCGTACTCGCCATCAAACTTGACCGTGGCGGATTTGATCCCGGCCACATCCCCGGGGGAGACCTCCATTAGCTCGGTCTTAAAGCCCTGGGCCTCGCCCCAGCGCAGATACATGCGCAGCAACATCTCCGCCCAGTCCTGGGCTTCGGTGCCGCCGGAGCCGGCCTGAATATCCACAAAGGCATTGCTCGGGTCCATTTCGCCGGAAAACATGCGGCGAAATTCCAGTTCGTTGACCCGCTTCTCGAACCCGTCTAGGTCCGCGACCACCGAATCCACGGCGGCGTCGTCCTGCTCCTCAATGGCCATTTCCAGCAGATCCCGCGAATCGGCAAGGCCGCCTGCCAGCTCATCCATATTGACCACCACAGCCTCCAGCGCGGCGCGCTCCTTGCCGAGGGCTTGCGCCCGCTCGGGAGCGTCCCACACCATCGGCTGTTCCAGCTCGCGCTGGACCTCGGTCAGTTGCTCTTGCTTGCCCGCATAGTCAAAGATACCCCCTCAGGGACTCAACGCGCCCCTGCAGATCGGTGATCTTGCCAAGTATTTGGTTGGTATCCTGCATAGTGCCCACCCGTGAAAAACGAAGCCGCGTAGTTTACTATAAAAGGCCGTCCAATCGCTAATCTTCTTGCCCCCGATCCTGCGGCCCCTGGGTGTAGCGATAGTGGATGCCCACATCCCACGGCTGACGGAAAATGCTCGGCCCCCGCTCCTGCGCCGGGGCCTCTTGGGCGGCGTCGATATTCACCCCCAATTCGCCCGGCGTCACCGGCGCCACCCGAAAGCCGGGGCCATCTTCTTCCTCTTCTTCTCCCGCCTCGGCCCCGCCTTGGGGCGCCCCGCGGCGGCGGCCGCGAGCATGGCTCGGCCGCTTGGCCCCGATCCAGGCCAGCGCCAACAGCAGCATAAACAGGCTCGCATTGGCCGGGATTTGCAGATTGAAGTCCACGCTGGAGTGGATCAGGATCGCCAGCAGGCCCATCAGGGCGCCGAACCCCAACCCCCTCGACAAAGGATCCTTGCGTTTGAAGATCGCCTTAAGGGCCATCCAAAGCGAGGTCAGCACCATTAGGCCGATGAGCAGAAAGCCGGGGACGCCGGTCTCCACCGCCATTTGCAGGTAATCGTTGTGGGCGAACAGGAAATAGGTTCCGGCGGTATCGGCCCCGCGGAAGCTCGGGTAATGGGAGTAAAAGGTGCCGCCGCCGCTGCCCACGATGGGATAGGCCTGCAAATACTCCAGCATGTCGCGGTTCACCTCGTCGCGGTTTTCGGTCTCGGCCGAGGTCTCTTGCAGCCGTTGCACCACCTCTTCGAGGCCGAATAGGTGACCCAGGATGTAGATATCCACCAGCAGGATGCTGATTAGTACGATCAGCGCCGCGCCGAAGGAGCGCTTGCGCACCGCCAGCAGCCAGATGCCGCCGACGATTAGCAGGCTGGCGAAAAACGCCGAGTTGCCCATGCGCGAGCGGGTCAACACCAGCCCCACCACCATCACCGCCAACAGCACCCGCAGGCGCATTTTGGGGCTCAGCAGCCACTTCACCAGGTCCCGCGTGCGTTGCCGCCAGGTGGCCGCTTCGGTATCGCCGATGTCCGCCATCAACAGCCCCAGGCCGACGCCCAGGGCGATCTCCAGGTAACCGGCCATGTGGTTGCGGTTAACGAAGGTGCCGTGGGCCACCTCCAGGGTCTGCAACGCGTTGATTCCGCCATAGACCGCCTGAAACACCCCGCACCAAACCACCACCCAAATGGTGGCGCGAATGCGTTTTTCGGTGCGCAGCAGCAGCACCGCCAAGGCGAATACCAGCATATAACTCAGGCTTTTGAGAAAGAACTCGCTGGTGGCGTACCAGTCCGCCGTCAGGGCCAGGAAGGCCGGCGGGGTTTCCCCGAAATAGGCCATTTCATGCAGCTCCACCGCCAGCGGCGAGAGCCAACGCACCCATTCGATGGGCAGCGGGATCAATTGCAGGGCGATCCAGCACAACCAGATCACGCCCAACCACAGAAAGACCCGGGCCTCACGAAACACCGTGGAGGGGTGAATCCGGCCTTTGGCGTAAAGCGTCAGCCAGCCGATGGCGAGGGCGAACACCCAAATCTGCAACAGACTCCATAGCCAGGGGCGGTTGCTGCCCAGGGGTAGGGGCGCCCAAATCAGGAGCCCCAGAAAGAGCAGAAACAGCCCCCGATCCGCGGAGATGCGCTTGGGCTTTTTTAACCACTTCTCGACCTTATCCATAGACTGCTCGAAATCCTGCCAGCTTCTTATAAGACAAGCGGTTGATTATAAGCGAAAACTGGCATGATGTGGATCGGGCGTAGAACCGATTTCTTTGGTATAGTGACCGCTCCTCATCCTCCCTCAGGGTCCAAATGCCTACTGAAACTTTGCTCGGCGCCGGTTTGGTTTTCGCCGTATGCGTAATTTTGATGCTGGCGCTGCCACCGCTGGCCCATCGCCTTGAGCTAGTGGACAAGCCGAGCCGCCGCAAGCTGCACGCCGGCCCCGTGCCGGTGGTGGGCGGGCTCGGCATGTTCCTCGCTTTCTGCCTGGGGCTCGCGGTGCTGGAGCTGGAGCAGTGGCCGGTGGCCAGTTTTCTGACCGGGGCCGGCATCTTGGTGGTCACCGGGATGCTGGACGATCATCGCGAACTGTCCTCCGTGGCCCGCTTTATCGCGCAAATCTTCGCGGCGGCCGTGATGGTCGAAGGGGCCGGGGTTCAGCTGCATCAGCTGGGGCCGATCTTTTGGCCCGAGACCGCCACCCCGCTGCACGATTTTTCCTTACCGCTGACCATTTTCGCCACCGTGGGGGTGATTAACGCGCTGAACATGGTCGATGGCGTGGACGGCCTCGCCGGCTCGGTGTCGCTGCTGGCGACCTTGGCCATGGCCTTATTGGCCTCGCTGGCCGGAGATCAAACCTCGGCCAGCCTGCTGCTGCTGTTGGCCGCGGCGATCGCGGCCTTCCTGTTGTTCAATTGGCGCTTCACCGCCAGCGGCAAAGCCAAGGTCTTCATGGGCGACACCGGCAGCCTGTTTCTGGGCTTCACGCTGTGCTGGTTCTTTATCGAGCTGACCCAAGGCGAGGCCCCGGCGATGACGCCAGTGACTGCACTGTGGCTGTTTGCCGTACCGCTGATCGATACCGTGACCATGATGCTGCGGCGCCTGCTCAAAGGGCTGTCGCCGTTTCAGGCGGATCGCGAGCACTTTCATCACCTGCTGCTGCTGGCCGGCTTCAGCGACCGCGAGACCGTGTTGGTGATCCTGGGGGTTTCGGCGGTTGCCTGCGCCATCGGCGTAGCCGGGTATTGGCTGCAAATCCCCGAATACCTGCTGTTCTATCTGTTCGCGCTGGCCTTTGTCGGCTATTTTCTGGTAATCCGCCATGCCTGGCGGTTCATGCGCTTGATGAAGGAGCGCTTGCAGCCCGGGGACTCAAGCGAATTCTACCAATAGCCTAAGAGGCTGTCTGAGAATGGGTGAATCGACTACGGAAACCCCCTCGCTACGGCCCTCCATCCTCGGGCAGCCTCTAAGCCCATCAGCGGCGAAAGTCGTCCCGGTGCGCCAAGAACCAGCGGTAGGTCTGCTCGATGCCCGCCCGCAAGTCGATCTCGGGGGACCACCCCAGGCCCTTGAGTTTACTCACATCCAGCAGCTTGCGCGGGGCGCCGTCGGGGCGCTCGGGGTCGAACCGGATCTCGCCGTCGAACCCCGTTACGTCTTGCACCAGCCGCGCCAGCTCGCCGATGGCGATATCCTCGCCCGTGCCTACGTTTAGGTGCGAGAGCATGGGTCGGGTGGCGCCGGCATAGGCCTGCCGCGACAACTGCATCACGAATAGGCAGGCCGCGGCCATGTCGTCTACGTGCAGGAATTCACGCTTGGGCCGGCCGGTGCCCCAGACCTCCACCAAGCGGTCGCCATGCCCCTTGGCCGCATGGAACTTGCGGATCAAGGCCGGCAGCACATGGCTGTTTTCGAGGTTGAAGTTATCCCAGGGGCCGTACAGGTTGGTGGGCATTACGCTGCGAAAGTCGCAGCCGTGCTGGCGATTGTAGGACTCGCAGAGCTTGATGCCGGCGATCTTGGCCACCGCATAGGGCTCGTTGGTGGGCTCCAGGGTTCCTTGCAGCAGGGTCTCTTCGGCCATCGGCTGGGGCGCCAGGCGGGGATAGATGCAGGAACTGCCGAGAAACAGCAGCCGCTCCACGCCCGCGGCATGCGCGGCCTGAATCACGTTGGCCTCGATCATCAGGTTTTGGTAGATGAAATCCGCCGGGTATTCGTGGTTGGCGGCGATGCCGCCCACCCGGGCCGCGGCCAGGAATACATAGCGCGGCCGCTGCTGTTCGAAGAAGGCGCGCACCCGGGCCTGATCGGTGAGATCCAACTCGGCGCGGGTGCGGGTCAATAGCCGGCTATGGCCGGCGGCTTGGAGGGCGCGCATCAGGGCCGCGCCCACCATGCCGCGATGACCGGCCACATAGACCGGCGCATCCTTGGGCATCGGGTCGGGTTCGCTCATGATCGGCCTATTCGTGGTAGTCGTAGGTGTTAAAGCCCGCCTTGCGGCACAGGTTGTCGCGCTCGGCGGCCAATAGGTCTTCCTTCACCATCTCTTGCACCAAGGACTGGAAGCTGATGCGCGGGCTCCAGCCAAGCTTGCTCTTGGCGTGGGACGGATCGCCCAGCAGGGTCTCCACCTCGGTGGGGCGAAAATAGCGCGGGTCCACCGCTACAATGGTCTTGCCGGTGGCCTTATCCACGCCCTCTTCCTCCACCCCGACGCCCCGCCATTCGACCTCGATGCCCAGCTCCTTGGCCGCCAGTTCGACGAACTCGCGCACCGAGTGCTGCTCGCCGGTGGCGATCACGAAATCCTCGGGCTGGTCCTGTTGCAGCATCAGCCACTGCATCTCCACATAGTCCTTGGCATGCCCCCAGTCGCGCTTGGCGTTCATGTTGCCGAGGTAGACGCGCTGTTGCAGGCCCAGCTTAATGCGGGCCAGGGCGCGGGTGATTTTGCGGGTGACGAAGGTCTCGCCGCGCACCGGCGACTCGTGATTGAACAGGATGCCGTTGCAGGCGTAGATGCCATAGGCCTCGCGGTAGTTGACGGTAATCCAGTAGGCGTAGAGCTTGGCCACCGCATAGGGCGAACGCGGGTAGAAGGGGGTGTTCTCGGTTTGCGGGGTCTCCTGCACCTTGCCGAATAGCTCCGAGGTGGAGGCCTGATAGAAGCGGGTCTTTGCGGTGAGGCCGAGGATGCGAATGGCCTCCAGTAGCCGCAGGGCGCCCAGGGCGTCGCCGTTGGCGGTGTATTCGGGGGACTCGAAGGACACCGCCACATGGCTCTGGGCGGCCAGGTTGTAGACCTCGTCCGGCTGCACCTCTTGAATCACCCGAATTAGGTTGGTGGAGTCGGTGAGGTCGCCGTAATGCAGGATAAAGCGTTGATTTTCGTCGTGGGGGTCCTGGTACAGGTGGTCGATGCGGTCCGTATTGAACAGCGAGGTGCGGCGCTTCAGGCCATGCACCTCGTAGCCCTTGTGCAGCAGAAACTCTGCCAGATAGGCCCCGTCTTGGCCGGTGATCCCGGTAATCAGCGCGCGTTTGGTCATGTCCGCCTCGTTTCTGAATGGGGTTGTCGCGGGTCTTGGATTAGGCCGAAACTATACCCTAATCCAGCGCCCCGCGCCGAGACCCTGTGCCCGCTCATTGCTTTTCTTCCGCCGGCGCCGCGGCATTGGGCAATTCACTCTGGCCCGCCTCCCATAGCATGCGCAACAGGCCGCGCCATTGCTCCAAAGAGCGGTGCGACGCGTATTCCCGCTCAAACAGGGTGCGCGCATTGCGCCCCATCTCCGCCAGCCGCTCGGGGTTTAACGAAAGGCCGCGAATCGCCGCCGCCAGGCCGTCCGCATCGCCGGGGTTAAAGCACAAACCGGCCTCTTCGCGCTTGATCATGCGCGCAATCTCGCCCCGCGGCTCGCCGATGAACAGCGCCGGCCGGCCGGCGGCGGCGATGGCGGCGAATTTGCTGGGCACGAGCATCCCCTCCATGTGCGGCCGCAGGCTCACCAAATGCACATCCGCCACCGTGAGGCTGAGGCGCAGCAGTTCTCGCGGCTGATAGGGCCGGAACACGATGTTATGCAGCCCTTTCTTCTCCGCCTTGCGCTTGAGGTAGGCCTTGCGGGCGCCGTCGCCGATGATCAGAAAGCGGATATTGTTATCGCTGCGCAACCGCTCCGCCGCGCCGAGCAGGGTATCGAACTCATGGGCGCGCCCGAGATTCCCCGAATAGCCCACCACGAAATAGCTCTCCAGCCCCCACCCCCGACGCAGCCGGTTTTCCTCCCCGGCCAACGGGTAGATGGCCTCGCCCGGGGCCCAGTTGTGGATCACCCAAATGCGCGAACCGGGAATGCCCTCGCGCTCCAGGCGCCGGCGCATCAGCTTGCCGATCACCACATTGGCCCGCGCCGCCTCCAACGAGCGGTTGCGCATCCGCCGCAGCCAGCGCCCGAAATCCTTCTTCAGCAGCCGCACCCGCAGCGCCACCGCCACCTCGGGAAACAGGTCCTGCAACCAGTTCACCAAAATCGCCCGGCGCTGGCGCGCGATATAGGCCGCGGGGATGGAGATTAACGGCGGATCCGTCTTCGCCACCAGCAGATCGCCCGGCCCGGTGAGGCGCCACAAGCGCCAACAGGCGAACAGATAGAAGGTGAAATAGTCCAAGGTGCGCAGGGGCAGGAAATGACGGCCGAAGCGGGTGCTCCAGACCCGGTGGACGGTGACGCCGTCGCTCTCCTCCCGTGCCGGCAGGGCCTGACTCGAATCGTCGTAACGCTGACGCGAGGTCACCACCTGCACCTCCCAGCCCGCGTCCGCCAAGTCCAGCGCCAAGTCGGTCAGCAACTGGCTGGTGGCCGAAAGGTCGGGATAGAAGAAGCGATTGATGAAGACGACCCGCACCGCTGTTCTGCACCTCGAAGCCAAAACCGCCATTCTAACCCGAAAGGACGGCGGATTTGGCGGCAATTTCACCTTGCCGCTGCGCCCCGATGACGGCCGCGCATCGCCAAGCCCGATCGCCGCGGGTATCATCCCCGAATTCTGTTGCCGGACCCGATCGCATGACCGCAAGCCCAACCCGACCCGTCGCATCCTGGATTCTGCACAGCCTAGCGGGCGACACCGCGCCGCCCCCGGCCCCAGAGACGGAGACGCCCGCCTGGTGGAAACTCGCCGATGAGCAAGGCGCGCTCACCCTGTTGTGTGCGCGGCTGGCGGAATCCGGCGTCATACAGGCGCTGCCGCTGCCGCTTCAGGAGCGCATTAAGCGCCAACAACGCAGCGCCATCGCCACCGATATGCTGCACGAGGCGGAACTGAGCGAGGTGCTGCAAGCGCTGGCGGCGCACCACCTGAGCCCGCTGCTGCTCAAGGGGGCCGACCTGGCGCACAGCCTCTACCCCGCCCCGCACCTGCGCCCGCGCTGCGACAGCGACCTGCTGTTCGCCGCCCGCGCCGATGCCGAGCGGGCCTGGGGCGTCCTGCAAGGCCTGGGCTTTCGGCGGCCCCTGAGCGTGGCCAGCGAGCACTTTTCGCACCAATTCAGTTGCCACCGCAACACCTCAGGCGGCGGCTTCACCCTCGATATCCACTGGCGCATCAGCAACAAGCCCCTGTTCGCCCAGGCCTTGGGGTTCGCCGAGCTGGCCCCTGAGGCCCGCCCCATCCCGGCGCTGGGACCCCATGCCCGGGGGCTGGCCCCGGTGCATGCGCTGCTGTTCGCCGCCATGCACCGCATCGGGCATGCGGCGGAGGGGAGTGCGAATCGCTGGATTTGGCTGTACGACATCCACCTGCTGGCCGCGGGGCTCGACGCGCCGGGCTGGACGCGTCTGGCGCAACTGGCCAAGCGCAAGGGGCTGAGCGGGATCCTGCTGGACGGCCTGCAAGCGGCCGCCGACCACTTCGAAACCGCGATCCCCTTGGCTATCCGGCAACAACTGGAGAGACAGGCCCGCGGCGAGCGCTTCGGCGCCGCCGATTTCGCCTCGCCGCTACGCGTGCAATGGGCCGACTTCCGCGCCCTGCCGGGGCTGCACGCGCGCTGGGGCTTTATCCGGGAGCACCTGCGGCCGGACCCCGCCTACATGCGCAAGAAATACCCCCAAAGCCAGGCGCCTTTGGCCTGGCTCTATCTGCGCCGGGCGTTCGGGGGCGTCCTGAAGACCTTGCGACGGCCTTGAGCAGCGCCAGAGCGCTGCGCGCCTGGCGTTTTATTCAGCCTCGCGATCCAACGCCGCCAGCCGCTCCAGCTTTTCGCCGATCTTGATCTCCAGGCCGCGCTCCACCGGCTGGTAGTAGCGCCGCGGGGTCATTTCATCGGGGAAGTAGTTTTCGCCCGCGGCATAGCCGCCGGGCTCGTCGTGGGCGTAGCGGTAGCCCTTGCCGTAGCCCAGCTCCCGCATCAGCTTGGCGGGGGCGTTGCGCAGGTGCAGCGGGGCCTCCAGCGAGCCGTTTTCCTTGGCGTCCTGCATCGCGGCCTTATAGGCCATGTAGACCGCGTTGCTCTTGGGCGCGGCGGCCAGGTAGACCACCGCTTGGGCGATGGCCAGCTCGCCCTCAGGGCTGCCCAGGCGCTCCTGGGTCTGCCAGGCGTCCAGGGCGATGCTCAGCGCCCGCGGATCGGCGTTGCCGATGTCCTCGGAGGCCATGCGCAACACCCGGCGGGCGATATAGATGGGGTCGCAGCCGCCGTCGAGCATGCGGCACAGCCAATACAGCGCCGCGTCCGGGGCCGAGCCGCGCACCGACTTGTGCAGCGCGGAGATTTGGTCGTAAAAGGCCTCGCCGCGCTTGTCGAAGCGCCGCAGGTGGCCGCTGACTACCGCCTCCGCCGCCGCGGTGTCGATGGTCTCGCCCTCGACCAGGTCCGCCGCCAGCTCCAGCAGGTTCAGCCCCCGCCGCGCATCGCCGTCGGCCGCCCGCGCCAGGTCCTCCAGCGCCTCGGGGGCGATATCAAGGCCGCGTCCGCCCAGGCCGCGCTCGGCATCCGTCAGCGCCTGCCGCAAGATCCGCCTCAGGTCCGCCGTGCTCAGCGGCTTGAGTACATACACCCGCGCCCGCGACAGCAGGGCGTTGTTCAGTTCAAAGGAGGGGTTTTCGGTGGTGGCCCCCACGAACACCAGGGTGCCGTCCTCGACATGCGGCAAAAAGGCGTCCTGCTGGCTCTTGTTGAAGCGATGCACCTCGTCGATGAACAACAGGGCGCCGCGACCGTCCGTCTGCCGCCAAGCGCGCGCCCGCTCCACCGCCGCGCGAATGTCCTTCACCCCCGAGAGCACCGCCGACAGGCTGATGAAGTGCAGCTCGGAGCGCCGCGCGATGAGTCGCGCCAGGGTGGTCTTGCCGGTGCCCGGCGGCCCCCAAAAGATCATCGAATGGGGGCGGTCGGCGTCAATCGCCCGCTCCAGCGGCTTGCCCGCGCCCACCACATGGGCCTGCCCCACGAACGCCTCCAGGGTGCGCGGGCGCATCCGATCGGCCAGCGGCCGGTTCGGGTCGGCGCCGGGCGCGAACAGGTCGGCCTCCTCGGTCATTAGTGCTTGAACACCTCGTAGCTCTCCGGCGGATCGAATACGAACAGCCCCGGGTCCAGTTGCGGGTTGCGCTCCATGTCGTAGAACCGAAAGCGGGTGAGTTGACCGAAGCGGTCGGTGAGTTCCATGCGCTGTAGCCGGTCCTGCACGAACCCCAGCAGGATGCGGGTGAACTGCCCCTGGTCGTCCTTGGGGATCAGCTCCACCCACTCCAGCTCGCCCCGCGGGCCGACCTCGGTGAGGTCGAAATGGGTGGCCACCGGCGCATCGCTGGCCAACAGTTGCGCCGGCGTGCCGCGCAGGGCCTGTCCCTGGAACTGTACGCTGACCTGCTCGATCTCCGGGTCATAGGCCCAGACCTGACGCCCGTCGGCGATCAACTGCTGCTCGTAGGGCGCCACATAATCCCAGCGGAAGCGCTCCGGGCGCAGCAAATAGAACACCCCGCGGGCCTGGTTCTGCTGCGTCCGATCCGCCGACACCACGGACTGCTCGAAACCCGCCCGCAGGCTCTGCAGGCCGTCCAGAAACTGCTCCAACTGCTGCATGCCGGAGCCGGCCGCGGCCGCCGACCAGCCGCACAACACCAACACCCGCCAAAGGCCCGACAGGAAACGACGAAAAAGGCTTTGCTGCATGGGATGATCTCGGCCTCGCGGCGCAAAAACCGGCACCTTAACCCAAACCCGCGCCGCGGCCAACCGGGCAGCCAACCGCAGACCAGCCAAAACGCCCCTGCATGCGGTCATTCCCCAGGGCGGTTGCCGTGGTTATGGGCGTACAGGGCGCCGGGATATCGGCCTATTCCTTGACCAGGGTCAACTCTCTGTGCGTTCGCGGCGCCTGGCAAATGATTTCAAGCAACATGCGGCGCGCGGATTTTGGCTAGAATGTCGGTTTTTAACGAACCCGGCGCAGAGAGGTAATCGCGTGGAGAAAGCATCGACCCCCAAAGAAAAGGACCAAAACCCGAAAGGGTCCGACAAGGAGACGCTGAAAAAGCCCAAGAAGTCCAAAATCAACGTGCAGGTGACCCAGGAGGAGCTAGACCGCGACAAGGAGCGCTATCCGTACAAGAAAAAGCTCAAGCGCGACGCCTACGAGGCGCAGAAGTACGAGCTGCAAATCGAGCTGCTGAAGATGCAAAACTGGGTGCGCGACACCGGGCAGCGCATCGTCATCCTGTTCGAGGGGCGGGACGCCGCGGGCAAGGGCGGCACCATCAAGCGCATCATGGAACACTTAAACCCCCGCGGCGCGCATGTGGTGGCGTTGGAGAAGCCCACCGAACGGGAGCGGGGGCAATGGTTCTTCCAACGCTATATCGAGCACCTGCCGTGCAGCGGCGAAATCGTGCTGTTCGACCGCTCTTGGTACAACCGCGCCGGGGTGGAGCGGGTGATGAACTTCTGCTCCGACGGCGAGTACCTGGAGTTCATGCGCCAAACGCCCGAGTTGGAGCGCATGCTGGTGAACAGCGGCCTCCGGCTGTATAAGCTATGGTTCTCGGTGACCCGCAAGGAGCAACTGCGGCGTTTCAAATCCCGTGAAGGCGACCCGCTCAAGCACTGGAAACTAAGCCCGGTGGACTTGGCTTCGCTCGACAAATGGCACGCGTACACCGAGGCCAAGCGGAATATGTTCTTCTACACCCACACCGCCGACGCGCCCTGGACCGTAATCAAGTCCGACGACAAGAAACGCGCCCGCCTCAACGCCATGCGCCACTTGCTCTCCACCCTGCCCTACCCCAACCGCGACGACAACATCGCCTGCGCGCCCGACCCGCTGATCGTGGGTCCGGCGGACAGCGAAGGGTCCATTGAGCTTTAATTGCACGGAGAACCATTCCATGACTCAACATTATCGTGAACACGCAGATCAAATCGTGGCCGACTTCAAGGAGCTTCTCGGCGCCAAGGCCGCCAATGCGGTGGGCGAGGAGAGCTTCGCCGAACTGGCCATGCTCATTGAGTCGGGGCTCACCACTTCGGTGGTGGACGCCATGGAAAAGGCCGCGGACCAAGTGGGCGCCATGGCGACGGAAATCCGCAAGCATGCCGAGCGCTACGACGACGAGTGAGGCTAAGAGCCTGTCCGGCGCGGGCGGCGGCCCCTTCCACTCGGGGGCCGTTAATGGCCGCCCCCTCCCTGCTCGACCGAGCCAGGCGGCGCCCTTTTCGATGGGCAAAGACCAACCCAAGCCGTCAGTGAGCGCAAGTTTCGCTCGCTTGCCTGGCGTCGGCGTGCTAGGATTCTCCCTAACTCGAACCGGCGCCCTGAAATTCAGCCGAGCGCCAATTTCGCTTGTCCCATAGGACCATCCGCCTTTTGCGCCCAGTCGGCGCACACCCTCAGGAAACCGCCTTTACTATGTCTTTCGACTCCCTCGGCCTCTGCGCCGACATCCTGCGCGCAGTCAGCGACCAGGGCTATCACGAACCCACCCCCGTACAGCGCCAGGCCATCCCCATCATCCTCAAGGGCCAGGACATCATGGCCGGGGCCCAGACCGGCACCGGCAAGACCGCCGGCTTCACCCTGCCGCTGCTGGAGCGCCTGAGCGCCCGCCCGGTGAAGGGCAAACGCCCGGTGCGCGCGCTGATTCTCACCCCCACCCGGGAACTCGCGGCCCAGGTGGAGGAGAGCGTCACCACCTACGGCAAACACCTGCCGCTGAAATCCATGGTGATCTTTGGCGGGGTCAAGATCAACCCGCAAATCGAAAAGCTGCGCCAGGGCGTGGACATCCTGGTGGCCACCCCCGGCCGCCTGCTGGACCACGTCAGCCAGCGCACCGTGGACCTCTCCAAGGTCGAGATCCTGGTGTTGGACGAGGCCGACCGCATGCTCGACATGGGCTTCATCCACGATATCCGCAAGGTGCTGAATCTGCTGCCGAAGGGGCGGCAGAACCTGCTGTTCTCCGCCACCTTCTCCGACGACATCAAACGCTTGGCCAACGGCCTGCTGGAAGACCCGGCGCTGATCGAGACCGCCCGCCGCAACACCGCGGCCGAGAACGTGGACCAACTGGTGCATCCGGTGGACCGTGAGAAGAAACGCGCCCTGTTGTCCTATTTGGTGGGTTCCAATGACTGGAAGCAGGTGCTGGTGTTCACCCGCACCAAGCACGGCGCCAACCGCCTGGCCCAGCAACTAGAAAAGGACGGCCTCAGCGCCGCGGCCATCCACGGCAACAAGAGCCAGGGCGCCCGCACCCGCGCGCTGGCGGGCTTCAAGGCTGGCGACGTGCGGGTGCTGGTGGCCACCGACATCGCCGCCCGCGGCCTGGATATCGACCAGTTGCCGCATGTGGTCAACTTCGAACTGCCCAATGTGCCCGAGGACTATGTGCATCGTATCGGCCGCACCGGCCGCGCCGGCCACGACGGGGAGGCGATCTCTTTGGTCTGCGTAGACGAACACAAACTGCTGCGCGATATCGAGCGCCTGATTAAGCGCAAGATCCCGCAACGAATGGTGGACGGCTTCGACCCCGACCCCACCATTAAGGCCGAACCCATCGAAAACGGCCGCCGGACCGGGGGGCGTGCGGGTGCGGGTCCGTCACGCGGCCGCGGGCCGCAAACCGGGGCCAAAAAGCCTGCGAACACTAGCCGCGGCGGCAATCCGGGCGGCAAGGCCCGCTCGGCGAATCGGCCCGACTCCGAGCGCGGCGAGTCCAAGTCTCGCGGCAGCGCCCCGAAAGCGGCCGCAACCAATAGCCGCCGCCGCACCGAACGCCCGACCTTAATGGGCGGCGGACGCTAATACAGTCCAGGTAACGGAGACCCAGCGCCTGCGGTCGAATAACAATTTAAGATCTGCTTATCTCGTGGGAGCGGTTTTAAACCGCGATTAGCCGCGATAGCGGCTTGACCCCGACGCGGTCCGCGCAGGATGAGTTAGGCGCGCCATCCACGAACCCCGAATCCAGCACCCGCATTGCCGCGCGCCGTAACGCACCAGCTGCGGCGAAGCGCTGAGGGCCTAGAAGAAAAAAACGCCAAGACCGCCAAGGACGCCAAAGCGAAATAAGGCCCGAGAACCCAGTTCGGTTCCTTAGCTGCGAAAGCGCCTTAACTGCCGATCATGCAGCCGCCCGAGCGACGCCAAGGCGGCTAGCGCCCCCACTAACGCCATGGCCATATCCGACTGGGTATCCCAGACATAGCCCTGGGCGCCAAGAAAGGCGTCGGCCCCCTCGCCAGTGGCCAAGGCCACCCACCACTCGATCAATTCGTAGAAGGCGCTAACGGCCAGACTGAAACAGACGATGAAAAAGGCGCGCCAAGCCGGGCCGGGGATCACCCGCTTGCGGATCAATATCTCCCGCGCAATCATCGCCGGCACGAAACCTTGGGCCAAGTGCCCCAGCTTGTCGTAGTTGTTGCGCTCGAAGCCGAAAACCGCTTTCAGCTCATCGAACAAGGGCACCTCGGCGTAGGTGTAATGACCGCCCACCATCAGAATGATGCAGTGAAGCAAGATCAGCCCATACAGTAGCGGCGTCAGCGGGAACACCCGCAAGGTAGCCGCCAGCACCCCGGCGCCGATCACCGCCGGGGTCACCTCCAGAACCCAGGTCAAGCGATCCTTGGGCTCGATCCCGGACCAAATCAGCACCGCAAGAAAGACTAGGACCCAAAGCGCCGCGGCGGCCCTCAAGCCCCAGCCTCCCAAGCCCCCGGTCACTGCTGATCAACCCCTTGCAAGCGCTCCGCAGCCTGATCCTGCAAGCGCTTTTCCAGCGCCTTCGCCTTGTCCATCGCCTGCTTGCCCGCCCCCGCCGGGTCGATGGATGTCTCGGAATCACCATTGGAGCACCCCGCAAGCAGGAGCCCGCACAGCACTGGAATAACCATCGATTTGAGCATGTTTTCACCGCTTTGCATGTGTGTTCTATTCATCGACCGCGGATCGGCTAGCGCCCGCAGACGCCCTGTAAACCAGGTTCAATCATACAGCTCAACCCGGGTGTCGGCCGTGGCTTTGTCGATGCTGAGCCCGAGCTGACAGTATTCGGTGTTTTCGTCCATGGGCGATGGGGCGTCGGCGCAATTGCAGCCGGCGACAATGCTGGTGAAGAATACACCAACCTTGACGAAAAGGGCTTCGCCGCGGTCTACGCTCGCCAACAGCGATACGCTAAAAGGCTGAACACCGAGCGCGGAGCCCTGGGTCATGGCCTGTTGCAGGGGCAGCAAATGGGCGGCCGTCCGCTCCAATTCCCCTTTCAGGACGGTTTGGAAATTCGGGCTCAGCCAGGCCTTGACGGTGTTCGGCAATGCGATCATCGGGCTTCTCGGGGTTCGTGCCTATTCAATTCAAGCCGGGGCGCCGGCACAGTAGCCGCACGCCGCCGGCTCTGCTCATGCGGGCAGCCCTTGAGCAAGCCGCGGCGCCTGCGGCGCGGCAACCCCGGTCGGGTCGATGCGGCGGGTTCCTCGCTAGCCCCCCGAAAACCCGCTACGGCCCCTCGCCGGTATCCGCCAACCGGCCTCGAATCACGCCATCAGGCCGGGCCTCCACCCGCAACTCAAAGCCGCCGGGGGTTAGCCCCGATCCTATCGAGGGCGGATTCGGGTAGTTTATAGACCATAAAGACATAAAGAAAGCCAAGAGCGAAAGCTCAGCCCAAGCGAAACTCGAGCGCCGTCCCTAAGGCTCAGACTATTCCGAAGCGGCCGGCAACGCAACCGCAAACAGCGCCGCGAGGTGCATCATAGGGCCTAGTACGCCTGCGCCGAAGTACGGCCTTGGAGGTCGAGGCTTTACCGGGCTTGGGGCTTCGCTCGCCTAAGCGCCACCCACTGACCACTAACCACTAACCACTAACCGCACGCCGAGCAGGATCAGGTCGGGTAACTGCGCCGCGGTGATTTCCAGCGCCTCTCGGCCGCCGGTGGCGAACAGGATCGGATAATCGTCGGCGGGGATTTGGCTGAGGATCTCGATGCGCTCCACCCGCTCGTCCACGATTAGGACGGTCGCGGGTTGCTGTTCCTGTGTTATGCGTTCACCTACAGGCTGTTAAGGCTATTATCGATCCGCGTTAGCGTAGCTCAGCCAGCAATTGCCCGACCCTTTCTTCCGCGGTTTTGAAGTCCAACCGTTCCAGTCGCTCGCCGATCGCCTCGATTTTAGGCCGTAGCGCCGGGTCCCTCACCCGCGGTCGCAGGCCCTGAAAATCCTTGCGGGCGCGCATATCGCGGGCCTGAATCAGCGCCTGCAAGGCCTGCAGGGCCTGCACTAGGGCCGCGGCATCCAAGATGTCTCCCGGCGCGGCCGCCGGCGCCGTCTCCGCCGGTCTTTGGTCCAGCGCCAGGCTTTCGATGGAGTGCAGCACGGTGCGCATGGCCTGCTGCAAGCGGTTTTGCAATTCACCACCGGGGGCGCGGCCTTGGGCCAGGGTGCGGTCCATTTCACGCGCCGCCCCCGCCAGTTCGTCGGCGCCCAAATTGCCCGCCACTCCGGCCAGGGCATGGGCCTCGCGCCGGGCCTGGGTCAGGTCCCCCTCGGCCAGCAACCGCTCCAGGCCGGGCGCCGCCTCCCGGTAGTCTTCCGCGAAGCGCCGGAGCAGTTTGAAATAGATCTCCGTGTCGCCGTCGAACAGGCTACAGGTCCGCTTTACCGCGAGCCCCGGCAGCGCTTCGGGCAGCTCGCCGGCCGCGTGCTTCGTTGCACTCACCGGCGGCGCCTCGGCGGGGGCGCTGCGCCGACCTGCCGGGGCCTGCATCCAACGCAAAAGTGTTGCATTTAGGGCCTCCATCTGGATTGGTTTGACTATGAAATCGTTCATTCCCGCCTGAATACAGCGCTCCTTTTCCCCAGCCAAGGCGTGAGCGGTCAAGGCCACGATGGGGATTTGATTCAGGGCCTCGCGCTCGCGAATGCGGCGCGTGGCCTGATAGCCGTCCATGATCGGCATCTGCAAGTCCATCAGGATGAGATCGAAGTCCGAGTCTCGATCCAACGCATCCAGGGCCGCCTGGCCATTGTCTGCGACCACCACCTCGATGCCGTATTGCCCCAGCACCTCGCGCGCCACCTCTTGGTTGAACGGCTGATCCTCCACCAGCAAGGTGCGCGCCCCCTGCAGGCTTTCTCGGGGGCTCGGCGCGGGTCCGCGGCTGTTTGGGGCCTCCATCGAAGCGGGATCAGCCAGACCGAAGCGGGCGATGAAATAGAAAGGATCCGTGCTGCCCCGCTTGGCGCTGTCCGGCCCAATCCCCGGTCTCGGCCGGGGCCTCGGTCTTGCGCGCGAAGACCGCCACGGGATTGCCCGCATAGGCGGGGGAGAGCCGAAGGTAGCGCGACCGGTCCTCGGTGCGCGCCACCTTGAGCGCCCGATCCCATTCGCGCAGCTTGGCCATTTCCAACAGCCGTCTCCTGGGCCGGGGCGTCACGAACCCCAGGCCGGCCTTTTCCGCCAAAAGCCTCACATATTCCATTGAAACACAGCGGGGTGATCCATCCGCGCCGCGAAAACTGAACGGCAAACCATTCTGTTCGCTAGACACCCGCACCACCGAATGCTCGGCAATCCAGGCCCGTTGGGCGCCGGTCGGCTTCGCAGGAGGGCCGGCCAAGGCGGCATTCAGGCCAAAAAACGGCAGAACATAAAATAAAAAGGATTGTCTCAAAATGAGTACACCGCCTTGATCTTGTAAATCGAGGCAGGTTACCGCAACTCGCAGGCCTTTTGCACGCCGAATCGGCTGTGCCTTGGCGGCCCATTTTTGCGCTTGCGGAGAATGCAAAACAATGGCGCCAAACTGCAATTTTTTGTACGCGCCAATGGCCGATATAAGAAAATTCCCGATTTCGGCTTCACAAGATATGGGCTATTCTTGGGATACAGATCGGACGATCGAAAAAACCATCGACCTGTGTTAGCGACCCGGTTTTTGGGCATTAGCCCTCGGGGAAACGGACGGGGCCTCGGATTTCGATAGCCGGACATGGGGGCGGGAACCACAGGAGCTTATGGCTTTGGACCTGAAGAGGTTGACCAAAGATAGACCGATTCGTATCGCTCTGGCGGAAGACCACCCGCTGGTGCGTGCCGGGTTGAAATCAATGCTCGGCGCCGAGGACGACCTTGAAGTCTGCGGCGAAACCGACCGTTTGAGTGATCTGCCCGCGCTGATTCAGACCACGGCGCCGGATATCCTGATTCTCGACCTGTCGCTGCCCGATGGCATGGGACTGGGCGCGATCAAACGCCTCAGCACGGGGTTTCCAGCGCTCCGGATCCTGATCTGCTCCATGCACGAGGAGTCGGTCTTCGCCCACCGCTGCCTGCAACTGGGCGCTGCGGGCTATGTGCATAAGCGGGCCGCGAGCAACAGCATCCTTAAAGCCGTGCATACCATTCTCAATGGTAGGCGCTATTTGAGCGAGGCCATGACCGAGCGCCTATTGCAGGGCGCCATCGGCCAACGCACAGACCCCGAAGACTTTTCGCTAGATGGCCTGAGCACGCGGGAGCTGGAGGTCTTTACCCTGATCGGCGAGGGCCGCGGGACCGGAGAGATTGCCCACACTCTCCACCTCAGCGGGAAGACCATCGAAACCCATCGCGAAAAGATTAAGAAGAAGCTCAATCTGCTATCCTCCACCGAGCTGAACCGCTACGCGATGCAGTGGTTCATGGAGACCCACTGAGAGGCTGCCTCAGCGTCGTCACCCGCGAATCACTCGATCCCCAGCTCGTCCCAAATCGCGTCCACGCGCCGCTTGACCGCCGCATCCCGCACGATGGGCCGGCCCCATTCCCGGCCCGTCTCGCCCGGCCATTTATTGGTGGCGTCCAGGCCCATCTTCGAACCCAACCCGGACACCGGCGAGGCGAAGTCCAGGTAGTCAATGGGGGTGTTTTCCACCAGCACCGTATCCCTTGAGGGGTCCATGCGGGTGGTGATGGCCCAAATCACGTCCTTCCAGTCGCGGGTGTTTACGTCCGCGTCCACCACGATTACAAACTTGGTGTACATAAACTGGCGCAGAAAGGACCACACCCCCATCATCACCCGTTTGGCATGGCCCGGGTACTGTTTCTTCATACTCACCACCGCCATGCGGTAGGAACAACCCTCGGGCGGCAGGTAGAAATCGGTGATCTCCGGGAACTGCTTCTGCAACAGGGGCACGAAGACCTCGTTCAGCGCCACCCCGAGGATGGCCGGCTCGTCCGGCGGGCGGCCGGTGTAGGTGGAGTGATAGATGGGGTCGCGGCGATGGGTGAGGCGGTCGATGGTGAATACCGGGAACTCGTCCACCTCGTTGTAATAGCCGGTATGGTCGCCGAAGGGCCCCTCGGGCGCGGTTTCGCCCGGGTGCAGATGGCCCTCCAGCACGAATTCGGCCCGCGCCGGGACCTGCAAGTCGCCCATCGAGCAATCGGCCACCTCGGTGCGCGCGCCGCGCAGCAGCCCGGCGAAGGCGTATTCCGACAACGCATCCGGCACCGGCGTCACCGCCCCCAGGATGGTGGCCGGGTCCGCCCCCAGCGCCACCGCGATGGAAAAGGGCCGGTCCGGGTGGCGCAACCGCCAGTCCCTATAATCCAGCGCCCCGCCGCGGTGGGACAGCCAGCGCATAATCACGCGATTGGGCCCCAGCACCTGCATGCGATAGATGCCCAGATTTTGGCGCGGCTTCTCCGGGCCGCGGGTGACCACCAGGCCCCAGGTGATCAGCGGCGCGGCATCCCCAGGCCAGCAGATCTGAATCGGCAATCGGCCCAAATCCACCTGCTCGCCCTCTAGCACCACCTCCCGGCAGGGCGGCGAACGCAGGGTCTTGGGGGCCATGTCCAGCACCTTGCGAAAGATCGGCAACTTGCCCCAGGCGTCCCGCAGGCCCTTGGGCGGCTCCGGCTCCTTCAACTGGGCCAGCAACCGCCCTACCTCCCGCAGCGCGCTCACCGACTCCTCGCCCATACCCAGCGCCACCCGCTCCGGCGTGCCGAACAGGTTAGCCAACAGCGGGATATCCGACCCCTTGGGCCGCTCGAACAGCAACGCCGGCCCGCCGGCCCGCAGGGTGCGGTCGCAGATCTCGGTGACCTCCAAATAGGGGTCCGCCTCGACACCGATCCGCTTCAACTCGCCGCGGGCCTCAAGTTGGGCGATAAAATCTCGCAGGTCTTTGTATTTCAACAAAACCCCCTCGGGCTGATCCCGTTCGTTTCACCAAACCGGTCCCCCATAAGCATACAATCAGTGGGGGTCTTCCTTTTTCGATGCGCCAGGAAACTGGCGTCCCTCCAAAAGGGCCTTTAGGCGCGCCAAATCATCCTCTTCGAGGCTATTGACCAAATCCTCCGGCGATACCCCTTTCAGCCGTTCCTCCGCAGGCAAACCTCTCAGCCGCTCCGCCGCAGGCAAGCCTCTCAGCCGCTCCGCCGCAGGCAAGCCTCTCAGCCGCTCCGCCGCAGGCAAGCCTCTCAGCCGATCCGCCGGCGGCAGCTCCGACATCACCTCGCGCGCCAGGTCTCTTCGAAATTCTTCAAATGTATAGGACATAGCGACCCCTAAATCTTGATATCGGTTCTAGGTTCTAGGTTCGAGGTTCGAGGTTCGAGGTTCGAGGCTCTAGGTCCTAGGTTCGAGGATGCAGTGTAAGCCTTCTTTTTACCCCGCCCCTGGCACCTCGCTCCTCTTTCCTAGCAGTTAAGTGGTTTTGGGCGCCCCTATTTACCCTAGTTGCCGCGTCGGCGCGGGATCGCTATGAACTGAATCCGCCCTGGCGCCCTCCAGAAATCACTACGCGACCCAGGACTATAGCACGAACCCCATGTGGGTTAACGATAAGAAGCTTGAGTGAAAATAGGGTTTAGGGCGGGGATTCACCCCTTCGGGATCACCCTGTTGAAACTCGACCGGCCCTCCCCCCACCGAGGAGACGCGAATCGCGAGCAGGTCTCCCTCTCACCAAGCCGGTCCCCCATAAGCATACGATCAGTGGGGGTCTTCCTTTTTCGATGCACCAGGAAACTGGCGTCCCTCCAAAAGGGCCTTTAGGCGCGCCAAATCATTCTCTTCGAGGCTATTTACCAAATCCTCCGGCGATACCCCTTTCAGCCGTTCCTCCGCAGGCAAACCTCTCAGCCGCTCCGCCGCAGGCAAGCCTCTCAGCCGCTCCGCCGCAGGC
>JAABTK010000014.1 GCA_011389885.1 Gammaproteobacteria bacterium | reverse complement strand
GCCTTCAGCGCGGACCTTAGGTCGTTTAGGCCCCGAACATCGCTCTGGCTTTCCCGCTGACCCGCTTGGGGCCTGCAATGAAACCCACAGCGTTTTCGCAATTTTATCGGCTTTGAGCGAAGGATGTCAACTACGGATTTTCGGCAAGTTTTTGCGCCGTCGGGGGGTGTGGTCGCCGTAACCATTGCTCGGTTTGGGGTATAATTCGCGTATTAACAGGTACTTAAGGACGGGGCCTGGCTCGAAAAAGGCCTGTGGACCTTTGGTTGCCGGTCTTACAAGCGCTAGCTTGCCGAATGGCTCGGGGTGCTAGGGCCTGCAAGATGCGGGTCCCCAGGCTGGGGCTTGGGAACCCGCGAGGTTTCAAGCTCGCGTTTGACACCCGGTTTGACCAACTGGCAACCCAGGCGCTTTCGGAGTACTGAGCACGCGCCGCACCGCACAGCCCGAGGGCTGTGCTCCGAGCGGCCAGGCGGCGCTGGAGCGCGGCGACGAGGAAGCCAAGATTCCATGCGCCCTCTGCGGTCCTCTGCGCCCTCTGCCCCCTAAGGCCGGAAATCGCGCACGCTGCGGTGAAAGGCCTGTTCGACGTCTTGGCTTGGGGCGCGCGCGCCATAGCGCAATCCGATATACCGCTCGGTGATTGCTCGAATGGTCTCGGCCAGTGACGGCAGCGCCCGCTCGGCGCGCACGCCGTAGTCCCGCGGCCCTTCATTGCCGCGCCGGCGCACGCCTTTTTCGGCCAGCCGTTTACAGAAGCGGTCATAGGACTTTTTCACCGGGTCCGGACGCAGCCGGCTTTGGCGCACCAAATAGAACCCTACGCCGAGGGTGAGCGCGGCCACCAGCAGGATCATCAGCACCGCCATGCCTTGTCGCTTCAGGAAGTCCAGGCCCAGGCGGGCCAGCAATTCGGCCTGAGAGCCCTTGTCGTATTGCAGCACCCAGTCGTTCCAGGCCGCGCCGAGGGCGTCTAGATAGAATTTCAGGTCGCGCCCAATGCGGCCGAGGGAGGATAGGTCCGCGTCGGTTTGAAAGGTGATCGGATCGCCGAGGTTGCGGGCATCGCCGAATTCGATGGGGCTTTCCACCCGATCCGGGGCCACCGCGGCGGTGGGGTCCACCCGCATCCAGCCGCGGCCTTCCAGCAACACCTCGGCCCAGGCGTGGGCCGAGGATTGCCGCACCACGAAATAACCGCCCACCGGATTCAGCTCGCCGCCTTGGTAACCGGCCACCACGCGCGCGGGTATGCCGGCGGCGCGCATCAGCAGCACGAAGGAGCTGGCGAAGTGTTCGCAAAACCCGCTCCGGGTCTCGAACAGGAACTCGTCCGCCGGATTCTGGCGCAGCAGCGGCGGACTCAGGGTATAGATAAAGTTACGCGCGTTAAAATGCGCCAGCGCCGCCCGCACCACGTCCATAGGTTCGGCCGCGGCCTGCACCCAGCCGTTGGCCAATGCCTGCATGCGCGGGGTGATGGTGGGGGGCAGCTCCAGGTTCTTGCGGCGCTGGGTTTCCATAATCGCGCCCGGCTCGTATTGGGTGTACGAGACCGCCTGATACTGGATGCGGCTATTGATTTCTCGATTGGCCAAAATTTGGTAGTCCGGCGTCATCTTGGCCCGTTGCACGGGCGTCATTCCGGGCCGGTCCAACATCAGCAGCCAGCGTTGACCGCTGGGCTCCAGGGTCACCGTATGGCGCACCGGCTCGCCGACGGGGCGGTAATTGATGTCATCGATGGCGCCATGCATCTCGGCGGTCCAGTTGCGGCCGTCGGTTTCGGAAAACACCGGCCCGCGCCAGTAGAGGTCCGAGCGCGGGGGGGGCTCGCCCTCGAACTCGGCGCGAAAGGCCACCGCGCCGGACTGACTGAGTTCGCTAATGCTGCCGGGCGACATGCTGCCGCTAAGACCGGTGACCCCCACCGGGTCGCTCAACTGGAGCTGCCACAAGGGCGAGGACAGACGCGGGAACAGCACAAACAGGATCACCATCATCGGCAACGCCTGCAACAGCAGCACGCCGGCCCCGCGCAGGGGCTGCCACCAGCTCGCGGAGGCGGCCACGCGATTCATTTCGATCATCAGCGCCACCAGCCCCACGGCGAGCGCCAGCATATAGAGCGCAATCAAAAAGCTCTGATCGTAGAGGAATTGGGTGATCATCAAAAAGAAGGTCAGGAACACCGTGATGTAGAGATCGCGCCGCGCCTTCACCTCCAACAGCTTGAGCCCCACCATCACCAGCAGCAGGGCCACGCCGCCCTTCTGCCCGGCCACCCCGTGGTAGCTGGCCAGCACCACGGCGATGCCGAGCAGGGTCAATACCGCCTTAATCAAGCGCCCCGGCAGTCGCCACTGGTTGGCGTAGATCACTAGGCGCAGGACGAGGATGAAGGCGAAAAAGGCGCTCACCAAGGGGGCGAGATTGAACGCATGGGGCGCGGCGGCCAACCCCAAAAGCAGGATCAACGCCAGTTGCTGGATGCGCGGCAGGCCGGTCTCCTGAAGCTCCCTCATGGCTTTTCTCCGAACCGGGCCAGCGCGGCGAGGCAGCGCAGGCGCTGGGACTCGCCCCGGCCCAAGGGGATCTCCGCCCCCGGCAGGTGCATTTGATAGGCCAGATCCTGCTCTGCGGCGATGAGCACGAAGCGACACAGCAGGCTGAGCTTGGTTTCGGCGTCCCGATCGCCGAGCTGATCCCAGTCCAGCACCACCTGCTCGGCGCAACTGCCGCCGAACTGTTTGCTGATCAGGCCGCGCTCCCGGGCCATGGCCTTCCAGTCGATTTGACGCGGCGAATCGCCCTCTCGATAGGGTCGGGGGCCGAGATAGTCATCGGACCCGTTGCCGCAGTCGCCCTCGTCGTTATGCGCGAACACCTGCGCCACCGGCGGCTCGCCGCTGCCGGCGGGCTTGGGGTAGACCAGGCAGCGGATATCCGGCCGCACAGAAGACCAGGCCCTGAACAGGCCGAGGGGGTAGACGGTGGACGGCGTCACCCGCCCTAAGCGCAGCAGGCCGCGACGCTCGGCCGGGACCCGCAGCGGTACGCTCAGGCGCTCGCCCGGGGGGATGTCCTGGGTGATTTCGGTGCCCGATTCGGTTTGAAAGCGGATCGAACACCGATGCTGGGGCCGCGGATTGAATACGGTCAGCCGGAAGCAGGCCTCCTGCCCGGCGAACACCGGCTCGGCGCGTCCGCCTTCGATGCGCAAGCCGAGCAGGTTGCGCCAGGTGTGCAGCATCGCCACCAGGCCCAGGCCGACCAACAGAAAGGCCAGCATATAGCCCAGGTTGTTCATGTAATTCATGGCCCCGAGCAGCATCAGCAGCACGAAGCCCGCGAACAGCAGGCCGTAGCGGCTCGGCAGGATATACACCTGGCGCACCCCGAGTTCACGCAGCGCACGCTCGCGCGAACGAGCACGCCCGCCGAACCATTTACCGAAGGCGGATTCAGCCACGACCGTCCCCTTAAGGAATGGATACGGATTCCAACAGGTAATCCGCCAGGGTTTGGGCCTCGTCACCGGCGCTCTCCGCCGCCGAGTGCAGTCGATGCGACACCACCGACGGCAACACCGCCTGCATATCCTCCGGGATCACCTCGCCGCGCGCATGCAGCAAGGCCCAGGCCCGCGCCGCATGCAGCAACGCCAGACCGGCGCGCGGCGACAGCCCCTGGAAGAACCGGGGCGAGCTGCGGGTGAAGGCCAGCAGCTCTTGACAATAGTCCAGCAAGGCGTCCGACACATGCACCGCCGACACCTGCTGCTGCAACTGCACCAGCTCCTGCGCGCTAAGCACGCTATCGAATTCCGCCAGCATTTCACGCCGATCCCGCCCCCCCAGCAATTCCCGCTCGGCCAGGCGGCCGGGGTAACCGATGCCGATGCACATCAGGAACCGATCGAGCTGGGACTCGGGCAGCGGAAAGGTGCCGATTTGATGCGCCGGGTTTTGGGTGGCGATTACGAAAAAGGGGTCTTCCAGCGCCTTGGAATCCCCCTCCACCGTCACCTGCCGTTCCTCCATGGCCTCCAGCAGCGCGCTTTGCGTCTTGGGCGTGGCGCGGTTGATCTCGTCGGCCAACACCACCTGGGAGAAAACCGGCCCCGGATGAAACCGAAAGGACTGGCTCTCGCGGTCGAAAACCGACACCCCGATGATGTCCGAGGGCAACAGGTCGCTGGTGAACTGGATCCGCTGGTAATGCAGCCCCATCAAGCGCGCCAAGGCATGCGCCAGGGTGGTCTTGCCGACCCCGGGCAGGTCCTCGATCAGCAGATGGCCGCGCGCCAACAGGCAGGTCAGCGCCAGCCGCAACACATCTTCCTTGCCCAGGATGATCTCGCCCGTGCGTTCGATCAATAGCTTTAACTTTGGATTCATCAGCGCTGCCCGCCCTCGACTGCTCAGTGTTTTCGGTCCGCTGCCGCCCTCGCCCGCCCGCCGGGCCGCTGCATGCGTGCGGCGACCAATAAGGATTGGGGCATTAAACCAGGATTAAAGCCCCAATGCAGCCCCCAAAGCCTGAATGCGGCCCAAGTTCACGCCAGCCGCGGCGCGGCAATGACATTAGCGCAAAATACGTTATCATAGGCGTTTTTCCGGCGGCGGCCCGCGCCCTGAGTCCGTGGCGACGCGCCGGCCGTTCTCCCACGGTTATAAGGAAAAAACCCTTGCCTGACCCTATGACCATCGTGCGTGGCCGCCGCTTGCGGCTCAATCCCGGCGCGGGCGTCGTTGTCGCCCTGCTGTGCGCGCTGCCCCTTACAGCCCCGCGAGCCGAAACGGAAGATTGGGACTGCCGCCCCAATAGCCAAGGCAAATGGGAGTGCAGTTGGATCGGCGACGGCCCGGCAGGCGCCGGGGAAAAGGTCCAAGGCATCCCCGAAGACCTCTGGGCGCCGGTCTCCGAAGCGGCCCCGTCCGCGCCCCGCCAGCCCGCGGCGGCGCCGGAATATGCGGCCGAAGACGCCCCAGCCCCGGGGGCGCCCGACCGCCCCTCGATGCCGGTGACGGCGCCGACCGCGCTGGCCAATCAGCCGCCGCCGGATCAGGGCTTGGCGTTGCCGGCCCAGCGTCCGCAAACCTCTCCCTCGGGCGCCGCCGGGCGGCAAAAACTGTTCGGCGACGGCGCCTTGCAGGAACAGCGCGCCACGGCCTCGCCCGCAGCCGCGCCCCAGCGGCCGAGTTCGACCTCAGGCGCCGGGGCCGCGCCCGCGCCAAGCCAACCGCCGCTGGCGACGGCCCAGCCCGAGCCGGCCCCTCAAGAGCCCGTTCTGACGGCCGATCAACCCGTGGCGCCGCCGCAGGGCATGCCGCCCGCGGCCGGCCCGCAAACCACTCAGTTAATTTTGGCCGAGCGGCAACTACAGCTCAAGGATCCTAACGAGCAAATCCCGCAAGAGCTGGTGAGCGTGGGTTTCGAGCCGGGCGGCCCGCGGGACACCTCGCACGACGTGCAAATGGCGCGCGAGCCGACGCCAGGGCCCAAGATGGCGGAGGTGGCGGAGGTGGTGGAAATCGAGCCCCCGCGCGAGCCGCTGTTGCCGGCGGAGTCGATGCCCCAATCCGCGGACGGGCGACCCGACTCCCGCGAGCCGCGACGCCAGGCCGAGCGCGTCGCGACCCGGCCGCGCGCGGCGCCTGCGCCGCAATCCGGCCTGCCGTCGCCGGCGCTTGCCGCCGCGCCGACCGCGGCCCGACGCCCCGCGCCCAAGCCGCGCACCGCGCCCGCGCCCCAGCGAAACAGTATCTCCACCCCTATCGCCACCAATAGGCGCACCCAAGGGGCCACGCCGTTGCAGGACTTGAGCGCGGCGAGCGCACCGCCGCCGCGCCGCCAGGCGGCGGCGGAACCGCCGCGGCAGCCCCGCCGCGCAAGCCCGCGGCAAGCGCCTGAGTCGCAACCGAGGCCGCGTTCCATGCCGGCCCCGCCGCGCACCGCCTACACCATCCAACTGGTGGCCGCCGGCAATCCGCAAGGGCTGCAGCGCTTCAAGCAGGAAGCCCGCTTGGGGGCGGACGCCTGGATCGGCGAAACGGACAAAAACGGCAAGCCCTGGTACACCCTGAATTACGGCCTGTTCCGCAATCACACCGAGGCCAAAACGGCTCGCGACACCCTGCCCGCCGCCGCCTTGGCGCATACGCCCTGGATTCGCACCACCGCGCCCGACCGAGAGACCTGGTCCGAGGACTGATCCTGGCTTCGTTTCAAACGCATATCGCCGTAGGCCTTACGGCCAGCGGCACGGCGGCCACCGGGCTGATGTTGGCGGGCTTGGCGGAAAACTCAGCGGTGATCCTGTTATTCGGTCTGGGGGCCTTGGGCAGCCTGCTGCCGGACCTGGACAGCGATCATTCGTTGCCGGTGCAAGTCAGCTTCACCCTCGGCTCCATCCTGCTGGCCTTCGTGGCGTTGTTCACCGCCGCGAGCTGGTTTCCCACCCTGGCGGAACTGGCGGTGATTTGGCTGGCGGTGTTCCTGCTCTCGCGCCACCTGTTATTCGCCGCCCTCTCCCGCCTGACCACCCATCGCGGCATCTTTCACTCCATTCCGGCGGCCCTGCTGTTCGGCTGCCTGACCGCCGCGTTCCTGCATTGGCTATGGCAAAAGCCGCCGCCGCTGGCCTGGCTCGGCGGGCTGTTCGTGGCCGGGGGCTATCTCACCCACCTGGCCCTGGACGAAATCTACAAGGTCAACCTGTTCGGCCTGCGCGCCCGGCGCAACACCAGCCATGCGCTCAAGCTGTGGTACGCCAAGAGCCCGGAGTCCAGCCTGGGCATTTACCTCGCCCTGGTGCTGTGCTATCCCGCCCTGCCCGCCACCGAACCGGCGTTGCAGTGGCTGCGAGAACGCGCCCCGGCGGCGGACGCGCCGCCCTTGCTGGCGCCCGCCAACGGCTGGTTTCGGCTGCCCGCCGAGCCCGCTGCGCAGCCCAAGGCCGAAGCCGAAGCCGTCACGCCCTGAGCAGGCGATACTCCCGATACAGCAAATAGCCGCCCCAGGCGAAGGCCGCGAGCATTAGCAAGACCCCGATCCAGTCCGCCAGCGCGGCCAGCTCGTGGTCCCGAGTGTACCAACTGGTGCCCCGCAGCAGATTGGCCCAATCATGCATCCCGGGGCGATCCACCCCCGGACCGCCGCCGATGAGGGGGATTTGGCCCGCCCGGGCATCATTGATATAGGGGGCCACGTCCATAAAATTCTGCCCCGTCCACCACAGCCCCACGGAGGCGGCGAAGGCGTTGTGCTCGCGCAGCAAAAACCACAGCATTAAGCCGAACGGCACCATAATCTGCAACAGAGAGCCGCCAAGCACGGTCATAAAGCGGCCGAAGGGCTGAAACAGCACATGACCGGCCTCGTGAAAGGCCAGGTTGGCGTTATGCAAAAAGGAGGCGTAGATCTCCGGCGCCGCGGCGTCCACCCGATGCCCATCCACATAGTAATAGTAATCCATGAGGATGAAGTTCCAGCCCCAAACGAACAGCAGCAGGTAGACCGCGGCCTTGGCGTAGAAGCTCACCGGGTCCGCCTCCGAGGGCTCCAGCGCCAGCTCCCGCAGGCGTTGCTTCCAACCGGGGTCGGGCTCCTCCGGGGTCTCGACCGCCTCGCCCTCTGCAACCGGCGGCGACGGCTTGCGGCGGGCCTCGGCGTACTGCATCTTCAGCCACTTCTGAAACACCAAGCCGCAGGCCGGACAGCGATCCGGCGGCGTAGGGTCATGCGGATCCCGGGTGTGGCCGCATTTGGGGCAGGTTTGGTACATAGTGCGCCTCAGAGAGCCTGACGATTGCGTGACGAGCGCCGTTGCGCCTCAGTATAGGGGAAAAACCCGCCTTAGGCGCTTTTGGAACGCAGGGCGCGCTGCGGGGGCCGCAGAGCGGGTTTTAGTTAACGGAACACGCGGGATCAAGCAACCGCCCACGGCCACCGAAATTCGCAACCAAAACCCCTCCGCGCTCGCTGCGCCCCTCTGCGGCCGTGAAGCCCCTTGTTGCGTTACCTTGAGCGCGGCTTCAATAACAGATTATAAGCCGCCTAAAACCCCATCGCCACCGGCAGCCGACGGGCGCCCCAGTGGCCCGGCTCGGGCTCGAACACACCGGCGCAGGGCGTGCCGCAATGGGCGCAGTCGTCCTCCCGCGTCAGGTTCCAGGCCCCGATCCGGTAGCCGCTGCGCTCGATCAGCAGGCCGCCGCAGTGATGGCACCAGGTGCTCTCTCCGGCGGGGTGACGCACATTGCCGAGATAGGCGTAGCGAATGCCGTTGCGCAGGGCCAGGTCCCGCGCCAGCACCAGGGTCTCGGGCCGGGTGGAGGGGTAGTCGAGCATCTTGAAATCGGGGTGAAAGGCGGAAAAATGCATCGGCGTTTGCGGGCCGAGATGCTCCGCCACCCAGGCGCTCATGCGGTCTAGCTCCTCCGGCGAGTCGTTTTCGCCGGGAATGATTAGGGTGGTGAGTTCGATCCAAACGTCGGTTTCGTTGCGCAGCCAAATCAGGTTATCCAGCACGTTCTGCAAATGCCCGCCGCACAGCCGATGGTAGAAGCCGTCGGTAAAGGCCTTCAAGTCGATGTTCGCCGCATCCATGTTGCGAAACAGGCGCTCACGCGCCCCGGGCGAGACATAGCCGGCGGTGACCGCGACATTCTTGATGCCGCGCTCGCGACAGGCCGCGGCGGCGTCATCCGCGTATTCCAGAAAGATCACCGGATCGTTGTAGGTGTAGGCCACGCTGCGACAACCATACTCCTCGGCCCTGTTGGCGATGCCCTCGGGAGAGGCCTTGGAGGCCAGGGTGTCCACCTCGCGCGACTTGCTCATGTCCCAGTTCTGGCAGAACTTACAGGTCAAATTGCAGCCCGCGGTGCCGAAGGACAGCACCGGCGCGCCGGGCAGGAAGTGATTGAGCGGCTTTTTCTCGATGGGGTCAATGCAAAACCCGCTGGAGCGGCCATAGGTGGTGAGCACCACCTGGCCGTTTTCGCAGGCGCGCACGAAGCACAGCCCCTGTTGGCCCTCTTTCAGCTTGCATTCCCGCGGGCAAACGTCACATTGCACCCGCCCGTCATCCAGCCGATGCCAGTATTGGGTCGGATGCGGATTCCAGTTTTCACCCATCGAAACCTCCTCGTTGATGCGGATAGCGGATCCCTGCCCTGCGCCGGCGCCCGCCGGCGGCGCAAACAGACCCGCCTAGACTTAGTTTGGATCATTCCGGCGCGTATCAAGGCCCTTGATTTTTGCGCCGATTCGGCACAAGGTTCATTGAACGCTCAAACTTCAGACAGGGGGAGTGCAATGAACAAGGTGCAAGAGCCCGCAGTGGCGGGCTTGTTCTACCCGGCGGACCCCGAGCAGCTACGGGCTCAGGTTCAGACCTTTCTGCGTGAGGCGAAACCCAGCGATAGCGCCCCGCCCAAGGCGTTAATCGCCCCCCACGCGGGCTATGTCTATTCGGGCTCGGTGGCGGGCAATGCCTATGCCCGCTTGCTCCCGGCCCGCAGCAGCATCCGACGGGTGGTGGTGCTGGCCCCCGCCCACCGTTATCCGTTTTCCGGCCTCGCCCTAAGCGGGGCCGAAGTGTTCCGCACCCCGTTGGGCGACCTGCGGGTGGACACGGCGGCGCTGGCGGGCCTGCGCGACCTGCCGCAGGTGCGCCTGCTGCCGGAGGCGTTTGAGAACGAGCATAGCCTGGAGGTGCATCTGCCGTTCCTGCAACAGACCCTGGACGACTTCACCCTGGCCCCGTTGCTGGTGGGCGACGCCGAGGCGTCCGAGGTGGAAGCGGTGCTGGACCGCCTGTGGGGCGGCCCCGAGACCCTGATCGTGATCAGTTCCGATCTCAGTCATTATCTGGATTACGACACCGCGCGGCGTTTGGACGCCCAGACCACCGCCGCCATCGAGGCCCTCGACCCGACCGCCATCGCCCGCGAGCAGGCCTGCGGTCGCATCCCGATGGGCGGTCTGTTGCGGGCCGCCAAACAGCGCGGACTGCACGCGCACACGGTGGACCTGCGGAGTTCCGGCGACACCGCGGGCGCCCGCAACCAAGTCGTGGGGTACGGGGCCTATGTCTTCAACTGAAACCCAGCGCGTGTATTCCGACGCAGAGCGCGCCCGGCTTTCCCGCTTGGCCCGCGAGAGCATTCGCTACGGCCTGCAACAGGGCTGCGCGCTGCCGATCCAGGCGGCGGATTACCCGCAAAACCTGCAGGCCGCACGCGCGGCCTTCGTGACCCTAAATCGGCAGGGCGGGCTGCGCGGCTGCATCGGCCACTTGGAGCCGGTCCAGCCGTTGGTGGCGGATGTGGTGCAAAACGCCTTCGCCGCGGCCTTTCAGGACCCGCGTTTCCCGCCGCTCCAGGCCGCGGAGGAGCCGCAACTCGAAGTGCATATCTCCGTCCTGTCCCTGCCGCAGGCGATGACCTTTGACTCGGAGGCCGACCTGCTGCGCCAGATCCGCCCCGGCGAAGATGGCCTGATCCTGCAAGACGGGCCGCATCGGGGCACCTTCCTGCCGTCGGTCTGGGAGTCCTTGCCGGAGCCGCGGCAGTTTCTGGAACACCTAAAGATTAAGGCCGGCCTGCCGTCGGGTCATTGGTCCGACCGCATCCGCATCAGCCGCTATCAGACCGAGTCCTGGAGCGATTTGGCGCCGGGCCGCTGACACCGCCCGACAATATAGGCGGCGGCTGTTCCGCACCCCCCAACCGTGCCAAAATAGCCGTCGTTTAGCGGTTTAACCACATAGTAATCAAGGGTAGATATCCAGGTGTCTGAAATCCCAACCGGCCTCCTCTTCGGCTTGCTCGGCGTGCTGATCGTGCTGTCGGCGTTCTTCTCCGGCTCGGAAACGGCGCTCATGACCGTGAACCGGTATCGCCTCCGCCACCTCAAGGAACAAGGCCATCCGGGCGCGACGCGCGCCTTTCGCTTACTGGAGCGCCCGGATCGCTTGATCGGGCTGATCCTGCTGGGTAACAACTTCATCAACATCCTGGCCACCTCTGTGGCCACGGTGTTGGCGCTGCGCCTGGGCGGCGAAACGGGTTTGGCCCTAATGCCGTTCATCCTGACGCCGCTGATCCTGATCTTCGCCGAGGTGACGCCCAAGACCCTGGCCGCCCTGCACCCGGAAAAGCTCGCCTTTCCGGCCGCCTTCATCTATGTCCCGCTGCTGACCCTCACCTACCCCTTCGTGTGGGTGGTGAACCTAATCGCCAACGGCCTGTTGCGGGCCATGGGGGTGTCCACCGAGGATCCGGCCAACCAGGTCCTGTCGCAAGAGGAATTGCGCAGCGTGGTCACCGAGGCCGGGGCCTTGATGCCCCAGCGCTACCACCAAATGCTCTTAAGCGTGCTGGATCTGGGCGCCGCCACCGTGAACGAAATTATGATCCCGCGACAAGAGGTGGAGGCCATCGACCTCGACGCGCCGATGGAGGAGATCGTGCGCGAATTGCGCACCAGCCACTACACCCGCATCCCCATCTATCAGGGCGACATCGACAATATCGTCGGCATCGTGCATATCCGCCGCGCCATGCATGCCCTGCTCGAAGAGGATTTCACCAAAGAGCGCCTGATGAGCGTCGCGGAACCCCCCTATTTCATCCCCGAGAGCACCCCGCTGAACCGCCAGTTGCTGCATTTTCAACGCGAACGCCGACACCTGGGGCTGGTGGTGGACGAATATGGCGATTTCATGGGCCTGCTGACCCTGGCGGACGTATTGGAGGAGATCGTGGGCGAGTTCACCACCGATCCGCAAGACAACATCCCCAACGTCCACCCGCAAGGAGACGGCAGTTGGCTGGTGGCGGGTCAGGCCAACGTGCGTGAATTGGTGCGCGCCTTTCAGTGGGAATTGCCCACCGACGGCCCGCGCACCCTCAACGGCCTGATCGTAGAGCACATGGAAAACATCCCGGAACCGGGCACCAGCCTGCTGCTGAACGGCTATCCGGTGGAAATCCTCCAAACCCAGGACAATACGGTTAAAATGACGCGAATTTGGCCGAGCATCCCCAAGGCCAAGCGCAGCGGAGAAGAATAATGGCGAAAATCGTGCTGGCCTTCGAAGGCAAGATCCTGCGGGATTTTGCGCTGGAAAAGGCGGAGACCCTGATCGGCCGGGATGCCGAGTGCGATATCCGCGTAGACAGCCTGCACGCCGAGCCGCGCCACGCACGCATCGTGCGCACCGGGGACGACTATCGAATCGTCGCCGAGAACCCGGCCAAGCCCTTATTGGTGCATCACGTCAGGACCACCGAACAGGCGCTGTCGCATGACGACCTGATCCAGCTCGGCCAATACACCCTGACCTTCGTGGAAGATCAATACAACTTTCTGCAAATCACCCAAAGCCCGGCGTCCAAGCCGCAACAGCCCGCCGCCGCGGCGCGTTCGGGCTATCTGCAAGTGCTCACGGGGCCGCGTGCGGGGCGCGTGATTGCGCTGAAGCAATCCCTGACCCGGCTCGGCCTCACCCACGAAGAGAGCGTGCTGGTGGCCCATCGCCGCGAGGGCTATTTCCTGTCCCAACTCAAAGGCGCGGCCTACCCGCAAGTCAATGGTCGCACCATCGGCGAAGAGGCGGTGCAGCTTCAGTCCGGCGACGAACTCACCATCGGCCTCACCCTGCTGAAATTCTTCATTGAGTAAGAAAGGGTTCAAAAATAACCGAAACAAACACAAATCGGGTTGGGTTCGCGTGACCAGAGGCGTGTGGTCGAGTTGCACCCGGTGTTTTTGAACCGTCACCAACGCACCCGCGGACTAAGAAGAGGAACCACGAATAGACACGAATGGACACGAATCTTTGCTTCGCGGGTTCTCGGGGTCTTCCTTCACTTCGGCCTCCTTGGAGCCGCCTTGGCGGTCTTTGCGTTATTTCATTTTCGCCGGGTGCGTTGGCCTAGGCTGTCGAAATCGGGCCATTATTCGAGCGCAGGATTCGCCCGCTTCCGGCTTCGATCTCCGGCATAGAATGCTTGCCCGTTTTTTTGCCCTAAGCGTAAAGAAGAAAAGGTTTTTTCTTTGCGCCCTTTGCGTCTTGGCGAGAGAACCTTCGTTGTCGATCTACTGGCGCCAGGAGTAGGATGCGCCGAGGCACAGGGCGCATTGCCTGGGCGCGTGCGGGACCGAGGCGAAATCGACCACTGAACCGCGAATGGACGCGAATACTCACTTCGCTAGCGGCGGAACCTGGGGCGCCGTGCGGGTGCGCGACTAGACCCTGTGCGGATTTTGTGATCCGAGAGCCGAGGAGTCCGAGAACCGCGGAAATCGGCCGATTTCGACAGCCTAGCGTTAGCCCCGCCTATCCCAAGGCCCCCGCATTCAAAACACCCCGGAAACCGGGTGATCGCGCCCAATCCCGAACCGCCGGCGGGGTCCAACGCACCCGGGCCGGCGCCGGGGTGGGGATGGCGCCTTACGGCGCGGCCAAAACCGTGGCGATCCGCAGCGCCTGGGCCTTGCGCCGCTACCGGCCGGGTGTGAAGGCGTCTTTCTCTGTGGTCGTATTCATTGGCGCCCCTTCTTTTCCCGGTCGCACGGAACCTCCCGCGACCATGCTGACAAAACAAGGGGTTTTTAGTTTATAATCTATACTTTGCATTCGTTTTTATAACCGATTGATTTGGCTTGTAACCAACAGCCGGTTGCCAGTTTCGGAAATTTGGCCATAGGAGCGAGAAAAACGCCCAAAAAGAGAACCAGATCACAGCCCAGGCCCTCCGAGTTGATCTTGGCCGCAAAAAAGGATAAAACTGAGGGGAGGTTCGTCGGGGTATCGGAAACAACCCCGCCCAGGCGCCTTCGGAACACAGATCGGGCTCGGGGCAGGCGCTGAACAGGCGCCTTCCTGAGCCACGAAACACCGCCAGGCGGCGGGGCGCTCGCTCAGTTCTGAGGGTCTTTGCGCCTTCAAGCGCTGCAGCTTCCGTTATCCAAGCGCGGGCGCGCTCGTACGCCTGCGCACCAATAACGGAAACAACGCCATCTAGGAACGCAGAGGGCGCCGAGGACCGCAAAGCGCGCGGAGGCGGTTTTTTTGCTGGCTTGCGCCTGCCCGGCGCCAAAGCGCCGCCTAGCCGCCTGGAGTAGGGCCTTCGGGCTGTGCGGGTTTCCGGTTGGGCGCCCGGGCCAAGGCGTGTAGGCCCCGAGCCCGCGGTCATACAGGGGGTGGGCCAGCGAAGCGCATGCGCCGCTGAAGCGGCGGATGTCGGGTACGGCGCTTATCCTTGCAATCGAAACGCCTCTCTGCGCCCTCTGCGGTTCTCCGCGTGCTTTGCGTTCCGAATGCGCCTGGGTTATTTACGATACTGAGGCGCCGCTACACTAGTGACGGCAAAGGTCTTAAACCTTTGTAAAAAGCAATCTCCAGCCGCTTCGGGTAGAATGGCTGGCAAGCTTCGGATACTCCCGCGAAGCCGTATCGATCCCAACCCAAGCCTCTCGAATGCGGACAAGGAATATGGATTTGAACATTCTGTCTTCGGCCATCACCGGGCCGGTCAAAACCACAACCGGATCCGCCGCCGACGGCGACCTGTTGACGACCCTGGCCGAAATGCTGGAAAGACTGCCGCTCGCCCACATGGACGATGCCTGCGCCGACCTGCTCGGCGTGCTGGAGCGGATTCGACTCGGCGCCCTGGCGCAGAAAAGGCGCCAGGAGGCCCTGCGAATCATTGAGCCCGCCTGCATCGGACTCGCAGAACGCCTGGAAAAGGCCATCCGCGAAGTCGGCCTGCCCTTGCCCCCAAAGGTTGTGAGCCGCGCCGACCAACACCTGGAGATTTGCACCCGCCTGATTAAGGAATACGAACGGTTGCTGGCGGAGACGCCGCCGCCGAGCCGCAAGCTCATCGCCCTTCCCGGGGCGGCGCAATGGACCAAGACCGTGCTGCAACTGCTGCTCTGGGCCGAGCGTGCGCTGACGCTGCGACAACGCCTGCACCTGCCCGCCCCGCCCAGCCTTTGGCTGCTGCTGCATGGGCTGTTTCTGCAGGCCCGGAGCCTGGGCCTGGAGACCAAGGCGGTGAAGACCGGCGGCGCTGCGCTGGAGGTGGAGACCATTTATAAACGCATTCTCCTGCGCGGCGCCTTCCCGATTGCGGCCCTCTCCCAGGAACAGGCCGAGCTGTTGGACGCCGCCCTGGCGGATTGGTGCGTCGGGCTGACACTGGCGCCCTATACGGCGGAAATCGATCCCGCCGACGCCCCGCTGTATGTCGATCCGCAGCTAGACGACGGTCCGCGGGCTTACAATCAAGGCGGCGACGGTGTCGGCAAGGACTGCCTAGTGCTGAACTCGAAGGCGCTGTACCGCAAACTCTGCGATGCAGACGCGCCAGACGCCCTCGGCCTGGCGTCGTCTACGGTGGCCCTGCTGCGGGATGCGCTCACCTTCCGTTCCGACCGCCTGGCCCCGCGGCGCGAGGTGGATGAGCCGGCCCGGGCGCTGTTCGGGATCCCCGCGATTTGCCACATGCTGGAAGAGGCCAAGGCCCGCAAGGCCGCTGCGCGCGGTGACTCCGGGCCGGTGGACGAAGAAATCTGCTACGGCGACTCGGATCGCTTTAAACCTGGCAGTTTCGCGGCCCCGCATTCGCATTACGATTTCATCAATGTGCTGGTGTGCGACATCTCACAAACCGGGGTTAAGCTGGAGGTGCTGACCCAGCCCGGGCTGCAACTGCGGATCGGCGACATCCTGGGCATTCAACGGCGCGAAAGCCGCTCCTTGTCGGCGGCGCGCATTCGCTGGATTCGGGCCGAGCACGGCCAGGCCCTGAGCGTCGGGGCGTCCTTCGTGGCCCATCGGCTGCGGCCGGCGACGTTAATCAGCAAGCCTCGGGGCGGCGAGATTTCGCGCGCGCCCTGCTTTCTCGGGCGGCATACGGAAGGCGATGAGACCGTGGTCGGGCTGATGCCGATCCCGGGGATCGGCCAGCGCAAGCTGGCGGTGGATCGCAACGGACACAAAACCCGGATATCGTTGAATTCGCCGCCGGTGGACGGCTCGGCCGCGTTCGAGGTCTATCAGTTTCGCAAGAAGAAGAGCCGCTCGCGCCGCACCGAAAACTTGGCGCTGCCGCCTGATCTCGACCTCGATCTGAACCTGAACCTGGGCGAAGACGGTTCGAGCCTGTCGGAACTCAACGTGGAATCGGTGGACAACCTGTCCGGCCTCTCGGCCTTTGTCGATGAGGGCTAGCGAAGGCGCAAACTTAGCGGGAGCGGTTACGGCGCTCTGAGGTCGAGCCCCCTCGGCTGAAGCCCCGCAGGCCGACGAAATCGTTTCCGATACTTGAGCGCCGCTGTAATCCCAATGGATGCGCCGAGCAAAACCCCTACCCGCCTCAGCATGTCCTGTCCCGGCATTCACCTGAACCCAAACCCTGGCTGCCCGCGCCCTTTATGAGCATTGATCGTCGAACCTCGCCCCGCATCCCCATCGACTTGAGCACCCTGCTCACCTCGAAGAAAATGCCGCCGAAAATCTGCCGCATGCGGGACTATTGCGACGGCGGCATGCTGTTGGTGTGTTCGGAGGGTTTCGCCGCCCCTTCCGCCGCCGACCCGTTCGGCCCCGGAGACGCGCTGGAGCTGCGCTTCACGGTGGAATCAGCGGACGGCAAGCAACGCTGCCAGGTCAAGGCCAAGGTGGCGCGCGTGCTCGAAGGCAGCCTAGGCGTAGCCTTCGACCACATCGACCCGCAAGTGCTCACCGCCCTGCACCAAGTCTCCGACGACGCCCAGCAGCACAACCGCCATACCCCGCAGCAAGGCCGGATCGATCCGCAGTTGGCCCGCGATCTGCTGCGACAGGTGCGCCAACAGGCCGAGTCGAAGCTGGCCGGGATGCTGGGCCAGTTCTTCGCCGCCGTTGGGGCCGAACTCACGGCGGCGGCCGAACGCGCCTCGAATAATCACGAAGAGGGCGCCCTGTTCGAGCAGATTAAGGAGGTTAAGGTCCGCCAAACCCCGTTGAAGGCGCATTACCGCAGCCGCCTGTTGGAGCGCTTCGACGCCTGCGCGGCGGGCGAAGTCACCGCCAACCAGGCCGCCAACCAGGCCGCCAAGGCCAAACAGCGGCTTTCCGCGACGGAAAAAGAAGAGTTCGACGACTGGTTGGTGATGGTGACCCTGATCCATCGCGCCGACGACCGGTTTGACGAACCGCTATACGAACTCTCATTGCGACTCTCCGAGGTCATGGGGGCGCATCTCAATAAGGAGACCAATCCGGTGGCGCCGGCGGCCATTTGTCGCGCCTTTCACGCCGCCTGCGGCGAGGTGCGACCGAGCCTGCACCTGCGACAGCTGATCTTTGGCCTATTCGATAAGCATTACCTGACCCGCCTGGGCGGGTTCTACCACGACCTGAACCAGCTGTTCATCGACCAAGGCGTGTTGCCGAAAATCGAACACCGGGCGCCCGACCAACAGACAGCCAAAAACGGCCCGCGGCAAAAGCCTACAGCGCAAGAACAGCCCGACACCGAGCCCGCCCCGAAGCCGGCCCCTGAAACCGCCGCGGCCCAGCCCGCCCCGCCAGCCCCGGCGGAAACCCCGCAGCACGCCCCGGAGCCGCCAAAGGCCAAGCCAAGCGGCCTGTTCTCGGCGGCCAGGAGCCTGTTCGGGTTCGAAGCCGAAAAGCCGTCCGCGCCGGCGGCGCCTAAGGAGAGCCCGGAGCCCCAAGCCCAGCCGGCGGCGCCCGCGGAGGCGATGGAAGAGACCACCGATCCCGGTCAATTCATGGACGCCCTGAGCGCCCTGCAGACCCGGGAAAAAGGCCAAACAGAGCCCCTCGCCGCGCTCTCCGAGCGCGTCTCCCAGGCCATGCAGGACCAGTCCGACAGCGCCCCGATAGGGCCCCGGGAACACGAGCTGCTCGGCGTGGTGGAAAACCTGCTCAGCAACATCGAACACGACCTGATGATGGCCAAGGGGCTGCAACGCTGGCTGCGCAAGCTGGAGGTCCCCATGCTCAAGGCCGCCTTCCTCGACCCCGACGCCGTGTCTTCGGAAGAAAACCCGGTGGGCCGCATCGTCAATCAGCTCGCAAAGCTGGGGCATGCGGTGGACGACGAAGGCCAGGTCATCAACAAACAGTTGGGCGAAAAGATCGATGGCCTGTTCGACCGCCTGCTAGACGACTTCGATTGGGATTTCGCGCCCTTCGACCAGGCCGCCGCGGAACTCGAATCCCTCATGGCCCCGCAAGAAGGGGCCTATCAAAACGCCCTGCAACGCGTGATGCAAAGCTGCGAAGGCCAGCAAAGACTGCTGGAGGCGCGCGAGACCGTCACCACCGAGCTGGCCGCGATCCTCGGTGGTGAGCCGATCCCCGCGGTAATCGCGGAAATCGAGCGCGAGGCCTGGCGCCAACTCTTGCTCCAAGTGTATCTGCGGGAGGGCGCGGCCTCCAAACGCTGGAATGAATACCTCACGGGGCTGAAACGCCTGCTGGAGCTTTCGCATAAGACCGCCGCGGTGAAACCGGGGGCGGCCGAGGTGGAGGCCATGCGCGTGCTCAAGCGCGGCTTCGATCACGTCGGGGCCAATCCGAACAAGGCGGATCACTGGATGCGCGAGACCGCCAAGCTGATCACCGGCCGCAACCCGGATCGGCCGCTGGTGGCAATCCGCGCCGAGCAACTCAAGACCGAACTGGAACAGGCCCTGCCCGATTTCGACGCCGCCCTCGCCCAGCCCCCCGAAGGCTATGCTACCGGCCACTGGCGGGCGTTGCTGTTGCAGGCGTTGGCGCTAGAGATCAATGACTGGGTGCGCCAGGAACACCCGACCAAGGGTCCCCAGGCCCTGCGCCTGATTTGGATCGGCAAGGACCATCGGCGCTTCGTTTTCATCAATCGGCGCGGGCTCAAGGAGCTGGATCTGTCACTCCCGGAGCTGGCCCTGGTCCTGGGACAGGAGGTCGTGCAATCGATCCCCGACCCCGACCTGTCGCTCACCGAGCGCGCCTCCTACCGCACCTTGGAGCAAATGCACGACGCGGTGGTCCGCGAGGCCACGCACGATCCGCTCACCGGCCTGCTCAACCGCCGCGCCATCGGCCGGCAGATCCTGCGCGTAATGGAAACCGTAAGGGCCGAACAGAGCGCGGCCGGTTTCCTCCACTTGGAAATCGATCACCTGCAACGGATGAGCGACCGCCTCGGCCTTGAGGGCGCAGAAAACCACCTGCGCGCCTGTGCCATAACCCTGAGCGCCGAGGCCCCCCGCGGCGCCGCAGCGGCGCGCCTCGGGGCTGCGAGCCTCGGCCTGCTGCTGCCGGCGCATGACCTGGAACAGGCCCGCGAACGCGCCGAGGCCTTGCGCGCCCGCCTGGCCCAAGCGGCGGCCGGCCCGAGCGCCCAAAACCTGACCGTCAGTATCGGCCTGACCTGCATCACAACCGAAACCGGCGATCCGCAACAAGCGCTCAAAGAGGCGCAAGCGGCCTGCGACCAGGCCAAGGCCGAGGGTGGCGAGCGGGTTCGCGTCTGGCCGACGGCCGAGCGCACCCAAAGCGCGGGTTTGCGCGCCGCGACGCGGCGCAACCGCATTACCGAGGCGGCGGCTAACCACCGCCTGGAACTACTGGCCCAGCCCATCGCGCCGATCGGCGGCGCCGCCGCCGCGGCCCAGTTGTACGCGATCTTCCCGCGCCTGGCGGAGACGCCGGGAGCGACCGCGGAGTTGGCCCATGACGCAGCGCATTACAGCCGAATGCCGGTGACGGACCGCTGGGTGGTGGGCCACTTGCTGCAATGGCTGGCCGAGACCCCGGCGACGAATCACGCCGCCTATATCGTCAACCTGTCTCACGCCTCGCTGAGCGACCCCGAATTCCTGCGCTTCACGTTACAGGCCCTGGAACAGCATCGGGTGGATCCGAAGCGCCTTTGCTTCCAACTCACCGCCACCGCGCGCCTCGAATCCTCAGCGGCGATCCTGCGCCAGATGCGCGCCCTCAGCAAGATCGGTCTCCGCTTCGCGCTGGACGACTTCGGCGCCGGCGCCGCCTCCTTCTCCCAACTCAAGAAACTGCCGGTGGCGTATCTAAAGATCCATGGCGGCTTCGTCAACCAAATCACCGAGTCCGCGGCCGACCTGGCGCTGGTCCGCTCGATTAGCGAAGTGGCGCATTTCTTCGGTAAGCGGACCGTCGCCGAGCAGGTGGAAAACACCGCGACCCTGGCGCTTTTGCAGCAAATCGGGGTGGATTTGGCCCAAGGTCGGCTCATCCAGGCGCCGCAGCCGCTAAAGGACCTGCGGGCTTGAAGGCCGCCAGCGCCGGCGCAATCATCCGGCGGCCGCGACCGCTGCGCAAAGGGCTTTGCCTTTTTGCCCGATCCCTTGCAGAATGAAGAACAAGCCAACAGGAGAGACCCCATGGGCAAGTCCCAACCCCAAACTCACACCGATGCCAATCCGCTGCATCTGGTATTGCTCAGCGTCCACGGCCTGATTCGCGGCGGCGACCTGGAGCTGGGCCGGGACGCCGACACCGGCGGGCAAACCAAATATGTGGTGGAACTCGCCCGCGCCTTGGGGGAGCGGCCCGACATTGCCCAGGTGGACCTGTTCACGCGCCGGGTGACCGACTCCCATGTCAGCTCCGACTACGGCAAAGCCATCGAAACCCTGTCGGACAAGGTGCGCATTGTGCGCATCGAGGCCGGCCCCGAGGGTTACATCTACAAAGAACAGCTCTGGGATCACCTCGACACCTTCGCCGACAACGCAGTGGCCTTCCTGCGCGACGAGGACCGACACCCGAGCGTCATCCACAGCCACTACGCCGATGCCGGTTATGTGGGGGTGCGCATGGCCAACCTGCTGGGCGTGCCGCTGGTGCATACCGGCCACTCGCTGGGCCGGGTTAAACGCCGTCGGCTGTTGGCCAGCGGCCTGAGCCGCAACGAAATCGAGGCCAAGTACAATATGTCCCGCCGCATCGAGGCCGAAGAGGAGGCCCTCGGCGTGGCGGACCTGATCATCACCAGCACCAAGCAGGAGATCGAAGAACAGTACGGCCTGTACGATCATTACCTGCCGGACCACATGCGGGTGATCCCGCCGGGCACCGACCTCAAGCGCTTCTTCCCGCCCGAAGGCAACGAAGGCCGCAAGCCCATCGCCCGCGAGCTGAAGCGGTTCCTGCGCGACCCGAAAAAGCCCATCATCCTGGCCCTGTCGCGCCCCGACGAGCGCAAAAACATCGCCACCCTGATCGAGACCTACGGCGAAAATCAAGACCTGCAAGACCTGGCCAATTTGGTGGTGGTGGCCGGCAACCGGGACGACATCAAGGACCTGGAGTCGGGCGCGCAGGGGGTGCTGACCGAGATCCTGCTGCTAATCGACTACCACGACCTCTACGGCAAGGCGGCCTACCCCAAGCACCACGCGGCCGACGACGTGCCCATCATCTACCGCCTGGCCGCGGCCTCTAAGGGCGTATTCGTCAATCCGGCCCTGACCGAGCCCTTCGGCCTGACCCTAATCGAGGCCGCCGCCAGCGGCCTGCCCATGGTGGCCACCGAAGACGGCGGCCCGCGGGACATCGTGGAACACTGCCACAACGGCGTGCTGGTGGATCCGCTGGACAAGGACCAAATGGGCCAATCCCTGCTCAAGATCCTCAGTAACGCGCTGAAATGGCAGCAATTGGCCGACAACGGCCTCAAGGGCGTGCATCGCCATTACTCCTGGGAGGCCCACGCCGACACCTACCTCAAGACCCTGCAACGCCTGGTGGCCGGCATCGAAGTGCCGGAGCGGGTGCCGGTTCCGGGGCGGCGTCCCATGCTGTATCACGACCGGGCCATCTTCACCGACCTGGATCAAAACCTGCTGGGCGATCCCCAGTCCCTAGCCGCGTTCATCAAGCTACTGCGGGCCAACCGCCGCTGCGCCACCTTCGGCATCGCCACCGGGCGCAGCCTCGAATCCGCGCTCAAGATCATGCGCCGCTACGGCATCCCGCAACCGGACGTGCTGATCACCAACGTCGGCACCGAAATCTACTATGCCCCGCAGCTCACCGCAGACACCGCCTGGAGCCAGCACATCGACCACTCCTGGAACCCGCGCAAGATTCGGCGCCTGCTGCGCGAACTGCCCGGCATCAGCGTGCAGCCGGCGCGGGAGCAGAGCCGCTATAAGATCAGCTTCTACATCGACCGCGCCGAGGCCCCGTCGATGGAGGAAATCAACCGCCTGCTGCACCAAAGGGAACTGTCGGTGAACGCCTTCCTGTCCTTCGGCCAGTTCTTGGACATCGTGCCGGTGCGCGCCTCCAAGGGCTTCGCGCTGCGCTGGTTCGCAGATCAGTGGGGCATCCCCATTGAGCACATCCTGGCCGCCGGCGGCTCCGGCACGGACGAGGACATGCTGCGCGGCAACACCCTGGCCGTAGTGGTGGCCAATCGCCACAACGAGGAACTGTCTCACCTAGTGGACAGCGACAGCATCTACTTCTCAGAGGCCAGCCATGCCCAGGGCATCATCGAGGCCCTGGAGCACTACGATTTCTTCGGCAGTTGCCAACTGCGACCGCCGGAGAAGGCCTAGGAGGCCGGATCCGTATCGAAGGCCCGCCGCCCCTGACCCGACACCGGAGCATCGAACCCCGTGGACAGCGCCAACCCCTGCTTGATCTGCACCGATCTCGACCGCACCCTAATCCCCAACGGCCCGCAGCCGGAGTCGCCGCGGGCGCGCCCCCTGTTCCGCGCCCTAACGGCCCGCCCCGAGGTGCATTTGGCCTATGTCAGCGGGCGCGACCTCGGGCTGGTGCAGCGGGCGATCCGCGACTGGGACCTGCCCGAGCCGGACTTTATCCTCGGCGACGTGGGCTCCAGCATCTACCACCGCTATGCCGACGACTGGGAACTCTGGCCGGCCTGGCAGGACACCATCGGCCCCGACTGGCAGGGCCTGAAGCACGACCAACTCGCCGCGCTGTTCACCGACCTAGACGCGCTGCGCCTGCAAGAGCCGGAAAAGCAGAATCGCTTCAAGCTCAGCTACTACACCTCGGGCGACGCCGACCGCTGGAAGCTGGTGCGGGAGATGGAACACCGCCTGGCGGCAAAGGGGCTGAAGGCCCACGTCACCTGGAGCCTGGATGAGACCACCGACACCGGGCTCATCGACGTGCTGCCGGCCTCGGCCAGCAAGCATGCGGCGGTGGAGTTCCTGATTGAACACCGCAAATACGACCCGCGCCTGTGCCTGTTCGCCGGCGACAGCGGCAACGACCTGCCGGTGCTGGCGGGTCCGGTGCAGGCGGTGCTGGTGGCCAACGCCACCGCCGAGGTGCGGGCCGAGGCCTGGGATCTGGCCCAGGCCCGCGGCGCCGCCGAGCAGCTTTACTTGGCCCGCGGCGATTTTCTCGGACTCAACGGCTACTACAGCGCCGGCATCCTGGAGGGCGCGGCGCATTTTATCCCCGAAATCCAAACCTGGCTGGAACAAGAGACCAAGGCATGAGCGAATCCAACCCGCGCCCGCTGATTTTCGGCGAGGTGCTATTCGACCACTTCCCCGACGGCAGCGTGGTGCTCGGCGGCGCGCCCTTTAACGTCGCCGCCCACCTGCAGGCCTTCCGCCTCGACCCGCTGCTGATCAGCCGGGTGGGCGACGACCCCTTGGGGCGGCGGATCCGCGACGCCATGCACGCCCGCGACATGAACGCCGGCGGCCTGCAACTGGACTCGGCCCACCCCACGGGCACGGTGCGCATCCGCATCGAAGACGGCGAGCCGAGCTACGACATCGTGCCGGATCAGGCCTATGACTTCGTGGACACCGCCTGCCTGCCGCCGTTGCACGCGGGCGCATCACTGCTCTACCACGGCAGCCTGGGGCTCCGCAACGCCGCCGCCCGCACCGCCCTGGCGACCCTGAAACGCACCCACAGGCCGCCGATATTCATGGACGTAAACCTGCGCGATCCCTGGTGGGACGCGGCAGAAGTGCGGGCGCAAATGGCCGAGGCCGACTGGGTCAAACTCAATCACCACGAGCTGGCCGAACTTGGGCCGGCCGCGGACGACGCCGACCAACAAGCGCGCCAACTGCTGGCGGACTGCGGACTTCAGGCCCTGTTCGTCACCTACGGCGGCGCCGGCGCCAAGGCCTATGCCGCGGACGGCGCCACGCGCGCGGTGCGCCCCGAGGCCGAGCTGGAGGTGGTGGACACCGTGGGCGCGGGCGACGCCTTCGCCAGTGTGCTGATTCTGGGCCTGCTCAGCGACTGGCCGCTGCAAATCACCCTGGACCGCGCCCAGGCATTCGCCTCGGCGATGGTGCAGCAACGCGGGGCCACGGTTGAAGATCCGGCCTTCTACAAACCCTATCTCTGTTGGAAAACCCTTTAGCATGAACAAGAAGGAACACCCGCTCAGCACCGCCGAGAGCTTCCTGCTCGAAAACCCGGCCACCATGCGCTGTTTCCTCTACCGACTGGCCAAACTCGGCCATCCGCTATTGCTGCGCACCGAGGTCCTGGACGTCTTCGCCCGCGTCTGCGACGAAGAGTCGAGCCTCTGCGGCAGTCCGCTGATGACCCTAATCCACTGGTGCCAGGAGGCGGCGCTCGACGGCGCCTGGGTGTATTTCGCCCTGCGCGAGCGGGTGGCGCACTGGCATTTTCTGCGCATCCACCGCGACTCCCTCGACTACCAAATCACCGACCCCGGGGAGTTCCTGCGCTTTAAAGAGCGCCTAGTCAGCGGCCGCCCGGACGACCTCTGGACCCTGGAGCTGGACCTGGCGCCCTTCTCCCGCGAGTTCGCCAAGCTGCACGAGACCCACTCCATCGGCCGCGGCGTGGAATTCCTCAACCGTCGCCTTTCGAGCAAGCTATTCGAAGGCCTAGGCGAGGGCAGCAACCGCCTGCTGCGATTCCTGCAAGTACATCGCTACAGCAATCAGCAGTTAATGCTTAACGAGGTGATCGAAGACGTGGCGGAGCTGCGCGTGGCCCTGCGCCACGCCCGCAACCTGCTGCGCAAACAGCCCCAGAAACGCCCCTGGGGCGAGATGACCTCGAACCTGCGGAGCCTCGGCTTCGAGCCCGGCTGGGGGGCCGACGCCAAGCGCGCCCGCGACACCATGGAGCTGTTGCTGGACATCCTGGAGGCCCCGGAACCGGCCAACCTAGAGGCGTTTTTGTCGCGCATTCCGATGATCTTCTCCATGGCCATCCTCTCGCCCCATGGCTTTTTCGGCCAAAGCGGGGTGCTCGGGCGCCCGGACACCGGCGGTCAGGTGGTGTACATCCTCGACCAGGTGCGGGCGCTGGAGCGCGAGATGCGCCAACGCCTGAGCGAACAGGGGCTGGAAATCGACCCCAAGATCGTGGTCATCACCCGCCTGATCCCGGAGGCCGAGGGCACCACCTGCGACCAGCGCATCGAGCCCATCGCCGGCTGCCAAAGCGCCTTCATCCTGCGCGTGCCGTTTCGCAACCAGGCCGGCGACGTGATCCCGCAGTGGATCTCGCGCTTCCACATCTGGCCCTACCTGGAGCGCTTCGCCGCCGACGCCGAACGCGACCTGCTGGCCGAGCTGGGCGGCGGCCCGGACCTCATCGTGGGCAACTACTCGGACGGCAACTTGGTGGCCTCACTGATGTCCCAGCGCCTCGGGATCACCCAATGCAACATCGCCCATGCGTTGGAAAAGACCAAGTATCTGTACTCGGACCTTTACTGGCAGCAAAACGAGGATCATTACCACTTCTCCTGCCAGTTCACCGCCGACCTGGTGGCCATGAACACCGCCGACTTCATCATCACCAGCACCTATCAAGAGATCGCCGGCACCGAAGAAGTCGTGGGCCAATACGAAAGCTACACCACCTTCTCCATGCCCGGGCTGTATCGCGTCATCCAAGGCACCGACGTCTACGACCCCAAATACAATATCGTCTCGCCAGGCGCCGACCCCGAAGTCTATTTCCCGTACAGCGAAAGCGAGCGCCGCCTCGGCTACCTGGCCCCCGAGCTGCAACAGCTGATATTCGAAGACGGCCCGCCCGAAGAATGCCGCGGCTTTTTCAAAGACCCGGACAAACCCATCCTGTTCACCCTGGCCCGGCTGGACACCATCAAAAACATCACCGGCCTGGTGGACTGGTACGGCCATTCCGATAAACTGCGGGAGCAGGTCAACCTCTTGGTGGTGGCCGGTCACATCAACCCCGAGCACTCCGCCGACGAAGAAGAGCAGGCGCAGATCCGCCGCATGCATGAACTGATGGACTACCACGGCCTCGACGGCGAGGTGCGCTGGCTCGGCCGCCACCTGGACAAGACCGCCGCCGGCGAGCTGTATCGCTTCGTCGCGGATCATCGCGGGGCCTTCGTGCAACCCGCCCTGTTCGAGGCCTTCGGACTGACGGTGATCGAAGCCATGTCTTCCGGGCTGCCCACCTTCGCCACCTGTTTCGGCGGGCCGCTAGAGATCATCGAACACGAGATATCCGGCTTCCATATCGACCCCAACCACCGCGACGCGGCAACCCAGGTAATGAGCGACTTCTTTGCCCGCTGCGCCGCCGAACCCGAGTACTGGGAACGCATCTCCGCCGCAGCCCTGGAACGGGTGGAAAGCCACTACACCTGGAAGCGCTACGCCGAACGCATGATGACCCTCTCCCGAATCTACGGCTTCTGGAAATACGTCACCGACCTCGACCGCACCGAGACCCGACACTATCTACAGATGTTCTACGCCCTGCAATTTCGGCCGCTGGCGCAACGCCTCGACCCCTAACTCGCCCCCACGCGCCGCGTCGAGAAGCAGCCCCGGCGCACTCCCCACCTCGTCCCCACGCGGCGTTGCAGCCCCGCCGCGCCGCGGTGACCCCTGCGCACCGCAGCGCGGTGCTGCCGGGTTCCCACGCGGCGCGTGGGAACCAGGGGATGGGGGAACCAGGGGATGGGGGAACCAGGGGATGGGGGAACCAGGGGATGGGGGAACCAGGGGACACTTCAGCCTTCTATAAGCTCCACCGTATTGGCATCGGGATCCCGGCAGAACAGCGCCCGCCGCCCCGAGCGACTGCGGGTGAAGGCCAAGCCCGCCGCCTCCAGCCTGTGCTCGATAGCGCTCAGGTCGCCGGTGACCAGGGCCAAATGCCGGTCCCGCCCGCCATGCTCGGGGCGCCCGTCAAGCGGGTCCGGGTTGGGCAGCTCCAGCAGATGGATCTGTTGCGGCCCCACGGCGAGCCAGGCGCCGGGAAAACCTAAATCCGGCCTGTCGTCCAGCGCCAGGCCGAGCAAATCGCGGTAGAAGCCCAACGCCCGCTCGGTGTCACGAACCAACAGGCTGACATGATGGATGCGCAGATCGGACACGGTTTTCACTCGCAAATCGGGTTCAAAGGCCGGGCAAAGCCCGAGACGACGCCTATAAGTTTAAAGCACAAAGGCCGCGTCCGCCCAGCCGGCCGGCCCCAAAAGCCCCGCCCGAGACCCCGCCCCTTGCAGGCTAAGCCGTCGAGGGCGATGATGGCGGCTTTGCAAACCGATGGGACGCCCGAGTGATGGATTGGCCCCGACTCCTCTCGCGCAAGCGCCTGGGCGCGGACGAAACGCCCAGCGCGGTGTCCGCGCGCACCGACTTTCAGCGGGATTTCGACCGCATGGTGTTCTGCTCGGCCTTTCGCCGCATGCAGGACAAGACCCAGGTATTTCCGCTATCCAAGGTGGATTATGTGCGAACCCGCCTTACCCACAGCTTGGAGGCCTCCTGCGTCGGCCGTTCGCTCGGCACCTTGGTCGGCGAGCAAATCATCCCCCGGCACGCCCTGCGCGGCTACGAAGCGGCGGATTTCGGCAACATCTGCGCCGCCGCCTGCTTAGCCCACGATATCGGCAATCCGCCCTTCGGGCACTCGGGCGAAGACGCCTTTCGCCACTGGGCGGAGCGCGCCGAGTACGGCAAACAGCGGGTGGCCATGCTCGCCGGCAGCGCCAAAGAAGACTTTCTGGCCTTCGAGGGCAACGCCCAGGGCTTTCGGGTGCTCACCCGCTTGCAGAACCACGATAACCCTGGCGGCCTGCAACTCACCAGCGCCACCCTCGCCGCCTTCACCAAATACCCGCGCGAATCGGACCTCGGCGGCAGTCGCTTCGAGGGCGCAAGCGCCAACAAGCACGGCTTCATGGCCCAGGACCGGGAGCTATTCGAGACCGTGGCCGCAGAAACCGGCCTGATCCGCCGCGCCCCGGACCTGGCGATTTGGCGACGCCACCCGCTGGCCTTCCTGGTGGAGGCCGCGGACGACATCTGCTACCGGGTGATCGATATCGAAGACGGCTTCCGCCTCGGCTACCTGAGCTACGCCGAGGTCGAAGACCTGTTCCTGCCGATCCTGCAAGACGACGATGCCATTCGCCGCCTGCGCCGACTCTCCGGCGAACAGGAGCGGGTGGAATTCCTGCGCGCCAAGGCCATCAACGAGGCCATCGGCCAGGTGCGCGACGGCTTTCTCGACCTAGAGCCGCAGATCCTCGACGGCCGCTTCGACCAACCGCTGCTCACCACCATCCCGGCGTGTGCGCCCATGGACCGGCTGATCGAAATCGCAACCGGCAAGATCTACTGCACACCCGCAGTGGTGGAGATCGAAACCGCCGGCTTTCAGGTGATCGGCGAACTGCTGGAACGCTTCATACAGGTGCTCGACGACATCGCCGAACACGGTCCCCGGGCCTCGGCCAAGAGCCGCATGACCCAATACCTGATCCCGGAGCAATTCATCGGCCCCGAACGCCGCCCCTCCGACGACTTCTACTCCCGCCTGCTCTCCCTCACCGACTTCGTATCCGGCATGACCGACTCCTTTGCCGTATCACTGTACAAAAAGGTCACCGGCATATCATTACCCGATCGTTAAACACACGCCCTCGTCCCCACGCGCCGCGTGGGGATGCAGCCCCGGCGCGCTGCGCCAGGCGCCGCAGGGCTAGACGAGCTTCAATCCGAAGGCTAGGTCCATGACATTGGAGCCGGTGGGGCCGGTGCTGATGAGATCGGCCGCGGCTTCGAGAAAGGCGCCGGAGTCGGCCCGGCGCAGGGCCTCTGCGGGATCAAGGCCCTGCATACGGCCGCGCTCAATGGTGGCGGCGTCCACCAGGGCGCCGGCGTCTTCGCCCGGGCCGTCGGTCCCATCGGTGCCGGCGGCCAGCAGATAGAGGCCGCTATGGTCGGCGATTTCACCCGCCGCGGCCAGGGCCAGGTGTTGATTGCGCCCGCCCCGGCCCGGGTTCGGGGGCAAGACCACGGTGGTCTCGCCGCCCCAGATGTGGAGGCCGGGGTCGCCGCTGCGCAGTTGCGCGGCCAAACGCCGGCCAGCCGCCTCGGCGGGGCCGGCGACAAATGATTTATGCAGATAGGTTGCTAGCCCCTGGGCCTGCCCCGCGCGGGCGGCGGCCTCCAGGGCCATGCGGCGATGGGCGACCACGGCGGCGGGGACGGTGACGCCGGCGGGCGCTTGCGGCTTAGCTTGCAAAAGCAAGGCCTGGAGCCAATCCGGCAGCCCTTGGGGGGTTTGAATGCGCGCCGGGGGCGACAGGGGGCCGGAGCCGATCACTGCGGGATCGTCGCCCTGAACGTCGGAAATACACAGCAGGAGGGCATCGCGGCCCCGAAGATGTTCCAGCAGGCCGCCGCCCTTAATGCGCGACAGGCGCCGACGCAGCCCATTTATGGTCGCGATATCCAGGCCGCTGCCCAGCAGCCACTGGTTCACCCGGCGCAGGTCGTCCAATGCGATGCCGGGGCGCGGGACCTCGGCCAGGCTAGAGGCCCCGCCGGAGATTAGAAACAGCAGGCGCCGGTTTGGGGGCTGTTGACGGATAAAGCCCAGCAGGCGTTCGCCCGCGGCCAGGCTGGCCGCATTCGGCAGCGGATGGCCGCCCGTCAGGGTCTCGACGCCGTGTCGGCTGAGCCCCGGAGCGCCGAAATGCCCCGGCTTGGAGATGGCCAGCGCGGCCTGCGCCTGAGCGCCCAGCGCATCAAGGGCCCCCTGGGTCATGGCCGCGGCCGCTTTGCCCACGGCGACCACCGCCACAGGCCCGGCGAGCGGGTGCGCGGCCAGCCAGCGGGCGGTGGCGTTGCGCCCGTTCACGGCCGCCAGCGCGGCGCTAAAGGCTTGAAGCAGCAGGTTGCGCGGGCTTTGTTGCACGCGGACGGCAGCGCGGCATGCCGGGTTCGGGCCGGATACGCCGACCCGAGGGGGCGACAGCCCGCCCCGGCACTGGGGACGCCGCCTACTTCAGGTTGGACACATAGGTGGAGACGGCCTGAATCTGCTCCTCATTCAGCTTGAGCGCCACCCCGGACATCCACGGGTTGAAGCGCCGACCGGTGCGATCTTTGAATTCGTGCAGCATCTTAACCAGGTAGTCGTATTGCTGGCCCGCCAGCCTGGCATAGCCCTCCTGGCCGCGCCCGTCATCGCCATGGCAACTGGCGCAACGCTCTTCGTACAACGCCTGGCCCTGATCCATTAGCGCGGGATTGCCGCCGCCGGAGCTGACGCCGTCGAGATCGGAATAATAGAGGGCGATATTGACCGTCTCTTCGTGATCGAAGGTCTTGGCCAGATTGCTCATCAGGAAGTCGTAACGCCGCCCGTCGGCGAAGCGGTGGAATTGATCCACGATATAGGAGGGGTTCTGGCCGGCCAGATTGGGCGTACCCGGCTTCACCGCCTCTCCGTCCAAGCCATGACAGGTGCGACACAACACCGTACGGTTGCGCCCCTCCTCCATCAGCCGTTGATGCTCCTCTTCGTTGCCCTTGATTTCCGCGATGCGCTCATCCAGCTCGGCGCGGATCTGCGCCATCTCACTGACGTCCGGACTGTCGGCCACCTGTCCTTGAGCCCCCGCCACCTGAGCGATTCCTCCCCCGAGAAACACCAGGGCCGTCAACCACAGCACTTTGTGCATTCTACTCTCCCGTCGCAAGGCCGCTGTACGCTCCCACGGCCGAACCTGATTTGATCCCGGCGGGTCCGTTTTCCAGACCCGAAGCCGGTTTTTCGAAAATGCCCGATGGCGGAAAAACCCCAGTCGAGCAATTAGTTATTGCTCTGTTCTTATCGATTGAGGCCAACGTATACTGAAAGGCGGCCTCTGTCGTCAAGCGCTAGCCCAGGGTTGGCCCCGGCCCCCGATAAAGCTTTTCAGTATAACGCGTTCGAGCAAAAAACGCAGATTTCACTTCATCTACCACTCACCCGACTTGGTTTTTTCGCCACTTGATTGCGCAGATAGACGGGCGCGGCCTGCTCCGGCGGCAGCGCGCGGCCGTACTCGAAACCCGCGGCGCCCAGGCGCGCTATGTCTTCGGCACTACACAATAAATCGGGCGTGACGCCGGAAAGACAAGCCTCCAATCTGCGCGTCAATAGCGCCCCATGGACCGCCCAGCCACTGCCCGCGCCCAGCCAGCCCGCGCCCTCTGGCGGCGTCACCTGATCCGGGGCGGCCACCTGCTCGCCCAGGGTCTCCGCCATCAAGCCCTGCCCGTCCAGTTGGTAGCAGCCCCAGTACACCTCCTGCATCCGGGCATCGAAGGCCGCCGCCACCCGTTGCGCGCCCCATTCCCGATAGGCCCGCTGCGCCAAGGCCGCCAGGGTGGACACCGGCACCACCGGAAGCCCGGCCCCGAAGGCGGCGCCCTGCGCCACCCCGGCGGCGATGCGCACCCCGGTGAAAGACCCGGGGCCGCGCCCGAAGGCGACGGCGTCGAGGTCCGGCGGGCGGATGCCGGCCTCGGCCAGCAGCTCATCCAGCATACCCAGCACCAAATCGGTGTGACCGCGGGGCAGCACCTGATAGCGCAGGCGGATCTCGCCGCCCCACAGCAGCGCCGCCGAACAGGCGTCGGTGGCGGTCTCAACGGCTAGAATCTTCATGCCCGGATTCTACCTGCACCAGCCGTGCGGGGCTACTTCAGGCCGAACAGGGTTACAATGCCGACCTTGAACCGAATTTTTCAGGGGGTTGACATGTTCACCGGCATCGTTCAAGGCACGGCGGAAGTGGTGGAAATCATCGACAAGGAGGCGTTTCGCACCCACAGCGTGCGCCTGCCCGACGGCCTCGCCGAGGGCCTGAAGCCCGGGGCCTCAGTGGCCCACAACGGCTGCTGCCTCACGGTCACCGCGGTCGATGGCGACCGGGTCGGCTTCGACCTAATGCGCGAAACCCTGCGCGTGACCAACCTCGGCGCACTCCGGACCGGCGACCGGGTGAACGTAGAACGGGCCGCCCGCTTCGGCGACGAAATCGGCGGCCATTCGATGTCCGGCCATATCCTCTGCACCGCCGAGGTGATCGAAGTCATCGCAAGCCCCAACAACCGCCGCCTGGCATTCGAACTGCCCCCGCACCTGGCCCGCTACCTATTCCCCAAGGGCTACATCGGCGTAGACGGCATCAGCCTCACCATCGGCGAAACCCACGGCCCCCGCTTCGACGTCAACCTCATCCCCGAAACCCTCGCCCGCACCACCATCGGCGAGCGCCAACCCGGCGACCGGGTGAACATCGAAATCGATCCCCAAACCCAGGCCATCGTCGATACCGTAGAGCGGGTGCTGGCCGAGCGGGTGAAATAGCGACGCAGCGGGCGCGGGGCGGGATGTTTGGTTAAAACCTGGGTGGCCGTTGGCGATTGGTTGATGATGAGCGACTCATCCCCGTTCACTGAACAAAGGACACCCTCCCCCCGGCCACTGAGTGGCGCGCGCAAACCGCTTGCGGCTTCGCTGTATTTTTGCGGGTCTGGAATGCATCTGTCCGGATTTCAACCAAAACCACCTCCGCCCGCTCTGCGTTCCGAAAGCGCCTGGGGCGGGTTGTTTTCAATACTTCGGCGCGGCTCTACCCGGGGCCATTCGCGTCCGCGCTGACAACCAAGGTTGTCACGCCCTGTTACCACCGCTTGCTCCGTCAAATCCCGTTCGTTAAGCTTCTGCACAACCGATCAGGACACCCGCCGGAGGAAAAAATGAACGACCAAGGACTGCTGGAAAGGCTCACAGGCTCGGGGATTCACGTCACCTCTCTGGCCGCACTCGCCGATTGCAGCCGCCAAAACCTCATTAAGGGCGCACGAAACGGAACCTCCTTCACGCTTGAACGGCTGATCGTCATCTACGACCACCTGCGAAAAAACAATTCGGCCAACCTGCAAGCCCTTTGCACGCTCTCCCGCCTAATCGAAGCGCGCCGGCCCGCGCTGGGCGACGGCGACCGCCATTTGGCCGAGCTGTCACCAGAACCCTGGCGACGCGCCCGCATGCTGCTGCCGGACAAGGAATGGCTCACCCCCATGCTCACCGCCCTGGGCCACGACCGCCGGCCCTATGCGTTTCAGCGCGAAATCGTAATCCTCCCGCCCCACGCGGACCCGACCCGCATTCGGGGCGCCTGCATTCGGCATTTCAACCTGCGCTACCGCCTCAAGCTGCTGCGCGCCGACGCGCCCGCTCGGAGACCCTGGCGGAAACCGACATCCGAGGGGCCGCCCAAGGCGACCGCCAACCCGGCGACGGCGAGCGCCAATCGGTCCAGTTCCAGGCCAAGCGGGGCCAGCGCCTCGAACTGGAGCTGGAGCCCATGGAGCACAGCGACCAATGGCGCATGGAGTTTCGCGCCCTCACGCCCTTTCAATCGGACGCGACCCTGCGCATCATCGACCAAGCCGGCCAGGTTTGGCTGGAAACCAGCGCCGACTACCTCCCCTGGCAGGGCCGCCGAGACTTCGCCGCCCACCCCCCCCTGACTCAGCGGCCTGGGCCTGAAGCTAATGGAGACCGCGGACCATGAAGAAGACGCATAACCTGCACACGGCCTTCCCGCTGGATGCCGGCGACGCGGTGATTTGGATCGAGGCCGGCCTCGACCGGGACCGCGAGCGCTTCGACCACAGCCTGCAACACGGCGGCTTTTTTAACGGCGTCAACAAGATACCGGCCCATGAGCGCGAACGCCTTTGCCAAAAACTGGTGCCCCTGGCGCCCGTCGCCCGCCCCTATAAAATGCACTTCACCCCCATGACCGACTGGCACGGCCGCAGCTTCGAGCTGGCCGCCTTCATCCTGCATGCCCGCACCCAATCCGCCGCCGAAGACCACTGGCCCCTCACCTGCGCCACCGGCATGCTGGCCGAGGACGGGCGCGTTGAAGCCATCGACGGCCTCCAACACAAGCTGAAAACCGCCCTCGGCCTGGACCCCCAGCCGGCGTATTTCCTCCCCCCGCCGACCCGGCCCTGAGCAAAACGTAATCCTCGTGACACCGCTCCCGCGGTGTCACGCATCCACAGGCGCTCCCGCGCCGCGAAAGCAGCTTTATGCCCATCGAATTCGGCGCAACCGACTAGCGCACGCTGTCATCTCCCGACACTTCGCGCCGTTTATGAATGACCGAGAGAATGAAGATATTCCCATCTTCAGTTTGGTAAATCAGACGATACGAGTAGATCGGCGCCTCTCGAATCCACGGATCATCTACCTCCGGCACCTTTCGCCCGATGTTTGGCAAGGCATCGAGTCGAGTCGCCTTGTCGCGGATATCCTGCACCACCTTCTTGGCGTAGAAGGCGGAATCCTGGGCGATAAAGTCATGGATCAAGCGGAGATCACTCACCGCCGGCCTGGTCCAGGTCACCATGCTTCGATTTCGTGCCGCAGACCCTCATCGGAGATCGTATCGCCCCGTTCTTTCGCCTCTTGTCCCTTGCGAATCTTGTCGAGCACATAGAGGCAATACATGATCTCGTCCAGATCAGCATCCTCTGGCAGGCTGTTGATCACATCCAATGCCTCTTGCTTTACGGCTCGCATCACTCTCTCCTCGTTCGCTGGAACGCTACTCAATGATCAGTATAACGGATGCGCCTCGTTTCCCGCGCATCCTATGACTTTTATTGAAAACAAGGAAACTCACCCCCACAGGTTCCCCAAATCAAGCCTCAAGGCTTCAAAAGGGGCCATCGCGATGATGTCCCCTCCGGCTGCCTCCCCTAGCAGATGCCATTCCCCATCCTCCAGCGCGTAGGCCTCAAGGGTCCGGCGCATTGGGTCAACGAGCCAGGCATAGGCGACGCCATACTGGGCATAGATCGGCATCTTGACCTCACGGTCCTTGCTGGCGGTGGAAGGTGAGAGGATTTCGCAGACCCAGTCCGGGACGGTCTCGAATCTATGCCCATCGGGAATCGCCGGCATGCGCCCCTTGCGCCAACCCGCCAGATCGGGCACGGCGACCTCCTGGTCGGTCACGAAATGCACCTCCGGCTCGACCAGAATCCACCAACCACCCGGACCGCCCCGCCCACGCCCATAACTGCCCACCAGGTCATGGGTCAACTCGCTCTCCACCCTGGCATGCGGCCCCGTTGGTCGCGGCTGGGTGTGCAGTTGGCCGTTGAGAATCTCGCCTGTCAAACCCTCTGGCAGAGAGCCTAGCTGTTCATACAACGACGGTTTATAGGCGTGTAGCATGGGCATTTTCCATAGTTGAGCGCGGCATGGTCAAGCTGCAACGGAACTCGATGGTCATTATAACGGGTGAGACGGTGAAGTGACGCCCCCCGTTCCTCGACGCACCTCAAGCCTGCTATACTCCCCCGCGTTAACGCCAAGCGCGCAACAAGGGCCGCCCGGGTAACGGCGCGTGTTGCGCGGCGGGGCCTGGAACAATAGACCGCAGCAACCGCCTAAAGGATTGATCGCCAGACATAACAGCAGGGGCCAGCGTGCAGGTAAAACCGTCGCCAAAGCCATCCGTTGTAGAGGTGAAGGCCATCCTCGAACGCCCCAAGCTGGCCGTGCGGCGCATGAACTGGATCGACAAGAACCGGGGACGTAACGCCACGCCTTGGCAAACATGGCGAACGGCGCTGGAGCACGAAGATGACGAAGCGCTTGGCCTGATCTTGATCGCCCAATGGCGGGGCAACCTCGGCCCGGTATTGCCAAAGTGGAATTGCGGCATCTTCCTGTTCGAGCACCGCATTTACGCGCTGGATTACGAACCGGACCTGCCGCACACCAATACCACGGGAGCCGGACGCCCGCTGCACACCCGCCGCCTTGATCCGCCCAATGTCCACGAACACACCTGGAGTCAGGATGGCTAAGGCGACGCGGAGCCGGTAAAACCGGCCCCGGAATCCTGTCGGGGGCTTTTTGGTCTATTCTGTGAAAGGGCCTCGGTCGAAGTGCCGGGGGGCTTCGCCGTTCCCGAACCTTCGCAACAGGATCTGCTGTCATGAACTGTTCATCACTGATTGAGAGCCTGGGTTTCTCCTGCCTCCCGAGGGGTGACGGCGCCGTGCGCGTGATTTCACCCCTTTTCCTCGCCGATGACGGCCTGCATGCGGGCTGTTATGTGGAAAACACCGGCGGCGGCTGGCGAACCTCCGATTACGGCGAAACCTTGATGCACGCAGAGTCTCTCGGCGCTGAATTGAGCCAAAAACGAATTCGCACCATCCAGCGGACGCTAGATAATGGTATGCAACTGGATGAGAACGGGGTGCTTTCGATCCACACCGATAACGCCGGTGTAGCGTCTGGCATCTCCCGCTTCTTCTCCGCCGCCATCACCTTGGCCGATTGCGCCACGGCCTGGCGACCCAAGGTGCGGCAAGACACCTTTGCCGCGCAAGTAGAGCAGGCGATCTCACCGGTAGCGGGCGAGCGCTGGCGGCGTCGCATTAGCGCCTATGGCGCATCCGGCCACCAAATGGAGTTCCCTTTCGGCGTGGAGATGGCGTTTGGCATGACCTTTCTGCAGCCCATCTCCGCCAACCATGAAAGCGGAAGAATGAACTGGAGCGATGTCTACAAGGCCCACGGCAAGATGTCCGACCTCAAGGCCCTGGGCGCGGACAACCGAACCCGGGTCGCGATCGTCGATGACGACGCCCTGGACCTCGAGGAGGCGGGAAACGCCATCACCCTGCTGGCCCACTCCTGTGAGGTGCTGCGTTTTTCGAGGCATGAGCGTTGGCTGGAGCGCTTCGCAAACGCCGCATAACCCGAAGGATATGCCGACGCAGGAGGCGCATCATGCTTCGTTGAAGCGATGCGCCTCGTTCCTCGGCACATCCTATGCCACTGCCGCTGCCCGCCCTGAGGCGTTGCCAGGGAGAGGAACCACGAATGGACACGAATAGACACGAATTTTTGCTTCGCGGGTTCTCGTGGCCTTATTTCGCTTTGGCGTCCTTGGCGCCTCGTTGGCGATCTTTCGCATTATTTCATTAAAGCCTCAGCGCTTAGCCGGGGATGGTGCGTTACGGCGCGCGGCAATGCGGGGGTTAAATTCGAGTTTCGTGGTTGGCGCGCCTAACGCACCCGCGGTGGGTGTTTTCTACCTTCCGTGGGTGTCCTCTACCTTGTGTCTACCTTGCTGCAGCATTCCCGAGGCTGGCACTACCGTTTACGCAAGAATTCGATCAAGCTCCAAACCCATTTGACTCAGGGCCGAAAGGACTATGGTTTCGCCCCGGCGCGGGCGGAGGCGCAGGCGGTATTCTCCCTCATTCGGTTGGCGAAAGATATCCAGGCGGTTTTGCGCGAGATCCAGCAGCCAGTATTCGGGGATGCCGTGGCGGGCATAGAGGGCGGTTTTCACATCTCGGTCGTAGGCCAAGGAGGAGTCCGCCACTTCGATGATGAGCAATACGTCTTGCGGCCCCGGATGGGCCTCGCTGTAGGGTTTTTCGCGCGGTCGCAGCAACGCGATGTCGGGTTCGGGTTCGCTGTGGTCGTCCAGGCGAACGGGGTTTTGAATGCTGATAACAACCTCATCGGGCAGTATCTTGGCGAAATGGCGGGCAATACGGTTCACTCTGTCCGCATGTCGGCTGCCGATGGGGGTCATTTCAATAATCCTGCCTTCGATGAGTTCGGTTCGCTGTGCCCGGTCTAGGATGCCGGCCTCTCCCATGCGATGGTAGTCCCTAGCCGAAATGGGGTGTAGATGAGGCTGGGCGGCGGAGGACTCGGTGCTCATATAATCGGCTAGGGCGTTCATCTCGGGTCTCTGTCTCGGTGGCTGAAGGCAGCTGTTTTGATCTTACCACCCTTCAGGGACAGGGGACGACCTGCTGTCCTGTTGCAGTGCGTCCGCCACACGCGCCCTCGTATAGCCGCGCTCAAGTAGCGGCGACAAACGATCTTAGGCGCCCTCGGAACCCAGGGTAGGCGGAAAGGCGCAGGGCGGGTTTCGATTGCTTGGGTCATGGCCCCGGCGGCGCGGCATCGCGCATGGCGTAGAATGCCTTGCGAAAGGCCTCGAACCGGCCCTGTTCGATGGCCGTGCGGATGCCGGCCATGAGTCTTTGGTAGTAGTGCAGGTTGTGGATGGTGTTTAGGCGGGCGCCGAGGATTTCGTTGCAGCGTTGCAGGTGGTGGAGGTAGGCGCGGCTGTAGTTTTGGCAGGTGTAGCAGTCGCAGCAGGGGTCCAGCGGATTGGTGTCGGCCTTGTGGAAGGCGTTGCGGATGCGGACTACGCCCTGGTGGGTGAACAGGTGGCCGTTGCGGGCGTTGCGGGTGGGCAGGACGCAGTCGAACATGTCGATGCCGCGGGCCACGGCGGCTAGGATGTCCTCGGGGGTGCCCACGCCCATGAGATAATGCGGGTGATCGGCGGGCAGGCGGGTGGCGAGAAAGTCGAGGATGCGCCAGCGGTCCGCCGGCGGCTCGCCTACGGAGAGGCCGCCCACCGCGTAGCCGTCGAAGCCGATTTCCGCCAGCCCCGCCAGGGAGCGCGCCCGCAGCGCCTCGAACACCCCGCCCTGCACGATGCCAAACAGGGCCGCGGGGTTATCGCCGTGGGCGGCCTTGGAGCGGGCGGCCCAGCGCAGGGAGAGCTCCATGGAGAGGCGGGCCTCGGTCTCGGTGGCGGGGTAAGGGGTGCATTCGTCAAAGATCATGACGATGTCCGAGCCCAGATCCCGCTGCACTTGCATGGATTCTTCGGACCCCATGAAGATCTTGCTGCCGTTCACCGGCGAGCGAAAATGCACGCCCTCCTCCTTGATCTTGCGCATCTGCCCCAGGGAATAGACCTGAAACCCGCCGGAGTCGGTGAGGATGGGGCCGGCCCAGTGCATGAATCCGTGCAGGTCGCCGTGGGCGCGAATGATTTCTGTGCCTGGGCGCAGCATCAGGTGAAAGGTGTTGCCGAGGATGATTTGCGCGCCGATGCCCTGAAGCTCCTCGGGGGTCATGGCCTTGACGGTGCCATAGGTGCCCACGGGCATGAAGGCCGGGGTCTCCACGGCGCCGCGCTCGAAGATCAGCCGACCGCGCCGGGCTGCACCATCTGTTTGAATCCGCTCGAATTTCATGTTTTTTTAGGGCTTATACCGATGTTGACAGGGGCATGACCATATTAAAGAATGCAAACCTTCTGATTCACCTGCTGTGCATCCGTCTATTTCCTCATCCTCCTTTTGTTGATATTCAGCGCGGCGCCCCCACCGCGCTTTTTTGCCCGCTCACCAGGCGGCGACGCCGTCGCGATGTTCCAGAAACATCGCGTCGCCATAGCTGAAGAAGCGGTAGCGCTGCTCCACCGCGTGGCGATAGGCCTGCATGATCGGTGCGTAGCCGGAAAAGGCGGAGACCAGCATTAGCAGGGTGGATTCGGGCAAATGGAAGTTGGTCACCAGCGCGTCCGCCACCTGAAAACGGTAGCCGGGGCGGATGAATAAGCGGGTGTCGCCCTGAAACGGGGCGATTTCGCCGCCCGCGGCGGCGCTTTCGAGGCTGCGCACACTGGTGGTGCCCACCGCCACTACCCGGCCGCCGCGCTCGCGGGTGCGGCGCACCTGCTGCACAACGCCCGCGCCCACCTCCGCCCATTCGGCGTGCATGCGGTGGCGTTCGAGGTCGTCCTCGCGCACCGGTTGAAAGGTGCCGGCGCCGACATGCAGGGTCACGCGGGCGCTGTCCACGCCCTGTTGCGCCAGGCGGTCCAGGATCTCGTGATCGAAATGCAGCCCGGCGGTAGGCGCGGCCACCGCGCCCGGGCGCGCGGCGAACACGGTTTGGTAGCGCTCGCCATCGGCCTGTTCGTCCGGCCGCTGGATATAGGGCGGCAAGGGTATATGGCCCTGATGCTGGAGGAGTTCCATCAGCGGGCCTTCGGGGCTCTCCAGCACGAACAGCGGCCCGTCGCGGGCAATCACGCGCAGACTGCGCCCCTGCTTGAACAGCAATCGGCTGCCCGGTTTGGGGGTCTTGCCGGCCCGCAGATGGGCCAGCGCGGTTTGGGGTCCGGTGGGGCGTTCGATCAACACCTCCACCCGGCCGCCGGTCTCTTTTTCCCCCAGCAGCCGAGCGGGGATGACCTTGGTGTCGTTAAACACCAGCAGGTCGCCCGCGTGCAGCAGCGCCGGCAGGTCGCGAAACATTCGGTCGGTCACCGCACCGGCCCCGTCGAGGTGCAGCAAACGGCTCGCGGAGCGCTGTTTGAGGGGATATTGGGCGATCAGCGCCTCGGGGAGCGGGTAGCGGAAGTCGGATTTTTTCAAGGTGATGGATTAGCGAGCGATGATTTTTCAGGGAACACGGGATGCTAGTGTGTTTTGGCGGATTCGTCGATCCCGAAAGCGGGTTTTTCCCGATTGCATAGCGCCGATTGCGGGTGCATTATTCAGCAAACCTTTCATTTCTCCGAGGAACACCCATGAGCGCCACCCCTTCCCCGTTCAGCCCGGGCATCCTGTTCGGCATGCTCGCCGCCGGCCTTCTGTTCGCGGCCGGCATCGTCGGTTTTGCCGCCAGCGATGCGGTGGTCCCCGTTTCCGCCGAGTTGGCGGCCTTTCTGAAGGCCAACTGGATTTGGTTGATCGGGGCGGGGGTCATCCTGGACGCCTTCGCAATGCTGGCGCTGCTGCGCCGAAAACGGGCGGCCACCTATCCATCGGACATCCGCTGAGCCAAGGCGCGACGCCGCACGGGCTCCCGTCGGCGTCCCGGCCCGCGGATGATCGCTGTTTCCGCCACTGCATTGATGCGCAGGACCGGAGCGTTTCGGTGGGCGCGGATTGGTTGGACTTTGGGGCTGAAAACGACCATGCCCGGCCCGCCGAGGCCTTTCTAAAGCGCATTTTTCGGGACTTCATTCACGACGCCGAGACCCGCTATTTTTATCAGATCTTGGTGCAAAAGGAGCGTGGCGGCGCGGCCCCGATCACGCTGCCGTTTCGTTGTGATTCGCCCAATCTGCGGCGCTTCATGGCCCTGCGCATCGGCCTTCTGCCGGACGCCGGACGCCGGCAGGGTCAGTTTCAAGGCCCGGGTGCTGCGTCTGGAGCCCTGCGCGCCGCGGCCTTTGTTGGATGCGGCGACACCGCGACCGATGACCTAATCAAGGTCTGCGGCTGGTGCAAGCAGGTGGCCTGTGAGCGAGGCCGAACCTGGCTGGAGCCGGAAGAGGCCGTGGTGCGTCTGGGTCTGTTCGAGGCCCCCGCCGCACCGACCATCACCCACGGCATTTGCCCCGCATGCAGCGGCCGGCTGCGGGCCGAGCTGGCGCAATGAACGCCAAGCGCATCGACGCGACCCGGGATCTAAGGATCTCAGGCGCGCAAGCCGAGACGCCCGCAACTTGAACCCTCGATACCAAAGGCCCAGCCCATGAACATTTTGATCGTGGATGATGACGAGCTACTCACCCTGATTCTGAGGGACTTTCTGGTTGAACAAGGCCATCAGGCGCTGGTCGCGATGAATGGCCGCGAGGGCTTGCTGCGCTGCGAGGAAGCGGCCCCGGACCTGGCCATCGTGGACATCTTCATGCCGGAAATGGACGGCCTGGAGTTCATTCAGAATTTGCAGGAAATAAGCCCCGAAACGCGGGTGATCGCCATCACCGGCATGTATCAGGCCGCGGAGTGGAGCCTGCGCGCCGCCGAGCAACTCGGCGCTGCGGCGGTGCTGGAAAAGCCGTTTTCGTTTCAAGACATCGCCGCCGAGGTGGAGCGCATGGCCTTGCATTGAACTCGGCCGCACCCGCTTGGCCCGCGGCTGAGCGGGGACTCGGCGCCGCCGGCGCCGAATCGAAGGCGGCCCGCACAAGGGGCCGCTTCGGCTCAACCGAGGCCGGCGAAGATCTGATCGCGGATTTCGTCCACCTTGCCGATGCCGTTGACCTTTACATATTTCAGGTTGCCGGCGCCGGCCTGCTTGGAATAGAAATCGATCAGCGGCTCGGTCTGGTCGTGGTAGACCTTTAACCGCGCCTTGACGGTGTCTTCCTGATCGTCGTCACGCTGGATCAGGTCCTCGCCGGTTTCGTCGTCCTTGCCCTCGACCTTGGGCGGATTGAATTGGACATGGTAGGTGCGGCCCGAGTCCGGATGCACCCGGCGGCCGGACATGCGCTTAATGATCTCTTCGTCCGGCACGTCGATTTCCACCACCGCATCCAGCGGCACGCCGGCGGTGTTCAGGGCCGCGGCCTGGGGGATGGTGCGGGGGAAGCCGTCGAACAGGTAGCCGTTTTTGCAATCGTCGTCCTTGATGCGCTCCTGCACCATGCCCATGATGATGTCGTCCGACACCAGCCCGCCCTCGTCCATGATCTTCTTGGCCGCCTGGCCGAGTTCGCTGCCCGCCTTCACATGCGCGCGCAGCATGTCGCCGGTGGAGATTTGGGGGATCTTGTAACGCTCTTTGATAGAGTTGGCCTGGGTGCCTTTACCGGCGCCGGGTCCGCCCAACAGAATGACTCGCATATCGATTTTTCCTTCTTAGTGGTGATTTATCTCATACAGCCGCACCCAAGTCACGCCAACCAGGCATGGACCGATAGCGCCCTTGCGGGGGCGGTTAGCGACCGGGAGCGGCCGCAAAAGCGGCTCAAACCCCGCACCTGCGCCCAGTCCTGCGCTATCATCGCGGATGCCATCCGCAGTCATGGCTGATTCCGCTTTTAGGCGCGGCTGTGCCTGCCAGTGTGCCATAGTCCGCCCCAAGCCACCATTCAGGCCTTTGAATGGCAAGATACACCGACCTTATTTAGGGGAAATCCTATGCGCCCGTTGCATTTCGTGATCGCGTTGCCCGCCGAGGCCAAGCCGCTGCGCCAAGCCCTGGGGCTCCAGCGCGACCCGCGCTGCCAAGACCTGGCCTTGTACCGCGCGGGGCCGCTGCGGCTGGCGCTGAGCGGTCCCGGGCGGGCCGCCGCGGCTGGGGCCGTGGCCCGGCTGGGTGAAGAGGCCGGGGCCGAGGCGGCCCTGTGGCTGAACCTCGGCATCGCGGGCCACCCGGAGCAGCCCCTGGGCGCGCTGATTCGCGCCGCGGCGGTGACTTGCGCCAGCGTGCGGCTGCCCCTCGGGGTCGCGCCCTTCGCGGATCTCCCGGCCGCAGACCTGTACACCCTGGATCGGCCGCGCTTCGATTACCGCTTGCCGGGGTTAGCGGACCTGGAGGGTTTCGGCTTCGCCCAGGCCCTGCGGAGCCGTTTCCCGGGCGCCAGCCCGCTGATTTTAAAGCTGGTTTCGGACAACCGCCACAGCGCGCCGGGCTCAATCCGCGGCCGCGCGGTGGAGGCTTGGGTGCGCGCCGCGCTGCCCCGCATCCTGGGACCGCTGCAAGCCTTCGGCATCCCGGCGGAGGCCTGCGCATGAGCGCCGGCGCCCGCCACGCCTTGGTCACCGGGGCCAGCCGCGGCATCGGCCGGGCCATCGCCGCACGGCTATTGGCGGCGAATTGGCGGGTGATCGGCAGCGCGCGTCATTGGCAATGCGCCGAGACCGCGCCGGCGGAGCTGATTCGGGTCGAACTGGGGCTTGCGGACCTCGACGCCCTGCCCGCGGCCTTGCAGGGGCTGCAAAAGGCCCATCCGGAGATCGACACCCTGGTGCTAAACGCCGGCATCGGGCGTTTCGGGGCCTTGGAGCAGTTTTCGCCGCGCCAGGTCCGTGAGCTGGTGGATGTAAACCTAACCGCGCAAATCCTTCTCGCCCGCGCCTTTCTGCCGCTGCTGAAGCGACGGGGCGGCGGTGACTTGGTATTCATCGGCTCGGAAGCGGGCCTGCGCGCGGGACGCAACGGCGCGGTCTACAGCGCCGCTAAGTTCGGCTTACGGGGCCTGGCCCAGGCCCTGCGCGAGGAATGCGCGCCGCGCGGGGTGCGCGTGGGCCTGGTGAATCCCGGCATGGTCCGCACCGGCTTTTTCGATCACCTGGACTTTCGCCCCGGCCCGGCCCCCGATCAACACCTGATCGCCGAAGACGTGGCCGAGGCGGTCTGGCTGATGCTCTCGGCGCGGACCGGCGCGGTGATCGATGAAATCAACCTCGCGCCGCAAAAAAAGGTGATTGAATTCGGCCCCCGGGGCGACGCCTGACTCGTGTGGGGGCTTCGTTCGGTCGCTGGGGTTTTGCCGCGGAATACGCGGAATTGAACCTGAAATCAATCCATTCCGCGTACTTCAGCGAATTCCGCGGCTTAGGGGCTTCGTTCGCACCGGCTAAAGCCTCACCCTCCGTTGGGGGATGTTATGGCGGTTGGGGTTTTTGCCGGGCTTAGGCCTTGGTTCGGTCCGGCCCAGGCCTCAACCTCGGCGGCAGCGCCAAACGCGAATTTGACATTTCAGCCCAAACGCCTGGAGTGCAGATTCGTGATGCGTTAGGCGCGCCATCCGCGAAACCCGAATCCAACACCCGCATTGCCGCGCAACGTAACGCACCATCCCCGGCTAAGCGCTGAGAGTTTTAATGAAATAACGCAAAGACCGCCAAGGACGCCAAAGCGAAACAGAACCCCGAGAACCCGCGAAGCAAGAATTCGTGCCCATTCGCTGCTCCTCTCCTTAGAGGCGCTCTGAGAACGGGAACCGTAGCGAGGGGATGCGATTTCGAGGCGGGTTTTTTGATTTGCGGTGAATAGCGGGGGCTATGTAACGAAAATGAACGGGAAATTTGACCAAATCAGGGCATTTCCGCAGTCTATTCTCCCATTCTCAGACGGCCGCTAGAAACCGCTTTTGCCGTCATTTACACCCGCTGCCGCCCGCACGCCCAGCATGAAAAAGTGGGGGTCTTTCTTCTGACCCACGCCTAGGGCGCCCTTTTCCGCATACAGAGCCCAGGCCCAGTCCGGCTCGTAGGCGCTGGTGGTGGAAGACCAATAGGCCTCACGAAAGCGCCCCGGCGGCAACCGGCGGGAAAACGCCGGGCGCGCTTGGGAGGCATCCGCCAGCGACTCCAGTTCTACGATATTCGGCAAACGCCAACCCGTCCCGGGCAGATCCGCCGGCGCCTGCAACGCCTCGGCCCAAGTGCGCGGCGCGCCATTCAGCGCCTCGCAATAGTGCCACTCCAGACCGCTCAGGCGGTCGAAGAAGCCGGATGCCAAGGGGGTGAAACGCCCCTCGTCCCAGGCGATACCCAAACGCAATTCCCCGTCCTGCCCCGAGCCGGGGCAGGCCACGGCCTCGCCGCGGGTATCGCAGCAACGCCGCTGCCCGGTGGCCGCCAAGCCGCCCTCGCCGCGCACCGGCCAAACCATGAACGACTGATCCTTGCCGCCATAGAACAGGCGCCCCCCCTCCAGGTCCAAATACCAGGCATGCTTGGGGCTGATGGCCGCCGTGGTGGAGCTCCAATACCAGCCCCGAAACAGATGCTCGAACGGGTGATCCGCCGGGAACACCCGCGCGCAGCCATAATCCACCAGGCTTCGCAACTCCCGCCGATTGGGCAGTCGCCAGTCGGCGAACCCGAGGTGGCGATCCTGGTTCAGCCCCTGCACAAAGGCCAGCGCCTCCCCCCAGGTCAGGGGAAACTCGGCCGCCCCCGCGTCCGCCAGCCACAGCAAGCCAGTGGCGCAGTCCTTGACCCACGCCCCCTCAACCTCGAAACGCGGCTCAGGCAAGGGCCGCCCCGCCTGCGCCTCGCCATCCTGTCCGCTGCCGGCGCAAGGGATCGCCTCGCCGCGGGTGTCGAAGCACTGGGTTTGTCCGGTTTGCAGTAGCATGCTAAAGAGATCCGCTCGAAAACGCCGATTTCAAGCCCGCCGCAGCTCCACCACCTCCGCCTGCGCCCCAGTCACCCGCCAGCGCACATCGAAACCTTGCAAACGCATGCCGTAGATGCGCTGAGGGTCGCCCGTTCCGCTGTAGGCCGGTCTGGGGTCCAGCTCTAGCAGTCGCTCGATCAACTCGGCCAGGCGGCCGCCGTCGCCGAGGGCCGCCAACTGCCGCCGCGCCCGCTCCGAAAACGCCACCTCCAAGACCGCCTGCGGCGGCCCCGGCGCCAGCTCCGCCCGCGCCTCGGGCAGCGCCTCCACATAGGGGAGATAGGGCTTGATGTCGATCACCGGGGTGCCGTCGAGCAGGTCCAGCCCGCCCAGCCGCAGTTGCATGCCCTGCGGCCCCGGCTCCACCGCCAATAGCTTGACCAGCGAGAGCCCCAGCGGGTTGGGCCGAAAGGGCGAGCGACTGGCGAACACGCCGACCTTTTTGTTGCCGCCCAGCCGCGGCGGCCGCACCCGCGGCTGCCAGCCCTGCTCCAGGTGTCGGTGGAACACGAACTCCAGCCACAGGTGGGAATAGCCTTCGATTCCTTGCAAGGCCTCTGGCCGGGCGAACTCCGGAAGCAGCTCTAACACCCCCTCCGCCGCCTCGACCAACAACGGCTGGCGGGGGATCCCGAACTTTTCGCGGAAGGGGGAGCGAATCCAACCGATCGGGCGGATTTGGAAACCAGTGTGTTGTCGGGACATGGGCTGGTGTTACCGTTTTATGCCTATCGAGGCCGAATCGGCCGTTAACCTGACCTGAAACAATCCCCGGGCTCGCACTCGGCCGCCGAGATGTTTTATTATGTAAGCTGAACGATACGCCCTGGATGAAATCCTAAGCAACCCGAGGTGCCCGCGATGGATGATTCGCTGCAACGGCTGTTGGATGCCGAGATCCGCGCCGAGCAGATCGCCCGCCAGGCCGAGCAGGCCCGTGAAACCCTGGTGCAGGGTGCGCTCAAGCAGTCGCGCGCCGAAGATGAGCGCTTTGATGCGCGGATCCCGGAGCTGCATGCGTCCTTCGTGGAAAAGGCCGAGACCCGGGCCGAGCAGACCGTGAAGGAGCTGCGCCGACGCTATGACGAACGCCATGCCCAGCTGCGCGACCTGGCCGAAGAGAAAGAGGCGGACGCGCTGGAGGCCGCATTTCAGTTGCTGTTGAGCGCGGAACTGGAGAGCTGAGCACCAGCGCATGGGCGGCCAATTCCACAAGCAGACCTACGTTAAGACCCGCGTGGCCATTATGGCCGCACGCCTGATGCCGGAGGCGGTGCGGGACGATTTGCCCCAAGGCTCGCTGGAGGACACCGGGCGGCGTTTCGGGCTGCAAGACCTGCTGAGCGAGTCGCTGCCCGCCGCGAGCCTAAATCGGGCGGTGGAGCGGGCCATGATTCAGAGCCTGACCTTTGATTATTCGGTGTTGCTGCGGCCGTTCACCGGGGCCGAGCGGCAGGTGTTGCAGTATTGGATCCGCAAGTTTGAGTTGTTCAACATCAAGGCCCTGATTCGGGGCAAGATCAATGCGCTGGAGGACGCCCAGATCGCCGATCAGTTGCACGAACTGCCGCCGTCCATCACCCTCCCGCATGAGGAGCTTTTACGCACGGACAACGTGCTGGAGCTGCTGCGTCGTCTCGAACAGGGGGCCTATCGGGAGATCGCCCGCCAGGCCCGCCAGGTCTACGAAGAGCGCAATGAGCCCTTTTCCCTGGACGCCACCATCGATCGGCTGTACTACGCCGGGCTGTTGAAGCGGATTTCGGCCACCGAGCCCCAGGACCGCGAGGGCTTGCGCGAGGTGATCGGAACCCTGATCGATCACCAAAACCTGCTGTGGCTGCTGCGCTATCGCTTCGCCTACGGGCTGCCGGCCGCGGAGACCTTTTACCTAATGATTCCGCGCGGTCAGTCGCTCAATCACGCGGCCCTGCTGCGCTTGGTGGAGGTGTCCAATTTCGCCGACTTAATCGAACAACTGCCGCCGAGCCTGCACCGCTGGCTGGAAGGTGCGGAAAACACCACCGAGGTGCAGCGCCGGTTGGAGCGCCGCGGCCGGGATCGGGTGGCCCGCACCCTTAAGCAGAGCCCCTCCGGGGTGGCCCAGGCCTTGGCCTATTTGGTGCTGCGGGAAATGGATCTGCGCTTGTTATTCGTAATCATTCAGGGCAAGGTGTTGGAACTGCCGGAGGAGCTGTTGCGCTATGCCGGCGGCCAACCGGGGAGCGCCGAGGAGAATTGGGCATGAGCGGCATTGAGCAGCGCGCGAGGCAAGGGAGACACTGATGTTTAAACCCTTGGCGATGAAGCATGTCCGACTGCAACTGCTCACCGACGAGCTGCCCCACGCCTCGCTGGTGCTGGCCGAACTCGGCGTCTTTTCCCCGGACCCGCGGCCCAAATACACCGAAGAGTTCCCCGAGATCCCAGGGGTGCGCTATGCCGAGCTGTACCAACAGGCGCGCAGCCGCTTTGACAAGATCCTGCGCCATATCCCGTTGGATTCGCCGCTTAAGCTGCACGACATTCACGAAATCCGCGAGGAGGACCTGATTCAGGCCAATCAGTGGCTGCGCCAGGTATGGAGGCGCTGTTCCGCGCACGAGGAGGAGACCCGCCGCCTGCGGGAGCAGGAGCGCGCAGTGCGCCAACTGCAAAACGCCCTGGCCAACTTCGCCCACCTCGATATCGACCTCAGCCTGTTGCAAGGCGACAAGCACTTTCTGAAATTCCTGCCGGGCACGGCGCCGCGCCACAACATCCCGCAACTGCGCGACGCCCTGGCGTTGGCCGGATTCTTTCTGTTCGAGTTCCTGGTGGAAGAAGACCATGTCCATGTCATCGTCGCCGGCCCCCAGGAAGAGGGCCGGGGCGAGATCCGTTCGCTGCTGGATACCGCTGGCTTTTCGGCCCTGGAACTGCCGCCGGAGCTGAACGACGAACCCGAGCGCGTGCGCGACGAGTTGGCCGGCCGGTTGGCCAAGATCCGCGCGGCGTGGGACGCCGAAGCGCAATCCATGGCCGCCTTTGGCGCCAGTGTGCAGGCCCAGTTAGAGGCCAGCCGCCGCACCTTGGCCATGGCCGAGCCCTTTGTGCAATTGGAGACCGCCATCCGCTCCTCGGGCAGCCTGTCGCTGATTCGGGGTTGGGCCCCGGCGCGAGAGGTGGAGCGCCTGCGCGAGACCCTGAAACGCCGACTGGACCAACCCTTCGTGCTCCTGGCCCGCGATCCGGAACCGAATGAGCGCAGCGAGGTGCCCACCGCCCTGCTGCGCAATCGGCTACTGGCCCCCTTTGCGACCCTAATCAAGCAATACGGCGTGCCCCGCTACGGCGAAATCGATCCCACGGTGCTGTTCGGCATCAGCTTCATCTTTATGTTCGGCATGATGTTCGGCGACATCGGGCATGGGCTCTTGATCGCCCTGGCCGGCTGGCATTGGCGCGGCAAGCTGTACGGCTTCGCCCCCTTCGTGATCGGCAACGGCCTCTCCGCCACCCTGTTCGGCTTTTTGTACGGCAGCCTCTTCGGCTACGAAGGCGTGATCCACCACCTCTGGATCGCGCCCCTGTCCGATCCGCTGTACATGCTCAGCGTGGCCCTGGCCTGGGGCGTGGGTTTCCTGGTGTTGATCAGCCTGGTGAATATCCACAACAAACTGGTGATCGGGCTCTATACGGACGCCCTGCTGGGGGCCAACGGGGTGGTCAGCCTGACCCTGTACCTGTCGCTGCTGACCGGCCTCTACCGGGTGCTCGAAGGCCAAGGCTTCGGCATCGGCCCGGCGCTTTTGCTAATCGGATCCATCGTGGCGCTTCTGATCTACAAGGGCTGGGAACTCAAGGCCTCCATGGGCGAGCGCATCGTGATCGCAGTGGTGGAGACCTTCGAGACCCTCACCGGCTACCTGTCCAACACCCTCTCGTTTCTGCGCGTAGCGGCCTTCAGCCTGAACCATGTGGCGCTGGCCATCGCGGTGTTCACCCTGGCCGAGTCGATGGGGACCGTGGGCCATTGGACCACGGTGGTGCTGGGCAATCTCTTTATCCTGGTGCTCGAAGGCGCCATCGTGACCATTCAGGTGCTGCGCCTGGAGTATTATGAGGGCTTCTCCCGCTTCTTCAGCGGCGACGGCAAAGAATTCCGCCCCCTGCGCCTGGCCGGCAGCGAGGCCGATTGAGTGAGCAAAGATCCAACCATCTCTGACCGAAGGAGAACCGCACCATGTACTGGCTGATCAGTTTGATGACCCTGGGCGTCCTGGCCCTGGTGGCCTGGGGGATCCACCTGGAGCTGAATCCGCAGCGCCGCCCGCCCAAGCGTTGGCTTAAGCCCGCCATCGGCGCCAACCTCGGCCTGTTCGTGCTGGCGGAGCTGGGGCTGCTGCTGTTCGGCGCCCAGGAGGCCATGGCGGCCGCCGCCGAGGTCGCCCCGGCGGCCGAGATCTCCGTGGGCATGGGGCTGGCCTTAATCGGCGTAGGCCTGCCCACTGCCTTCAGCACCGTGGCCGCCGGCATCGCCGTGGGACCCATCGGCGCCGCCTCCCTGGCCGCCCTGGCGGAAAAGCCCGAGATCTTCGGCCGCACCCTGGTCTACCTGGGTCTGGCCGAGGGTATCGCCATTTACGGCCTAGTGATGAGCATCCTGCTGCTGGATCGGATCTGATCGAGCCCGGCTGGTTGAGCGATTTAAAGGCATCCAAGGTGCGCAGCGGCCGATTGAGCGACTGCAAGGTTCGGCGTCGGCGTGACCGCATTCGTCGTTATGTCCTTTGAGACCTTCGCGCCCTTCGTGTCCTTCGTGGTAAAACAGAGCTTATGCCTGACGCAGCTTCAGAAAACACCGGCACCCGCATGATCTTTGTCGGCGAGTCCGCGCTGGCGGACGCCTTCGCGCTGATCGGCTTCGAGACCCATGTGGATCCGAGCGACGAGGAGGTGGAGAAGATCCTGCGCACCTTGCACAACGCCCGGCAAAAGGCCTTCGTGGTGCTGGGGCGTGAATGCTCCGCCGAGGCCGCCCCCACCCTCAAATACCTTCAGGCCGAGGGCGGACGGGTGGTGATCAGCCGCATTCCGCCGCTCAACAACCCCGCCTGCATGCGCTCGGAGGTGGATGAACGCATCAATCGGCTGCTGGGCCAAAGCGAACCGAAACGGAGCTGAACATGGACCAAGTCAAAGAACTCGAAGAGGCCATACTGCGCCGCGCCAATCACCTGGCGGAGGAATACCGACAGCGCGCCGAGCGCAGCCGCGACAATATCCTGCGCGACTCCAGCGAGCGGCTTACGCTGCGCGAGGACCGCGAAGTGCTGCTGGCCAAGGCCATCGCCGATCGCACCTATCGGCGGCGGGTCCAGTCCAACGAACTGAAGCTGCAAAAGGAGATGGACCTGCTGCGTTGGAACCTGGTGCAGGGCGTGCTCCAGAACCTGGACGAACGCCTGCGGGCCTTCACCCAACAGGAAGATGAATACCTCGCACTGCTCCAGGCCTACCTGAAGGCGGGGGCGGCGGAAATCGAGCGGGACGACCTAGTGGCCGAAGTCAACGCCGAGGACCTGCGCCGCCTGCGCTCCCGCTGGGACGACATCGCCCGCCAGGCCGCGCCGGACAAAACCATCCGCTTGGCCGAGAAGCCCATGGAGGGCCTGGGCGGGATCCGCCTCAGCAGCGCCGACAACCGCATTCGGGTGGACCATAGCTTCGAGGGCCGGCGCGAGCGACTGGGGCATCAGTTGCACCAAATCATCATCGAACGCCTGCTGCCCAGCACCACCGACAACAGCGTGATCTACACGGGATAACCCTATGACAGAACGCAACCAGGGGGAGATTCGCGACATCAACGGCCCCATCGTCACCATCCGCCTGCCGGGCATCCGCAACGGCGAACAGGTGCGCATCGGCGACATCGGGCTGGTGGGTGAGGTGATCGGCCTGGAGGGCGACGAGGCCGTCGTTCAGGCCTACGAATCCACCCAGGGGCTGCGCCCCGGGCAACTCGCCGTGGGCCTCGGCTGGCCGCTGTCGGTGGAGCTTGGGCCGGGGCTGATGGGCGGCATCTTCGACGGCGTGCAGCGCCCCTTGAAAGAAATCTTCGAGCAGACCGGCGATCATATCGCCCGCGGGCTCGACGTACAGGCCCTGGACCGCGAACGCGAATGGCGCTTCACGCCCTCGCCCGAATTGGAAAGCGGCCAACAGATCACGCCCGGAACGGTGCTCGGCACGGTGCAGGAGACCGCCACCATTCTGCACCGCATCCTGGTCCCGCCGGACCTTTCCGGGACCTTGCAAGAGCTGGCCCCGGAGGGCGATTACAAGCTCGACCAGCCCATCGGCCGCCTCCAGGGCGATGACGGGCGCACCCACAAACTCCGCCTGTACCACCGCTGGCCGGTGCGCAAGCCGCGCCCCTACAAGGCCCGCGACCATGGCGTGGCCCCGCTAATCACCGGTCAGCGCATCCTCGACACCTTTTTCCCCCTGCTCAAGGGCGGCAAGGGCGCGGTGCCCGGTCCCTTCGGCGCCGGTAAAACCGTGGTGCAGCAGCAGGTGGCGCGCTGGTCCAATGCCGATATCGTGATCTATGTCGGCTGCGGCGAGCGCGGCAACGAACTGGTGGACGTATTGGAAACCTTCCCCCAGCTCCAGGACCCGCGCTCCGGCCGCAACCTGATGGAGCGCACCCTGCTGGTGGCCAACACCTCCAACATGCCGGTGGTGGCGCGCGAGGCCTCGGTGTTCGTGGGCCTCACCATGGCGGAATACTACCGCGATCAGGGCTACGACGTGGTGATGCTGGCCGACTCCACCAGCCGCTGGGCCGAGGCCCTGCGCGAGGTCTCCGGTCGCCTCGGCCAGATGCCGGTGGAAGAGGGCTACCCCGCCTACCTGGCCTCGCGCCTAGCCTCGGTCTACGAGCGCGCCGGGCGGGTTGAAACCCACGGCAGCGGCAAGGGTTCTGTGACCCTAATCGGCGCCGTATCGCCGCCCGGGGGCGACTTCTCCGAGCCGGTCACCGCCCACACCAAGGAGATCATTCAGACCTTTTGGGCCCTGTCCAAGGAACTGGCGGACGCCCGCCACTACCCGGCCATCGATTGGGTGGGCAGCTTTTCCGACCATGTGGGCACCGCCGCCCAGTGGTGGCACAAGGAGATTGACGGCAACTGGGAGCGCCGCCGCAACCAAGCGCTGAAGCTACTGGCCCGCGACGCCGAACTCTCGCGCATCGTCAACCTAGTGGGTCCCGAGGCCCTCTCCTCCGCCCAGCGTTGGGAGCTGGCGGGCGCGTCGCTGATAAAAGAGGCCGTGTTGCAGCAAAGCGCGCTGGATCCCGTTGACACCTTCGCCTCGCCGGAAAAGCAGTTCCTGCTGCTAGAAATGGTGCTCGCCATCTACGAAAAAGGCTCGGAACTGATCGACATCGGCGTGCCGGTGCAGGAGCTGATCGACCTGCCGCTGCTGGCCCAGGCGCGCCGCGCCAAGCAGAACTTCAGCAGCGAACAGACCGACGAGATTCGCGAGCAAATGCAGCAATTTGGCAAGGAATTCGACAGCATCCGCGCCGAGTACGCCAAGTTCAAGGAGCATACGGGCGGCTGAGGCCTCCCGTAATCGTTAAGATGTTGACTCTCGAAACCCTGAAGCAAAGAAGAGAGGAAATCCTCCAGGTCGCGGAACGCTGGGGCGCCCATAATCTGCGCATCTTCGGCAGCCTCGCTAGAGGAGAAGCAGGACCGGATAGCGACATCGATTTCCTGGTGGAACTGGACCCCGAGCGGAGTCTATTGGATCAAGGGGGGCTATTGATGGACCTTCAAGATCTTCTTGGCGAGAACATCGATCTCGTCACAGAAAACGGCCTGTCCGGTCGGTTTCGCGAGCGGGTTTTGACGGAGGCGCGCCCCTTGTGAGGTCCGACAAGGACAGGCTTCTGGATATTTTGGAGGCCATTGCTGCAATCGAAAAACACCCAAAGCCATCAGAGAAGGACTTCCTGGCAGACGAGCTGGTGCAGGTTTGGTATCTGAGACACTTGGAGATTATCGGTGAAGCGGCAGCGAATCTTTCTCAAGCGACCCGAGAGCAGAGCCCGGATATTCCTTGGAGACAGATCATCGGCATGCGCAACATCCTCATACACGGCTACTTCCAGGTGGACTGGCGAGCCGTTTGGAACGTAGCGAGCCACGATCTTGCTACATTGAAATCCGGAGTCGATCAGATTGCAGCGGCAATCGATCACTAATCAACCGCACCATCCCAAGGGGGTAAACCACCAGTGAGCGCAAAGGAATACAGAACCGCAGCTTCCGCCCGCGGCGGGCTGTTGGTGGTTCGCGGCACCTCGCCGGTGGCCTTCGGCGACCGGGTGCTGGTGCGCGACCACAAAAACCGCAAACGCAATGGGCAAGTGATCCGCTCGGGGGCGGACGAGGTCTTAATCCAGGTCTACGAGGGCACCGACGACCTGGACCTGGAGAGCACCTGGGTGCGCTTCCTCGACGAGCCGCTAGAGATCAATCTCTCGCCGGAGCTGCTCGGGCGCATCTTCAACGGCATCGGCGCGCCCAAAGACGGCCGCCCGCCCATTGTCTCCAACATCCGCCGCGACGTGAACGGTTCCGCCATCAACCCGGCGGCCCGCACCTATCCGCGCAAATTCATCCAAACCGGCATCTCCACCATCGACGGCCTGAACTCCCTGGTGCGGGGGCAAAAGCTGCCCATCTTCTCCGCCTCCGGCCTGCCCCACAACCGGCTCGCGGCGCAGATCGTGCGCCAGGCCAAACTGGTGGACGAAGAGTCCAGCTTCTCCATTGTATTCGCCGCCATGGGCGTGTCCTACGCCGACGCCCGCTTCTTTCAGGAGGAATTCGCCTCCTCCGGCGTGCTGGGTAATGTAGTGATGTTCATCAACCTGGCCGACGACCCGCCGGTGGAGCGCCTCGCCCTGCCCCGGGTGGCGCTCACCGCCGCCGAATACCTGGCCTTCGAGATGGATCGGCATGTACTGGTGGTAATGACCGACATGACCAACTACGCCGAGGCCCTGCGCGAGGTGGCCACCGCCAAGGGCGACGTGCCCTCGCGCAAGGGTTATCCGGGCTATCTGTATTCGGACCTGGCGGAGATCTACGAACGCTCCGGCCGGATTAAGGACCGCCACGGCTCCATCACCCTGGTGCCGGTGGTCTCCATGCCCTCGGACGACATCACCCACCCGATCCCCGACCTGACCGGCTACATCACCGAGGGCCAGATCGTGCTCAGCCGCGAGCTGAACAACCAGGGCATTTACCCGCCGGTGCATATCTCGCCCTCGCTGTCGCGGCTGATGAAAGACGGCATCGGCAAGGACGACACCCGCGAGGACCACCCGCGGGTCTCCTCCCAGCTCTACGCCCTCTACGCCAAGGCCCAGGAGACCCGCAACCTGGCCTCCATTATCGGGGCCGAAGAGCTGTCGGAGCGGGATCAGCGCTACCTCGGCTTCGCCGACGCCTTTGACGAACGCTTCGTCGGCCAAGGCGAGGACGAGGACCGCACCATCATCGAGACCCTGAACCTGGCCTGGGAACTGCTGAGCCTGTTCCCCAAGGACGAACTCACGCGCGTGAGCGAAACCGATCTGGCCAAGTACCACCGCAGCGGCAACGACTAAGATGGCACAGCAATACATCAAGGCCCCGCCCACCAAGAACACCCTAATTCAGCTCAAAAAGCAGGCTCAGTTCCTGGAAGAGGGGCACGACCTGCTGGAGCGCAAACGCGAGCTGCTCACCCGTCTGGTCTACAGCCGCATCGGCGAGTATCGCAAGCTGCGCGACGAGTCCCAAAAGAGCCTGCGCCAGGCCTACCGCTGGATCGCCATCTCGCAACTGCGCATGGGCAGTCGGGCCTTGCAGCAAGTGGCCTTGGGCAGCGGACGCTCGCTGGAGGTGGGCATCATCCCCAAGCGTGCGCTGGGGGTGGAGTACCCCGCCGTCACCGCCGAAGAGCTGCCGCTGAAGCCCGTAGGCCTGTTGGGCACGGACGCGAGCCTGGACGAAACCCGCAAGACCCTAAGCCGGGCGGCGGCCATGCTGGCCCGCCTGGGCGAGGCGGAAATGGCCCTCAGCCGCCTGATGGAAGAGCAGCGCAAGGCGCAAAAGCGCGTCAACGCCTTGAAATACAACATCATCCCGCGCTACCGCAACACCATCCGCTACATTCAGTCGCTACTCGAAGAGGAAGAGCGCAATATGCTGTTCCAAATCAAGGTGCTGCGAGAGAACGCGCAAAAGAAGGCCCGCCAGAAACGCATCGCCGGGGCGCACACCCCATGAGCCAAGCCAAGCAACAGCCGCCCCGAATCGACTATCTCAATCTGTTCCTCGACCAAGCCCCGCTTGCGCTTCGAATCAGCGGCCGCTGCATGGACCCGCTGATCCGCCACGGGGCCGCGGTGCAGATCCGTCGCCAGTCGCGATACTGGCCCGGGGATGTGCTGGTAATTCGCGAACAAAGCGGCCGCTATCTGTGCCACCGGCTGCTCGGCTACTACCCCAAGGGCGGCGGCCTCCGCTACCTGACCCAAAGCGACAATGGACGCAAACCGGACAACGCGGCCCCGCGTTCGGCCATCATCGGCCGCGTCACCGGCGGCGAATGCGCCGGCGTCATCGCCCGCCCGCCCCTGTTACACCGCCTGCGGGCGCTTGGGCGTTTCGGGCGCTTCGCGCTGGGCGCCCCGGCGAGGCGCCTGTCGCGGGCCGCCGGCCGGACCCGCATCCCGGCGCCCTGAACGAAAAAAGCGGGCAAGACCCCGCTTTCTTTCCACTCGGCTCACCGGAACGCGGTTCAGCTCACCGCCATCAGTTCCACCTCGAAATTCAGTTCTTCGCCCGCCAGCGGGTGATTGGCGTCCACTTTCACGGTCTGGTCGTCGAACCCCTTCACGGTCAGCCGCACCACCTGGCCATCCGGACCCTGGGCCTGTAGCGCCAAGCCCTCTTGCAGCTCGATTTCCGCCGGGATCTGCGCCCGCTCCAGCTCCTGCACCAGCTCCTCATTACGCTCGCCGTAGGCCTGCTCCGGCGCAATGGCAAAGGACTTGGAATCCCCTTCCGTCATGCCCATGACCTCCGCCTCGAAGCCGGGGATCATCTGCCCCTCGCCGAGGGTAAACTCAATCGGCTCCTGGCGCTCGCGGGACGAATCGAACTGGGTGCCATCGCTGAGGGTGCCCACATAATGAACCTTGACCGTATTGCCGTTGGCCGCCTGCGTCATCGTGTCTGCTCCTATCTCTAAGGAATTGAAATCATCCGCCGACGCAAACACCAGGCCCCAATGAAAGGCTCGGGCGCCAGCGTGCTCGACAGCTATGAAACGAAACCCTAGACCACCCGGCCCGCGAATGCAAACCCGATCAGGGGGACTAAGGGCCTGTCCGAGCATGGAAGAATCGACTGCGCAAAGCCCCTTTTGGTCCGATTCCCCGTCCATTTTCGTGCAGTAATCCCACTATGCGCCTCAAAGTGAGCAAGAAAACCGCCTCAAAATGCCCCCCTCGCTACGGCGCCCATTCTCGGACAACCGCTGAAGACCGCCGCCCCGTGCCGCCGCAGGCAACCGCCCGGGCCTTAATCGAGCGTCGGTTTGCGGTAATCCGGCGGCTGCTTGGCCACGATGGGGCGCTGCCCCACGCAGCGCATGACGCACTCGTCCACGCTGTGCTTGACGATGGCGGGGCGAAAGGCGTTATCGATGCGCAGCCAGCGCGCCTGAATCTGCGGCGAGAGACCGGCTTCGGTCATGGCGCGACGCAGGATCGTCTCGCGCACATCCAGCATCTCGTCGGTGATAAACATGTGCATGTGGCTCATGGCCGGGGTCTCGCCCCTGAAGTGATTGGGACCGCCCATGCAGGCCACCAGGAAATCGGTCTGCTTACGGGCCAGCACATCCTCGTGTTTACCCCAAAAGAAACGCTCTAACCAGGGTTCATCGAACAGCTCGCGGTAGAAGGCCAAATGGATTTGGTAAATCACCTCCCAGCCGCCGACCTCAGCCAACAGGGTGCTGTCCGCAACGGCCGCTTCGCCTGCACCGGACTCGGTGCGAATGAGTTCGGCGCCGCCGAGGGCCTGCATGGCCGCATTGGCCCCTTCCACCATCACGGCGATCGACATATCGAGCAAATCGCGCCACAGGTCGTGGAGTTCGGGCGTAAAGCGCGCCCCTTCCACCTCGGCCAACGCATCCAGCAGCGCCCGCTTGCCCAACCCGTAATCGTGGTTTTTGACCCCGTACTGGAGGTGGCGTTGACCCAAGGCCCGCAGCGCCGGCCTAATCTGCTCGAAGTGCTTCAAATTGGCCAGGGTGGCAAGCAGGTTGGTGAACTTGGCGAGTCGCGCCTGGGGGTCGGGGCGGAACACCCCTTCGATCTCCGGCGCGAGATCGAACAGGCGCCGGTAAAAGGCCTCGCTTAGCCTTGGAACCTGGGGTTGCAGGTGTTCAATATGCGCCTTGAGGTCGAGGAATCGTTGTTGCATGGGAATCCGTTTGAGGTTGAAAGATGGAACCGGCGGCCGATCCGCCGGCGGCGACCCGATCATAACCGAAAGCCGTCGAAATTCCTTTCATTCGCGCCGCAACAACACCGTGCTCCGGTTGACTAGTACAGCCGCGCCCAAGTATCGGAAACAACCCGGGCGCTCTCGGAACGCAGAGCCCGCGGAGAACCGCAGAGGGCGCAGAGAGGCGTTTCGATTGAAAGGATCAGCGCCGCACCCGACACCCGCCGCCTCAGCGGCGAATGCACTTCGCTTGCCCACCCCCTGTATGACTGCGGGCTCGGGGCTTACACGCCTTGGCCCGGGCGTGTAACCGGAAACCCGCACAGCCCGAGGGCTGCACTCCAAGCGGCTAGGCGGCGCTTTGGCGCCGGGCAGGCGCAAGCCAGCAAAACCTCCTCTGCGCGCCCTGCGGTCCCCTGCGCCCCCTGCGTTCCCCCAGCCCGAGGGCTGCACTCCAAGCGGCTAGGCGGCGCTTTGGCGCCGGGCAGGCGCAAGCCAGCAAAACCTCCTCTGCGCGCCCTGCGCTCCCCTGCGCCCCCTGCGTTCCTGGATGGCGTTGTTTCCGTGATTTAAGCGCAGGCGTAATAGGCGCCTATCGGCCAGCCCATCGGCAGCGCCCTGCTGACAATCGATCCATCAGGCCAACCTAACCCAATCGCTTGAGCCAGATCAATCCCAACCGCCGCTGCCGCCTGTATCCTGCTCCCTTCCTTGTGTTTCTTGAATTGGCCCCCAAAACCCCGGCATGACCACACTGCACCTCACCGAAGCCACTCCCCAACCGCCCCCGGGCTACGCCCCCTTCGCGCTGGGCTTTCGCCCGTTCTTCCTGCTCGCCGGCTACAGCGGGCTGTTGCTGATGGGCCTGTGGGTGGGCCTGTGGCATGCCGGGCTCTTACCCGACGCCTATTACGGCACTGTGGGCTGGCACAGCCACGAAATGCTGTTCGGTTACGCCGCCGCGGTGTTCGGCGGCTTTCTGCTCACCGCGGTGCGCAACTGGACTGGCCTGGACACCCCCGTCGGCGGCGTGCTGGCGGGCTTGGCCGCGGTATGGCTGATCCCGCGCATCCTGCCCTGGATCCCGGGCCTGCCGGGGCTCGCCATCGCGGTCACCGACCTACTGTTTCTGCCGCTGCTGACCCTCGCCCTCTGGCGCCCCTTGTGGCAAGGCAAAAGCCGGGTCAACCGCCTGTTCATCCCGCTACTGCTGACCATGGCCGGCGCCAACGCCCTGGTGCATGGCGAGGCCTTGGGCTGGACCGAGCACACCGCACGCACCGGTACGCTGCTGATGCTGGACCTGATCGTGCTGCTGTTGCTATGGGTGAGCGGGCGGGTGATCCCCTTCTTCGTGGAGCGGGCGGTGCCCGCAAGCGACGCAAAAAACCGCGATTGGGTAGAGCGAGCCACCTTCGGCGGCATGCTGCTGCTGATCCTCGCCCACCTGGCGGAGCCCCACGGCTACTGGTCCGGCTGGATTTCTTTGGGGATGGCGGCGCTACAGGCCATCCGCTTGGCGGGCTGGCACCATAAAGGCGTGTGGCGCCTGCCCATCCTTTGGGTGCTGATCATCGGCTACGCCTGGGTGGCCGTCGCCTTCCTACTACAGGCCCTGGCTCACTGGGGCCTGATCACGCCCTCGCCGGCCATCCACGCCTTCACCGTCGGCCTGATCGGCGTAGTCACCCTGGGCATGATGGCCCGGGTCTCGCTGGGCCACACCGGCCGCCCCATGCAGGCCTCCCGCGCCATGGCGGTCGCCTTCGTCTTGCTCAACCTCGGCGCGCTGTTTCGCGCATTGGGTCCGGCCTTGGTCCCCGCCTGGTGGGTGCTGTGGGTGGTCCTGGCCGGGCTGTGTTGGATCATCGCCTTCGCGATCTTCGTCGCCGTCTACACCCCGGTGCTGCTGCGCCCGCGCATCGATGGCCAGCCGGGTTAGTCATCGGCGCAGCGCCTGCCGTCGCCATCCCAAAAGAAGGCGAAGGCGACTCCAGGCGAGAAAGCAGCCCCGAGCGGCTTTGAATGCCTCCGGGAATCGGGTATCATCACCCGACCCGTAAAAAAGAGTGGAGAACTCAATGGAACCCAGGATTCGACGCTTCGCCCTTTGCTGTCTGCTGATGGGCGGCTATTCCATGGTGGAGGCCGGCGAAGTCACCGCCTGCATCGTCGATGATGCCATCCCCAATAACCCGGTCTACTACTACCTGCCCACTACCGGCTCCAAGCTTCGGTGTGAAATGGACGACCCCGACTACCACCCCACCCTGCAAGACCTCTACGCCGACGGCTGGCGCCTGGTGGAAATCGTAGACCCCAAGGTCAAACTCAAGCCCGGCGCCAACACCCGCCCCTCGCCGGTGCTCTACATGGAGCGCTCCGGCCCCGGCCCGATCGGCAGCGGCCCCGCGACCACCGAAAAACCGCCGGCGGAAGAAAAAAAAGGCGTCGGCATCTTCGGATTCTGAGCGGCTAGTGCGACCCCGCCTAAGTATCGGAAACAACCCAGCCGCCCTCGGAACGCAGAGCACGCGGAGAACCGCAGAGGGCGCAGAGAGGAAAAGGTTTTTTCTTAGCGCCCTGATAGGGCCTTCGGCGCCGCTCTGCTCGTGCCGGGAATAGGCTGCGCCGAGGAACGCGGCGCATCGCTTGGACTCGTGCGGGACCGAGGCGAAGCGGGCCATTGAACCGCGAATGGGCGCGAATACCCCCCTTCGCTACAGGCGGAACCTAACACGCCTTGGGGGGCGTGACTAGACCATGATGCGGTCCCGCCCCGCACCGGGGAGGGAACCCTTGATGCAACCAACCGCCCATGGGCCCCCCAGTTTTTAACCAAAATCCCCTCGGCACCCTCTGCGATCCTAAATGGCGTTGTTTCCGCTATTTGCGCGCAGCCGCACTAGCCAAAAAAAAGCCCCGGACCTCAAGGCCGGGGCTTTTTTTGGAACAGCGCCTTCAGACCATCACGGCCCGCCCAGCGCGGCGGGCCTAGCCGTAATCAACCGGCTTTTGGCGCTTGCGCCCCTGCGGGCTTAGGAATCCTCGCCGAAAGGCTGCGGACGCGGCGTCTTCGCGGTGGACGGCGGCAGGATCGGCATTTGGAAGGCAGGCTGATCACCGGTCAAGCTCTTCAGGAAGGCCACGACCTTGGCATTCTCCTCCTCGGTGAACTTCTTGCCGAGCTGCAGGCGGCCCATCAGCTCCACCGCCTCTTCCAAGGTCTCGGCCTCGCCGTCGTGGAAGTACGGGTAGGTCAGCTCCACGTTACGCAGGGTGGGCACCTTGAACTTAAAGCGGTCGGCGTCTTTGCCGGTCACCGCGCTCAGGCCCTCGGCGGGGTTATCGGTCTGGTAGGCTTCCACCGCACCCATCTTCTGGAAGGAGTTGCCGCCCACGGCCTCGCCGTTGTGGCAAGCCACGCAACCGCTGTTTTTGAACAGCGCGTAGCCTTCCTTCTCCTTGGCGGTCAACGCGTCTTCGTCACCCAGCAGCCATTGGTCGAACGGCGAGTTGGGGGTGACCAGGGTCTTTTCGAACTCGGCGATGGCCTGGGTCACCTCATCGATGGTGATCTTTTCCGTGCCGAAGACCTGCTTGAACTCCACCCGGTATTCGGGGATGGATTCCAGCACCTCGATCGCCAGGACGTGGTTGGAGGCCATTTCACCCGGGTTGGCGATGGGGCCGCCGGCCTGCTCCTTGAGATCCTTGGCGCGACCGTCCCAAAATTGGGCCAAATTGAGGCTGGAATTCAGCACCGTGGGCGCATTGATCGGCCCCTGCTGCCAGTTGTGGCCGATGGAGGTCTTGATGTTGTCGGTGCCGCCCATGCTCAGGTTGTGACACGAGTTGCAGGAAATGAAGCCGGACTTAGAGAGGCGGGGATCGAAGTAGAGCTTCTTGCCCAGCTCCACCTGGGCCAGATTGATCTCTTGAACCGGCCGGATCGGATCAATGGGCTCTTTGGCGGATGCGCCGCCGGCGGCCATCGAAACAGCGAGTGAAATCAGCGTCAGGGTTGTTTTGTGACTCATAGCGGTCCTCATATTTTTATCGTTCACGATTCAGGTCGCACGGACCCGATCCAATATGCGGCCTTGTGACCGAATCCCACTTTGGAACCAGTCTAGGCCGAGTCGCCGCTAGTGTAACCAACCTCAAACTTAGTGCAAGCCTGAGATTCCCTTGTGGCCTATACGCTTTAAGGTTCGGTAGTTGCGGGGCGAGGCCGCTGGGGCGCGAAGAGGCCGAATCGATCTCTGCACCCGAGGGCTCTGCGCCCAATCTGACCATCGCCCCTGGGGCGCCCACCCAGGCCGTAATCCCAAAACCGGCACAAAAAAGCCCCGCCCGCCGCCTCCGGTGCGGGATTTAAGGTTCGGTTAAGGTTGACCCGGCAGACTACATAGGCAGAGGACGGGAGCGACCCGAGGCCCGTTCCCACCAAAGGCAGTACCAACCGAAAAACAGGAGGCGAACACCATGAAACACCCCATTCCCCTGACCGCCGGGGCGCTGCTGCTCGGCGCAATGGGCCTGAGCACGGCCCAGGCCTACGAGCTGCGGCTCGACCGCAGCCTGATCTCCGGTCCGAACCAGACCATCGCACCCCAGGCCTATTTCGACACGCCCGCGAAGGGCGACCTCTACCTAGCCATGAAGGCCTACGGCCAGCTGCATTTCTTCGGTCCCGAAGGCTTTTCGGACAGCCCAGCCCCGGTGGCTGCGGGGGATTTTCGGGGCGAGGTGGACCTCGGCAGCTTCTCCGCCGAAGGCCTGCCGCCCGGCAGTTACCCGCTGTTTCTGGTGCTCGCCCAAAGCGGCAGCAACGTAATGCAGAGCGATAACTGGGTAGGCGGTCGCCAGGCCCTGGAGCGGGTTCGGCTGACGGTGACCGACAACCCGGCCGATGCGGGCGATCACGACGGCGACGGCTGGGCCGATGACGACCTCAATTACGACGGCGACGACGACCTCCAGCCCACGCCCCCCGGGGCGAATGACCCGCAGATCACCACCGCCTCGGCCGGCCGCCTGCTGGCCAGCCAATGCGCCCAATGCCACGGGCCGGACGGCGTCTCCTACACCGGCATCGACGGCCTGACCGAGGAGGCCGACGAGCTGATTGAGGAGTTCCGCGAATTCCAACTCGAAGACGACGGGATCATGCATTTTCAGGCCCTGGGCTACACGGCTCAAGAGGTGCAGAGCATCGCCGCTTGGTTCGGCGGGCTGAATGCGGGAGGCGACAGCGACAGCGATAGCGATAGCGATAGCGATAGCGATAGCGATGACGAGCGCGATGACGATAGCGAGCGCGATGACGATGACGATGACGATGACAACGAGCGGGAGGGTGACGATGACTAAACCGACCCGTCTACACGAACCCTTCCCTGACCACGCTGGAGAAACCGCTATGAGCACTCGCCGCAATTTCCTCAAGACCCTGGGCCTCGGCCTGGGGGTTGCAACCTTCCCGGGCATCTTACGCGCCGCCGCCAACGCCCATGTGGTGGTGGTGGGCGGGGGCTTCGGCGGGGCCACCGCCGCCAAGTACCTCAAGCACTGGGCGCCGCAGCTGGAGGTCACCCTGATCGAACCCAACCCCCAGTACCATTCCTGCGTGCTCAGCAACCTAGTGGTGGTAAACGAACTGGGGCTCGACCGCATCACCTTCGACTATGCCGACCTGCGCTCGCGCTTCGGCGTACGGGTGCGCCATGACCGGGTGGCCGGCATCGACACCACCGCTCAAACCCTAAGCCTGGCCGGCGGCGGGTCCGTGGCCTATGATCGCCTGATCCTGGCCCCCGGGGTGGAGTTCGACGCCGTGCCCGGCCTGGACATAAACCGCGTGCCCCACGCCTGGAAGGCCGGCGACCAGACCCTGCTATTACAGCAGCAACTTCAGGCCATGCCCGCCGGCGGCGATTTCGTCCTCAGCATCCCGCCGGCCCCCTACCGCTGTCCGCCCGGACCCTACGAGCGGGCCTGCGCGGTGGCCGACTTTCTGCAACGCCACAAGCCCGGCTCGCGGGTCACGGTGCTCGACGCCAACCCCAACATCACCGCCGCCCGCCGCACCTTCGAGACCGCCTTCAACGGCCTCTACGCCGGCATCATCGACTACCGCACCAACGTCCAGGTGCAGGGCGTGGACTCCGCCGCCCGGGTGTTGACCACCAACGTAGGCGAATTCCAGGCCGACACCCTGAACGTAATCCCGCCCCACCGCGCCCCCCAATTGCTGCGCGACGCCGGGCTCGCCAACAGCGGCGGCGACAAATGGGCCGGGGTGGACCCGCTGAGCTACGCCAGCACCGCCGTCCCCAACGTGCATATCATCGGCGACGCCCAGGGCACCGGCCAACCCAAGGCGGGACACATCGCCAACTCCGAGGCCAAGATCTGCGCGGACGCGGTAATCCGACTACTTAACGGCGGCCAACCCCTGGCCTCGCCCAAGACCAACTCGGCCTGCTACACCCCCATCACCGCCGATACCGCGTCCTTCCTCACCGGCGTCTTCCGCTACGACCCGGCCAGCGGCGCCATGCAGCCCGTCCCCGAGTCCATGGGCGAAGCCGCGCACCCCAGCCGTGAATACTACGACGAAATGTTCGACTGGGCCGGCAACCTGTTTCAAGACACCTTCGCCCAGCGCTAAGGGGCGAAACAGCCCATTGCCAGACCGAGGCCCGGGCTCCACACCCAGAGCCCGGGCTTCAACTCCACCGCGAACTGCGCGACAGGCAGACCTCTGACCTGGTTCACCAAACACGGACGCCTGTACAAGCGATCGCGCAGCAAACGGCAGGCGGGATCTTTACGACGCGGGTTCCCACAGAGCTTGGGAACCAGCGCAATCACCATTCACCACTCTGTGTCTATCCGTGGTTCTTTAACAGGCGCCTGCGATGGGCACGGCGCTGATAGATCGCGACCCAAACCAATGGCGGGGGAGCGCCTTTGCCCCTCGTGACCACGCTCCAGCGTGGTCACGCATGCTCGGCGCCCCTGCGCCGGGGACCCGAGCGAAGCCGCGCTGCCGCGCGGTTGCGGATTAAGCCCTTTCCCGCACTCCGGCGCGGGACTTGCGTCTTACTCGCGCCAACCCCCCAGCTAGCCGGAGGACCGCAAATGGTCACAAGCCATGCACGAGCAGACGACCCGTGACGCCCCGCGCGGCGCGGGCATCGCTGGCTGTGGGCGCGAAGCGCCCGCCAGGCACGCCCCACGCTGGGGCGTGGGAACGAGGGGAACGTGGTTGGCCGGATATGCACCCCATTCACCGGCGATCGGACGAGATGGGGTTAGCAGAACCGAGGTCGAACGCCTTCATCCCACGATCTCCTCTTGGCCATTAACCGACGACTCCCGCACAGCTGCATTCAACCGCGTAACCTGTCAAAATAGCGTTCGTCTATATCCGTGACTGGAGTCTGGTATGAACCTCCTTTCGATCGTTCCCACGCTGGAGCGTAGGAACGATCAAGATTGGGAACCAGCGCGAACAACCGCATTGCCGCGCGCCGTAACGCACCATCCCCAACCAGCGCCGGCCATGATGCGTTACGCCGCCGGGCGGCGTGACGAGAAAAAGCCGCAGCGCCGCCTGTGGGGGCGCTTTGCAAGCGCGATGCAGGCGACGAATGGCCTTGGCCTTCAGCGCGCCCAAGCCCCGGCCTTAGGAATGCCGTCGTCCAAGCCCCGCTTGGCGAGGTTCGGGCAGCAGAGCGGCCAAGACGCGGGTTCCCAAGCAAAGTTTTTCACCCCAAGCAGTCGGCCGGAGTGCAAAACTTTAGTTTTGCCTGTTTCCGGGGGGTTGGCTATCCTGAAACGCCCAGGGCGTTGGACAAAACCGCCTCGGGGCCTTACCAACCTCGCTGCGCTCGGGAAAAACTAAAGTTTTTCACCCCAAGCAGTCGGCTGGAGTGCAAAACTTTAGTTTTGCTAGTTCCCAAGCCCCAGCTTGGGAGCTTGGGTCTTGGCAGCCCTAGCTGCCCCAACCCATGAACCTCGAAGGACTCGACCAGGATCGCCGCCAAGCCCTGTTCAACCAGCAAGTAGCCCGGATGAAGCCATCCCCAACGAAGCCAGGCTCCAAAACTAATCCCGCGCGGGCGAAATCCGCGACCGCTATCGGCGCAATGACAGAAAACGAAAATGACCCCATTTGAAAAGCTCGACAAACTCAAGGCGCTACTGGATTCTCACCGCCCCCTCCCCAAGGCCGCCCTCGAAAACCTCCACGAGGCCCTGGTGGTGGACTGGACCTATCACTCCAACGCCATCGAGGGCAATACCCTGACCCTCAAGGAGACGCGGGTGGTGCTGGAGGGCATCACGGTAGGCGGCAAGTCGTTGCGGGAACATTTCGAGGCGATCAACCACCGGGACGCGATTCAGTACGTAGAGGAGTTGGTGCGGGATCAGGAACCACTCTCCGAATGGCAGATCAAGAACATCCACGGGCTGGTGCTAAAGAATATCGACGACGACAACGCCGGGCGTTATCGCCGCATCAACGTCACCATCGCCGGCGCCCGCCACCGTCCCCCCGAAAGCGTGCAACTGGCAAGCGACATGGAGGCCCTGATCTCCTGCTATCGCCACCAGGCCGACACCCGGCACCCGGTGGAACGCGCGGCCCGCCTGCATGTCGATTTCGTGAAAATCCACCCCTTTACCGACGGCAACGGGCGCACCGCTCGCCTGTTGACGAACCTGGAGCTGATGAAGAACGGCTTTCCCGCCGCCATCCTTCCCGTGGAACGACGACTGGCCTACTACCAGGCCCTGGACGCCGCCCATGTGGATGAGGACTACGAACCCTTCCTGGAACTGGCCGCAGCCATCGTCGAGGAGAGCTTCGAGCCCTATTGGTTCGCCCTCGGCATCTCCTCGGAGAAGTGACCATGAGCCTAAAACCCCGCGTAGGACTCGTCCACTGTCTCCGCCAATCCCCGCTCAACCTGATCCGCGATCTTGCTGGTGACACCGCTCCCGCGGTGTCACCCATCCCCCGGCGCTCCCGCGCCCCGATCAGGGCTACCTGAATCACGCATAGACCGCACCTTGAACATAGCAAAAGTTTTTCACTCCAAGCGCCGCGGCCTTCGCACCTCGCCCCTAGTAGGATGGGCAAAGGCGCTCCCGCAAAACCTCAAAGATCCGCCAACCTTTCAGCGCCGTGCCCCTCACGAGCGCCTGCGATGGGCACGGCGCTGTTAGATCGCGACCCAAGCCAATGACGGGGGAGCGCCTTTGCCCATCCTACGCGCTCCAAGCGTTCGGCTGGAGTGCAAAACTTTAGTTTTGCCGGTTTCCAAGCAGTCGGCTGGAGTGCAAAACCTTAGTTTTGCCGGTTTCCAAGCAGTCGGCTGGAGTGCAAAACTTTAGTTTTGCCGGTTTCCAAGCGCTCGGCTGGAGTGCAAAACTTTAGTTTTGCCGGTTTCCAAGCAATCGGCTGGAGTGCAAAACTTTAGTTTTGCCGGTTTCCAAGCAGTCGGCTGGAGTGCAAAACTTTAGTTTTGCCGGTTTCCAAGCAGTCGGCCGGAGTGCAAAACTTTAGTTTTGCCGGTTTCCCCTCGTTACCAAGCTCCGCTTGGTAATGCCTGTTGGCAAGCTCTGCTTGGCGTGTCACGGTTCGGACCCGAAAGCGGCAGATTAAAAGCAAATATCACCCGCCAGCCGTAGAAAGGCGCATTTAATGCCCGCTACGCTCGGGAAAAACTAAAGTTTTTCACTCCAAGCGCTCGGCTGGAGTGCAAAACTTTAGTTTTGCATGCGCCCCGGGGTTTCGGGGTGATACCGAAACGCCAGGCGCTGGATAAACCCGCTCGGGGCCCTTGCCAACCTCGCTGCGCTCGGGAAAAACTAAAGTTTTTCACTCCAAGCGCCGCGGCCTTCGCACCTCCCCTGTAGGATGGGCAAAGGCGCTCCCGCAAACCCTCAAAGATCCGCCAACCTTTCAGCGCCGTGCCCCTCACGAGCGCCTGCGATGGGCACGGCGCTGTTAGATCGCGACCCAAGCCAATGACGGGGGAGCGCCTTTGCCCATCCTACGCGCTCCAAGCGTTCGGCTGGAGTGCAAAACTTTAGTTTTGCCGGTTTCCAAGCAGTCGGCTGGAGTGCAAAACCTTAGTTTTGCCGGTTTCCAAGCAGTCGGCTGGAGTGCAAAACTTTAGTTTTGCCGGTTTCCAAGCAATCGGCTGGAGTGCAAAACTTTAGTTTTGCCGGTTTCCAAGCAATCGGCTGGAGTGCAAAACTTTAGTTTTGCCGGTTTCCAAGCAGTCGGCTGGAGTGCAAAACTTTAGTTTTGCCGGTTTCCAAGCAGTCGGCCGGAGTGCAAAACTTTAGTTTTGCCGGTTTCCCCTCGTTACC